>VBLP01000234.1 GCA_005887925.1 Deltaproteobacteria bacterium | reverse complement strand
GATCCGTCGCGACGCCGAACAGGGCCGCACGGTCCTTTTCGCGACCCATTACCTCGAGGAGGCCGACGCCTACGCCGACCGCGTCATCCTCCTTCGCCAGGGCCGGATCGTGGCCGATGGCACGGCGGCCGAGGTGCGCGGCCTGTCGAGCGGGCGATCCGTCCGAGCGACGCTGGCCGGCGCCGAGGAGGCAACACTGGCGAGCCTTCCCGGCGTCCGCGGCGTCGAGGTCCGCGGCGACCGTGTCCTCATCCAGACGATGGATTCCGATGCCGTGGCACGATATCTGCTCACGTCGACTTCTGCGCGCGACGTGGAGATCGTCACCCACAATCTCGAGGATGCCTTCCTGGCCCTGACCGGAGATGACAGCGCGGCAGTGGTGGGGGGCCGCACCGCCGACGCGAGCGCCGCGTGAGTGCCGGGGTTCCGGGCGCGACCGGGTCGCTCGAGACGCGAGGCGTGCCGCCGCTCGGCGGGTTCAACCTGACGTTTCTTGCCATCGAGATCCGACGGCTCCTGCGCAACCGGCGCACCGTGGTGGCGACCCTGGTCGTGCCGGTCGTGCTCTTCCTGCTGTTCAAGTCCACTCGACGAGGCGCCGCAGGGCCGGGCCTGACCGGCCTGACGGCCGCCACGACCCTGATCGGCATCGCCGTGTACGGGGCGATGCTGGCCGCGACCTCGGGTGGCGCGCGGGTCTCGATCGAGCGGGCCCTTGGCTGGAGCCGGCAGTTGCGGCTCACGCCACTGCGGCCCGCCGCCTACATCGCGATCAAGCTCGTCACGGCCATGCTGCTGGGGCTTGTCTCGGTGGCGGTGGTGTATGCCGCGGGCATCCTCGACGGCGTCCAGATGGCGCTCGCCACGTGGGTGCTGACCGGGGTCCTGGCCTGGGCCGCGTCGTTCGTCTTCGCGTCGTTCGGGTTGTTCATGGGCTACCTGTTGCCGTCGGAGAACGTCATGCAGGTCATCGGCCCGATCCTCGCTGTCTTCTCGCTCTTCGGTGGCCTCTTCATCCCGGTGAGCCTCCTCCCGTCGGTCATGCAGGACATTGCCCCGTACATGCCGACCTACGGGGTCGCGGCGATCGCGCGGTTCCCGCTGGTGGGCGGCGCCTTCGACCCAGTCTGGATCCTGAGTGTCGTCTTCGCATCTGAGTTGCCCGCGCCGCCCTGCCGGGCGTGAGCGCAACCGCCGATCTGCCCGCACGGCCCGCGCGCCGGTAGACTCGCCATTCCGATGATGCGTCTGCGAAGTGCCCGGGCGATCATCGACGTCGTCCTCCGTCGGATGCGGCGGCGGGTCGGGCAGACACTGCTCGTGGCGATCGCGGTTGCTGCGAACATCGGCGTCGTGGGCGCGTTGCTCGGTGCGAACACCGGTGCGGCCGACCGGGCCATTCATGACGCTCTGGCCGAGCGGACCGCGGTTGCGCGTTCGGTGGTCGTCGCCCGGACCTCGGAGCAACTGTCCGATGACGAGCCATCGGACGGGTTGGCCGGGGCCGCCCTCGCAGTGCTGTCGGGCGAAGTCGACCCAGTGATGCGCATCACCTGGTTCCGATTGGATGCCGGGACGACGACCGCGCTCGCCTTCGACGACGTCGATCGATGGACGACGGCGGTCGTCGGCCGGCTGCCGCGGCCGTGTCGGCCGGACGCAGCATGCGAAGCTGCCGTCCTCGTTGAATCCCCCGACGATGTCGGTCAATTGCCGGCGAGCTTCGACTTCGGCCAGCTTCACGTCACCGTGGTGGGCGCCGCCCAGCTGCGGACGCAGGCGCCGTTCTCGTTTCCTCCGGCGAGCACCAGTCCGATCGTCCTGATCAACGGCGTCGGTGCCACGACTGATGGCCGGCTGGCGACCCTGCCACGGACGAGCTACTGGATCGCAACGCTGGTTCCCGAGCGCGTCCATCCCTGGTCGATCCAGGCATTGTCGAATGCGCTCACGGACATGGAGCGGTCGGTGCCGACGGCCGACCGAACGATGGTCGTCGAGCCTCCCGATGAGGCGATCCAGGCTGCCTCGACCGCGACGGCGGTCCTGACCGGTCGGATTGCATTTGTCGGATCGATGATCTTCACGATGCTCCTGGCGTTCGCCGCATTTGCCGGAACCGTCGGCCGGGCTGACGTCGCGGCGGAACACGCTCGACTGGCTCGATACGGCGGCGGCCGGCTGCAGATGGTCTGGTTCGTCGTCGTCGACGCAGTCGCGCCGACGGTGGTTGGCGTCGTGATCGGAATCGTGCTCGCATGCGCCTCGATTGCCGCCATTGCCTCCGGCGGCCCCACATCCTGGACCGACCTCCTCGCTGGAACGTTCAGCCAGGAAGGATCCTGGATGCTCGTGGCGGGCGCGGCGATTGCATCGATGATTGCAGTGGCCATTGGCGCGTGGCCCAAATCCGGTCGATTCATCCGATCCCGGGAAGTGCTTATCGGTTTGATCGCCGCACTCGCAGTCGCCAGCTGGGATCGCGCAACGCGGGGGCCGCTCAGCAGCATCGAGATCGCCGCACGCGGGCCATGGACGGTCCTCGTGCCGTCGATGATCGCCTTGGTCGTCATCGCTCTCGGCGTTGCCATCCTGCCGCGAGTCTTCATGGTGGCTGCACGGCTAACGTCGCGCGCGCCACTGAGCCTCCGTCTCGCGGTCATCTCGATGGCCCGCGAGCCGTTACGGCCGGCGGCGACCCTGACCTTGATGACGCTCGCGATGAGCTCGCTGGTCGTTGGGCTCGGCTACGCAACGACGGCGCATCAGACGGCCGTCGATCAGGCTGCGTTCGCGACCGGCATGGACGTCCGGATCGACCCCACCGGCAACGACAGGTCGTTCGTCTCGCGCGTCATCACGCCGCTCTCCGACGGCGCGCTCGGGCCCGATGTAAGGGCATATCCGGTGCTGAAGTTCGAAGGGTTCACGGTCGGTGGCCAGCCACTTACCGTCGTCGGCCTCCAGCCCGGCGCGTTGCCGGAGCTCAGTGGATGGCGGACGGACTTCGCAGCGGCAACGACGGGCGATCTCGCGCGGGCGATCTCTGACGACGGACCGTGGCAACAGCCGGGACATCCCTTGCCGGCCGGCATTCGGCGGTTGGATGTCACCGTCACGGCGACGACGGGCGATGGCTTCGATTCGTCGCCTGTTGTCGTCGAGGCGGTAGTCGATACGGCCGATGGTCAGATCCGCAGGATCGGCCTCGGCTCCATCAGCAGCAGCGGTCGACAATCCTTCAGTCGCCCGCTGTTCAACGACATCGAAGCCGGCCGTCTCGAACCAGGCCAGCCGGTCGGCTGGAAAGTCATTGGGCTTCTCGTCAGCCTGGAAGAGGAGGACCTCGGGCGACGCCACCATCTGACCATTGCGGTCGATGACATGCCAGAGCTCGGCCTGCCTGCCGCGGGTGCCGTCGTCGACCTGTCGCCTGGGCAAGCGGTGGCCTTCCTTCGAGCCGCGGCTCCGACCGACGGCCGGACCTTTCCGGCGATCGTCAGCGACTATCTCTACCTCGCTGCGGGAACCCCACCCAGTCTTGAGGTCAAGATCGGCCCAACTGACGTCATTTCTCTTCGACCGATCGCAGCCGCAAGGTGGTTTCCGACGATCACCGAGCCGCGGCGGGATTTCGCGGTCATGGACCTGGCGCCCTTGATGACCGCGTTGAATGCAGAGGTCCCCGGTCTCGGGGATCCCAACGAGGTCCTCGTCCGGACAGCTGGCGACCGGCAGGATTCCGTGGTTTCCGCCGCCATCTCGAGCCGCCCATTCGCCCCGACTGTCGTCCAGACCCGTGCCGCTCTCGAGGCGGCAGGCGAGACGGATCCGATCGAGATCGGCGCGATTGTGGCATTCCTCATCGGGTCCATCGCAGGATTGATCCTCGCGTTCGCAGGCATCCTGATGAGCACCGCGGCCGATCTGCGGGACGAACGGGGTGACCTCGCCGACCTCGAGGAGCAGGGCGTCTCCCCGGCAGCGCTTCAGCGCCTGATCATTGCCCGGCCGGTATCGATCGCGACCGTGGCGCTCGCCCTCGGGTTGGCGCTCGGATCTGGACTGCTCGGTCTGGCGACGGGCACGCTGACGGCTACTCCCGACGGCCGGGCCGTCGTTCCGCCGGTCCTGGTGGTGCTCCCTCTCGCAGGGCTCGTCGCGATCGTCGTGGTCGTGGTCGTCACGCTCGTCAGTGTGATCGGGCTCGTCGCGCGACGACAGTACGCAGGCGGTTTGCTTCGAGAGGCCGACTGATGCAACCGGCCGGACGGATCGTCGATGCGGACGGAGCGATCGTCGTCGATTCGCTGTTCCACATCTACGCCGGCGAAGGCGAAAACGTGACGGCGCTGCGTGGGTTGGATCTGAGCGTTCGAACAGGGGACATGATCGGGATCCTCGGCCCCTCCGGGTCGGGCAAGTCGACCCTGTTGCGACTCCTGGCCGGCCTCGAAGTCGCGTCGGCGGGCCGGCTCGTCGTCAATGGACGCAACCTGAGCCGGGCGACCAGTCGTGACCTGGCGTGGCATCGACGACACTGCGTCGCGATGGTGGATCAGCACTATTGGCGGTCGATCTCACCGTACCTGTCGGCGCGGGAGGCCGTCGAACTGCCGCTCCGGTTGCGAGGTTGGCCGCGCGTGGAGCGCATGAAGCGTGTCGGCGACCTTCTCGAACGCGTGGGGCTCGGGGATCGAATGGCCGCGCTCCCATCCCAGCTGTCAGGCGGACAACAGTAGCGGGTGGCGATCGCGGCGGCAGTGGCTGCGCGGCCCGCGATCCTGCTCGCGGATGAGCCGACGGGCGAGCTGGATCGAGCCAATGCAAACGAGGTCCTGATGCTCTTCAGGGAGCTCGTCGACCAGGAAGGGATGACCGCGATCATTGTGACGCACGACGTCCTCGTCGAGGGGATCGCCGACCGGATCGTCCACCTTCATCAGGGTCGACTCATCGCGGAAACGAGCCCCCGGAAGAACGGGAGCGTGCGTCGGATCGTGGACCCGAGCGGCTGGCTGGCGCCGGATCTGCCCTCACCGCCAGCAGCCCTCTCACGAACCGCAGTAACCCCGAGGGGCGAGATTGTCGTCCGGCTGCAGGATGTCGGTCGATCGTACGGACGAGGCGTCCGAACCATCACCGCCATCCGGACGCTCAATGCGCAGATCCCACGGGGCGGCATTCACGTCGTCACCGGGCCATCCGGATCCGGAAAGTCCACGCTCCTCCGCCTGATGATCGGGCTCGACCGGCCGACGTCCGGAACCGTCGAGGCTCTCGGGCTGAATCTCGAGGATCTTGACCGGACGGCGCTCGCAAAATTCAGGGCAGCGCATGTCTCGACGGTTTCGCA
>VBLP01000232.1 GCA_005887925.1 Deltaproteobacteria bacterium | reverse complement strand
GGCCTTCTCGTCGTTGTGGTAGCGGATCCGGAAGCTCTTGCTGGTGCCGAAGCTGTACTCCTTGGGGATCGTCTGCTTGAACAGCGTGCGGGTGTTGTAGGTCCGCACGTTGTACTGATCGCCCTTCCACGAGCGGTCGAGCCAGTCGAGCCCCTCGCGCTCGAGGCCGAGCCGCAGGTAGCCCAGGCCGACGCCGGCCATCGCCTCGTAGAAGTCGGGCCTGAGCGTGACCGCGCGCTTCTCGAGCTCGATCGCCTCGACGTAGCGGTGCTCGCGGACGGCGGAACGCGCGACGACGCGATACAGCGCGGCGTAAGCCGGATCGATCGCGAGCGCGCGCTGGACCTCGGCGTCGTAGGTCCTGGTGTCGTCGCGCAGCCACGCGATCGTCGCCTTCATCGCGATCGCCTCGACGTCGTCCTTGTTGACGGCGAGCACCGAATCGAGCGTCTTCCCGGCGGTGTCCCACTGGTTCTGGTCGATCTCGATCGACGCCTTGACCCGGAGCGCGCGCGCGTTCTTCGGGTTGACCGCGAGCGCGGCGTCGAGGTGGTGGCGCACCGCCGCGAGGTCGTAGCGGGTCTCGACGATGACCTCGGCCATCGCCGCGTGGGCCTCGGGGTCGTTGGGGTTGATCTTGAATACGTCCTCGAGCGTCTGCTCGGCGAGCTGCGCGGCGTACTTCTCGAGGAACAGGTCGGCCCATTCGACGCCGGCGCGGGTGTCCTGCGGCCGGAGCTGGACGGTCTCGCGGAACGCGTCGTTGGCGAGCTGGTACTGCGAGGTGTAGCGCGCCGCGACCGCGAGCTGGTAGGTCTGGACCGGATCGTCGAGGTCGAGCTGGTTGGCGTCGCTCTCCTTGATCGTCTCGTCGAACAGCGCCTTGGCGCCGACCACGTCGCCGAGCGCGTGGCGGACCTCGCCGAGCGCGGTGCGGATCGCGCGGTCGTCGGGGTGGTCCTTGGCGAGCTGCTCGAGGTCGGCGCGCGCGTCGCGAGTCCGGCCGGTGACCCGGCGCAGATCGCCGAACACCAGGCGCGCCTCGATCGCCTGCGGCCCCTTGCCCTGGGCGAGCGGCGCGATCGTGGCCTCGGCGCCGGGGTAGTCGCCGGTGGCGATCTGGGCGCGCGCCAGGAGCAGCCGCGCGGCCGGCTGATCCCTGCCGGTGACCTTGCCGAGCTCGGCGATCGCTGCCTTGTAGTCGCCGGCGGTCAGCTTGTCGCGGCCGGCGGTGAGATCGGCGCGCGCGCGGCCTGCGGTCACCGCGACCAGCGCCAGGCTCAGGGCGAGGACTCGGGGGTGGTGCCGGAGCCCTGACCTCGTGGATGTCATGCCCTCGAATCTGGGCGACGGACGTACCCCTGTCAAACCCGAGTGGTAAGCTCCCTTGGTGGCCGAGCCCTCCAAGGACACCGCGCCGAGCGCCCAGGGGCTCTACACCACGTGGGACGCGTTCCTCAAGCAGGCGATCCGCGAGTATTACGACCGCAGCTGGACCACGCGGAAGGGCAACTTCATCGCGCTGCTGATCGCTGCGGGGCAGACCTCGTTCGCGCTGGCCAAGGACTCGGTCGTCGACGGCTCGGGCACCAAGAAGGTCGCGATCGGAGCCGGCCTGTTGCTCGCTCTTCCGATGGTGTCGTACTTCGTGCGCAACCGGAAGTCGATCATCAACAAGGTCGGCGCCTACAAGGCCGTGATCGCCGACCACGAGAAGCGCTATCTCGAGATCCAGGCGGGCTGGCGCGACGGCAAGTACCAGGTCACCGATCGCAACCTCATGATCGATGGACTGATGAAGCAGTTCATCAAACAAGTCGACGACGCGTGATCCGGGTCTGGCTGGTCGCTGTGCTGTTGCTGTTGGGCGGCGTGGCGAGCGCTGGACCTCCGAGTGAACGCGACGAGCGCCCCGCACCGGCGCCACCGCCCGACGGTACCGGGGTGCGCAGCCGGCCGATCGCCGTCGACAGCCGCCGCATGGTCGGCATCCTCGAGGTCCGGGTCGAGGGCATGTCCGACGAGGTCCGGACCAACTTCCAGCGCCAGCTCGAGGAGCAGATCGACACCAAGCGGTTCCGGGTCGCCGGCCCGGCGTACCTCAAGCAGGCGATGAGCCGGTCCACCAAGTGGACCGACGGCTGCCTGGTCGGGCGCTGCCTCGGCGAGATCCGCGCGCAGTCGGGCACCGAGCTGGTGCTGCTCGCCGCGCTGACCGGGTCGGGCACGAGCTTTGGCTACGTCGTCACGCTGGTCCGCACCGACACCGGCCGGGTCGTCGACCAGGAATCCGAGCGCTGCGATGTCTGCACCGTCAGCGAGGCGATGCGCGGCGCGACGCTGGCCGAGCTCCGGCTGCTCAACAACCTGCCGGACCGGCTGCCCGACGAGGCCGCGGAGCAGACCGCGGCGATCCAGCGCGTGGCCGACGATGCCCGGCGCGAGGTCGCGGCGCGCGACCGCCGCACCAGCCGGATCGGCATCGCGCTGGTCGCGGTCGGCGTGGCCGGCGCGCTGGTCGGCGGCACGCTGTACCTGCTCGACGACAGCCGGCCGGGCTATGCGGTCGCGACTGCGGTCGGCGGCGCCGCGCTCGCGGGCGGCGGCATGGTCGTGCTGACGTTCTGACGTACATGTGCACGATGGGCACGGTGAAGCAGGCTGCCATCGTGTGCCTTGCCGCCGCATCCGCCGCATCCGCCGCTGCCGACAACCGCGTACCGGGCTCGTTGCGCATGCGAGATCCGCAGTCGACGCACCGCCGATCGGATCCGACGCCACCCGGCCGGCGGATCGCGCAGCTGCCTCCCGATCCGCCACGCAGCGATCCGCCCCCCGACCCACCGCCCGGCGATGTGCCGGCTCCGCCACCGAGCGATGCGCCACCGGAGCCGCCCCCCGGCGATCCACCGACGCCGCCACCCAGCGCTGCGCCGACCCAGTCCCCCGACGATGCACCCACTTCGCCGCCGGTTTCGCCGCCGCCGATTTCGCTGCCTCCGGCCCCGCCGGCGAAGCCTCCCGGCCAGCCCGCGGATGGCACCGACGATGGCAAGACCGAGGTGATCACGCTGACCGGCTCGACGATCGAGCACAAGCTGTTCACCGGCCGGGCGCCCGTCACCATCGTGACCCGCGCCGACCTCACCGCGTCGGGCCGCGCCACGCTCGGCGATATCTTGCAGTCACTGCCGATCCAATCCAATGCCGGCAACGCGCAGGTCAATGCCGGCGGCGACGGCACCACCCGCATCAACCTGCGCGGCCTCGGCGCACCCCGGACCCTCGTGCTGCTCAATGGCCGGCGCGTCGTCAACGGCGGCTCCGGCGCCGACGCAGCCGTCGACATCAACGCGATCCCGCTGCCGATGATCGAGCGCGTCGAGATCTTGAAGGACGGTGCCTCGGCGCTGTACGGGGCCGACGCGATCGGCGGGGTGGTCAACCTGATCACCCGCCCGCAGTTCGACGGTATCGAGATCTCGCTGTTGACCAGCACGTCGCAGCGCGGCGACGGCACCGAGTACGACGCCAGCTTCGTCACCGGCCTGACCACGAGCGACAGGCGCACCTATCTGGTGGTCTCGGGTGGCTATCAGCGCCACTACCCGGTGTTCGCCAGCGACCGCGCATTCTCCGCCTTCCAGAGGAGCTACGACTTCACGGCCAGGACGGAGACCCGCCATACGTCGCTGGCGACTCCCGGCGGCCGGCTCGACGTGGCGTCGCTCGGTCCCGGCGGCGTGCAGCCCCCCGGGTGCGCCTCGAACGTGTGCAAGCCCGACGGCAACGGCGGCTGGGCCGACTTCATCGAGCCGCGCGACGAGTACAACGATGCGGCGGGCAACTATCTGTACACGCCGTCGCTCCACTACAACGTCTTTGCGACCGCGGGCAATCGGGTCAACGACCACGTCGCGCTGTTCCTCGAGGCGTTGTACCAGCGCCGCGACAGCGATCGCCGGCTGTCGCCGGTGGCGTTCGTGGCCGACGACCCGATCAGCAAGGACAGCCTGTACAATCCGCTCGGCGGCGACATCCTGGATTACCGCCGCCGGATGTCCGAGCTCGGCCCGCAGCAGTACATCGATCGCGTCAGCACCAGCCGCTTTGTCGCCGGCATCACCGGCGATGTCCCCGGGTCGTGGGGCCCGCTCGAGAACTGGAAGTACGAGGTGTCGGCCAACCTCGGCTCCACCGAGGCGATCGCCGGGACCACCGGCCAGCTGCGCAGGTCGCGCGTCGCCGACGCCCTCGGGCCGAGCATGCTCGACACCGCCGGCAACCCGATCTGCGTCCGCGTGCCGGGTGACCGCTCGACCCAGATCATCTATGCCATCCCCCGATGTACGATAGGCGGCTGCGGCGTCGTCCTCATCCCGTGCATCCCGCTCAACCTGCTCGCGCCCGCCGGCACGATCCCGCCGGAGCAGCTGACGCACCTGGGATTCGACGAGCTGGGCGTCCACGATCTGGGCAGCGGCACCGACACCATGTACACCGTGCTCGCCACCGCGAGCGGCCGGATCGCCGCGCTGCCCAACCACGGCGAGATCTCGATGTCGCTCGGCGCCGACTATCGCCACGAGGTCGGCGGCCTGGTACCGCCCACACTCTCCATCACGGGCGACACCACCGACAACGAGGCCAGGGCCACCGACGGTGAGTTCCGTGTCACCGAGGGTTTCGGCGAGCTGGCGATCGTGCCGATCTCCGGCCAGGGCCTCGCGAGGTGGGTCGAGCTCGACCTCGGCGCCCGCGCGCTCCGCGACAATCGCTTCGGCTCGAGCCGGACCTACAAGGCCGGGGGCCTGTTCCGCACGGTCCAGGGCATCGCCGTGCGCGGCACCTATGCCACCGCGTTCCGCGCACCGACCGTGGCGGACCTGTTCCGCGGCCGGACCGAACGCAACTCCGTCGCCGAGGACCCGTGCGACACCGGGCCGCCCAGCGTGGGCGGCGGTGCCAAGGTCCTCGATCCGAGGGTCGAGGCCCAGTGCGCCGCGCAGGGCGTGCCGGCCGGCAGCAGGTTCAACACCAACCAGCAGCTGTCCGTGGTCGGCGGCAATCCCGATCTGAGGGCCGAGACCGCCGCCACCACCACGATCGGCGTCGTGTTCGAGCCGCCCCAGGTCAAGGGCCTCGCGCTCACCGCCGACTACTGGCACTTCGACATTCACCACGCGATCGAGACACTCGGGGTCCAGACCATCTTTGCCAATTGCTATGACCGCGCCGTGCAGTCGTACTGCGACCAGATCCACCGCGATCCGATCACCCACCGGATCAGCTCGGTCGATCAGGTCCTCCAGAACGTCACCCGCACGACCACGTCCGTCATCGATCTCGCCGTGTGGCATGACACCCGGTTCGCCGGATTCAGCCGGATCCACACCGGCCTCGAGGCCCAGTACCTGCTCAGCTACGACCTCGACACCTCGCTCCAGGTCATCCACGGCGTCGGGTTCTACGACCTCGGCGTCTATCCGCGGTACAAGGCCAACCTGTCGAGCAGCTGGGTGCACCCGAGCGGCGCGTCCGGCGGCTTCACCCTCCGCTTTGTCGGCACATACAAGGAGTGCGCCGGCAACGACTGCAACAGCGCCCACAGCCTCGCCACCGCGTCGCGCGACGTCGACCGCTACGTCAAGCTCGACCTGTTCGGCGCCTACGACTTCCGGCCCCGGTTCGGCAGGACCACGCTGCAGCTCGGCATCAACAACGTCTTCGACGCCACGCCTCCCGTGGTCTACAACGCCCCGGCCGCCAACTCCGACGCGGCGACCTACGACTTCATCGGCCGCATGATCTACGTTCGGCTGTCCCAGCTGTTCTAGGCTTCAGCGCTTGCGCCGGGCGAGCGCGTCGAGGCCGGCCTCGGCGCTCTTGCGGATCGCCGGATCGGGGTCGCCGGAGGCCGCGGTGAAGCGGCGGGACGCCTCGTCGTAGCTGCGGGCACCGATCAGCAGCCAGCCGAGCATGGCGCTGGCCTCGCAGGCGCGGGCCGAGCGGGGATAGCCGTCGAGGAAGTCGCG
>VBLP01000231.1:6593-6857 GCA_005887925.1 Deltaproteobacteria bacterium | reverse complement strand
GCTGCTCCATGCCTTCATCAAGAAGAACCAGAAGACCCCGCCAGCGGAGATCGCCCTAGCTCGTAAGCGCAAGAAGGGTAGATGACCATGAACAAGAAGAACATCGGATCCGACTTCAACGACTTCCTCCGTGATCAGGGCATCTATGATGAGGTCCATGCCCTAGCTCTCAAGGAACTCTTTGCGGCGGAACTCAGAGATGCCATGGAATCTGCTGGGCTCACCGAGCAGACACTCGCCGCTAGAATGGGCAGTAAGGGAAGG
>VBLP01000231.1:0-6584 GCA_005887925.1 Deltaproteobacteria bacterium | reverse complement strand
GTGCAGGCCGCTCATGCTGCCGGCCTCGAGATGGGGCTCAGCTTCAAGAAGGCCCGCACTACGCGGTCGCGCAGCGTCGCGCACGCAGCCGGGATCGCCGCCGCCAACCCCAACCCGCGAGCTCGACCTGCTCGCCAGCGACCTGCACACCGAAGCTCGCGCTCGACTGGGCTCGAGTTCACCGCACCTGCTGGCGATCGCCGCCGCCGTGCCTCCACCAGCCCGGCGCGGGCTCGCCAACGAGCGGTGGCCGTGCTCAAGCCAGCGGCGAATGCCAGTTGACAGTCCGAAGGTTCTGCGACCCCGATTCTCCGTTCGCGATTCTCCGTTCGCGATTCTCCGTTCGCGGATGACTGAATGGGAGTTGAGTTTATAATGTACGGCGTGCTCCTTACCGGAATAAGCCGCTACGGACATGGGCTGTGGTTTCGACCAGGACGCCATTCTCGAGCACAAACGGCCTGCGCCTTGTCGATCTCGCTCGTGACCGCTGCGAGGTCTGCGCGCACGCGATCGCTGTGCTCGCCGGCCGGTACCTTGTCGAGGTACGCNNNNGCGTCGCCGGCCGCGATCAGGTACTCCGGCTCGCCGCTGACGTCGGCGGCCCCGCGGTACTCGTCGCCGGCGCTGCGCCATGACCCGGTCTGCGCGAACGCTTCCGCCTGCTTGACGCGCGCGGCGGCCGCGGCGGCCTTCTGCTGCGCCGCCTGCTCGGCGAGCGCGCGCTTGGCGTCGGCGGAGAACTCGAGCGCCTGCTTCGCGAACGGTCCGTCGGGATCGACCCCCAGGTATTGCTGGAAGAAGTCGACCGCGCTCTGGAAGTCGCCCTTCTGGTAGTAGACGTTCGCGATGTTGAACAGCGTCTTGGATTGCTTGTCGAGCTCGTACGCCTTCTTGAACTCGGCGATCGCGTCGTCGTACTGCTGCGCTTTGAAGTAGACGACGCCCTGCTTGACGTGGACGTCGGCCTGCTTCTTGTCGTCGGCGGCCGCGCGCGTGGCGAACCATGCGACGACGACGAGGGCGATCGCGCTCCGCATCATTCGACGATGTCGCCGGGCTTCAGCGCCGGATGCGGCGGCGCTGGCGCGTGCGGTTCGGGTTGCTTCGGTTTCGGTTGCGGCTGCGGTTTTGGTTTCGCCGCGGGCTTCGGCGGCTTGGCGGCCGCCGGCTCCGGCGGTTGCGTTTCGGAACGGACTCGAGCCGGACCTGGCGCTGCGTGCTCCCGTCGGCGGGCAACTCGACGCGCTGATCGCGATAGCCGTCGGCCTTGAGCAGGAACACGACCGAGCCATCGAGGGGGGGCTGCGAGCGCATGTACGGCGTGGTTCCGAGCAGGCGGCCGTCGAACGCGTACACCTCGGCCTTCGGGGTGGCGTCGATCGCGATCGTGATCGTCTCGGGCGCGGCGGGTTTGGGCGCCGTCGCGAACGGTGGCGGCGACGACAACGGCGCGGCCGCGGGGCCGTCCCCTCGCGTTGCGAGCCACACGCCGCTGGCGGCGAGCCGCCGACGACCACGACCACGACCGCGCCGAGCGCGAGCCGGGCGGTGCTCGCCGGCCTCGCCCTCGAACGGGGGCCTGCCGCACACCAGCTCGAACACGATGCAGCCGAGCGCGTAGATGTCGCTGCGATGATCGATGTGCGCGGCCGAGCGGCACTGCTCCGGCGACATGTAAGGCGGCGTGCCCATCACGACCATCGAGCGCGTCTGTGACGCCGTGCCCTGCGCCGTCGCCAGCTTCGCGATGCCGAAGTCGAGCACTTTCACGCGCTCGCCGCCCGGCATCGTCGGATCCGTGCACAAGAAGATGTTGTCGGGCTTGAGGTCGCGGTGGACGATGCCCGCGGCGTGCGCCGCCTCGAGCGCGGACGCGACCTGCCAGGCGATGACCATCGCGCTCGCAGCCGGCAGCCGCCCGGCGCGCTCGAGCCGCGAGCTCAAGCTCTCGCCATGCAACAGCTCCATCGCGATGTACGCGACGCCGTCGACCACCGAGCCAGTGCCCGCGATCTGACCGCACTCGAACACGGTCACGATACCAGGGTGGACGATCTTCGCCGCCAAGCGCGCTTCCTGCAGAAACCTGCGCAGGATCTCGACGTTCGCAGTGTGCTCAGCGCGCAGGAACTTGAGCGCGACCTCGCGGTCGAGCGACGTGTCGTTCGCCACGAACACGAATCCGAAGCCGCCTTCGCCGAGCTTGCGCCGCAGCTCGTACTTGCCGATCCGCTTGCCGGGGGCGAGCGCCATGGGGTCACCTGATAACTCACTCGGCCCGGTCAGCTGCCCCGCGGGACGCGCCGGAGGCGCGACTCGCGCGCGTGCTCTGGCGACGTCACCTCGAGCTGGACGTCATCACCGCCGATGCGCTGGCGGCGTGACCCACGGAGGCGCGAATCGGGCCAGTCACTTCATCGTGACGGGAGCGCGGAGAGGGCGGCGCGGGCCGGTCCAAGGTCCTCTGGCTTGACGCTGGCCTTGGTGCCGATCTCGACGGCCCGCGTCAGAGCGACCGTCGCTTCCTTGGGCTGCTTCAGCGCGACCAGCGCGCGACCCCGCGCGGCGAGCGGCCGCCACAGGTCGGCGCTGTTCCTGCCACCTGAAGCCTCGAGGCTGGCGATCGCACGATCGGCGAAGCCGAGCGCATGGGCCCACATCGACTCGCCGAGCGCGATCTCGGCGCGCACCGCGAGCGTGGTCGGCAACATGCGCGACTGGTTGGCGGTCTCGAGCACGATCAGGTCATCGAGCGTGCGCTTGGCCTTGGCACGCTTGCCGGCCGCGAACTGGATCTCGCCGAGCGTCGTGACGACGGTGTGATAGACGGGATGCTTGGGCCCGAGCGCGGCCTCGGCGATCGACTTCGCCCGCTCGATACCCGAGGTCGCCGCCGCGAGATCGCCCAACTCGCGTGCGAGATCGGCGATATTGTTGAGTGTCACGACGAGCGCGGGGCTCTGGGGGCCGAAGGTGCGTTCGCGGACCGCGAGGGCGCGCGCGTACGCCGCCTTTGCCTTGGCGATCTCGCCGACACGCTGGTAGGCAACCCCCAGCCCCGACAGCACGAGCACGTCGTCGGGATGGTCGGGCCCCACGGCCGCCTCGCGCAGCGCGAGCGCGCGCTCGAAGTGCGGGATCGCATCGCCCCACGCACCAGTCCTCCCGTAGGTCACGGCGAGCGCGTGCTCGATCTTCCACAACTTCACGCCGGTCTTGCCGTAGATCTGCTCGCCGAGATCGCGCGCCTTCCCGTGTGCCGCGACCGCCGCGATCATGTCACCGCGCTCACCCGCAACGGTGCCCTCGACCTCGAGCGCGATCTGATCGAGCTCGCGCTCGTTGGGTAGGCGCGCCGCGATCGCTTGGCCCAGTGAGAGCCAGAGCCTGGCCTCATCAGGACGCGCGAGACCGCTCGCGGACACCAGTGCCGCGGACAGCGCGGCCCGGGCGGCTAGCTCGTCGCGCCGGCCGCGTAGCGCGGTCCACACGGCATCCCCGAGCGCTCTTGCAGCATCGGGGGCCTTTTGCGCCCCCATGAGTGCGAAGCCGCGGACGAACTGCGCCTCGGCGACGAGCGGCTGGTAGCTGGCGCCACGCGCATCGTCGAGTGCCAAGCTTGCACCTGCGATCGCGCCATCGTACTTGCCGACGTTCAGCAGCGCCTTCGCCGAGGCGAGCCGCGTGCGCACCGCGGCGAGCTTGTCGGCGAGCTCCGGCGCCGGCTGCGATGGTGCGCGCAGCGCCGCGACGTTCGCGCACCGCCGCACCGGCTCGAGTGCCCACACCGCCTTGTCGGCCTTGTCGACGAGGTTCATGTCGGACTCCGCGAGTAGCTTGGTCACCGCACCGAGCTCGGCGAGCCGATCGTCGAGGCAGGCCTGGCGCAGCCCCATGACATCCTCCGCTTGCTCGCCACGTAGCTGCGTGGCCTCGCAGTTGTCGGTCGCCGCCGCGGTCCACTCCGCCGCGTAGGCATCGAGCGCCGCGCTCGTGGTCTGGAACATCTTCGGTGCGAACCCCCGCTGGCCCGCGAAGGCATGCTCGACACCAGCCTTCGTGGCGGCATCCCACACGCCGGTGAGGCGTGTCGCGATGCCTGTGCACCTGGGCGGCGCAGCCTGCGCTTGTGCCGCACCATGTTGCGAGATCAGAAAGCCCGCGGTCGCCGCGCCGCCGAGCGCGATCGCGATCCCCGCGCCGACCATGACGTGCCGGCGCCTGCGCAAAGGATCGATCGCGAGCTCGGCGAGCAACACATCCATCGATGGAAACCGCGCCGCCGGATCGCCCGCGATCGCGCGCCGCACGACGTGCTCGATCGCGGCGGGCACCCTGGTATCCGATGGTGGATCGCGCGGCACGGGCGGCGCCGTGCGATCGGCCGCGAGCTGCTTCTCGCTGAATGGTCGCACGCGATACAGCGCCTCGTACAGCGTCACGCCGAACGCGAACTGGTCGCTGCGCACATCCGCCAGCATGCCGTCGTAGATCTCCGGCGCCATGTACGCCGGCGTGCCGAGGACGGAGCCCGTGATGGTGAGGCTCTGGTGCAGCGGGCTCTGGAGCTCGATGCTCGCGTCGGAGCCGCGCGACATGCTGGGAGCCTGCACGGCCTTGGCGTTCAGCCGCGCGGGCCCGAAGTCCAGCCGCGCGAGCCCGAAGTCCATCAGCCGCGCGCGACCATCCATCGCCGACACCAGCACGTTGCCGGGCTTGAAGTCACGGTGCACGAGCCCGGCAGCATGCGCGGCCGCGAGCCCGGCGCCGGCCTCGCGCAGTACCGCGAGCACGTCGCGCCACGCGCGCGGTTGCTCGAGCCAGTCTTGCAACGTGTCGCCGGCGACGAGCTCCATCGCGACGAACACGCGCTCACCCGGCAACGTACCGACGTCATAGACCTCGATGACGTTGGGATGCGACAGCAGCGCGAGCGCCTGCGCCTCGCGCACGAGCCACGTCTGAGCTTCCTTCCGGTCCGCGGCCGCGGTCGATCGCGCCTGGAGCAGCTTGACCGCGACGCGTCGATTGAGCTCGGGATCGAACGCCGCGTAGACCACGCCCATGCCACCCTCGCCGATGACGTCGAGGATCAGGTAGCGGCCGACGCTCGAACCACGCTCGAGGCGCTCATCGGCGGCGCGCTTCTTTCTGGTCCCCGCGCTGACCGTGACACTCGATTGCAATCCGACCTCGGTGTCCTTCATCCGGCTAGGTTAGGTTAAGCGCCGCCCATCCGCAGGGAAGTTGCAGCCCGTCGCATTTTGCAGCACCAGCGGTAGCTGTCGCTGGTATCCGCGGTGCCTACATGATCTGACCGTCGCGCGAGGACCCGGACGAGGTTACTTTTGACTACCTGCCTAACGCCTGTCTCGAATGTGCCGTCCGGGGAGAGGCAGCCTCGAGGAGACGGCAGCCTCGTCGGCGTGTCGCAAAGCAGCGTCCAACGCGTCGTCGCTGAGCCACCGCGCTACGACGAGCTCGTCCCAGCGCCGATGACCTGCGACCCCGGAGAGCCGCCCATCCCCGACAAGGAATCCGATGAAGCGCGATGACGACTCGCTCGACCTTCTGATCCAGAAGCTGCGCTGGCTCCGCCTCCCGGGATGGCACAGCTGGTGCCATCGCTCTTCGAGCAGGCCAAGAACGACAACCTGACCGACCTCGAGATCCTCCACCGACTCTGCGACGAGGGAGCGCGCCAGTCGCATGAAGCGCGCCGTCGACCGCCGCGTCAAGGACGCAAGTTCCCCGAGCTCAACACCGTCGACGGCCTCGACTTCGATTTCGACCCGTCTGCAAGAAGCTTCGCGCTCGCTACCTCGCGCTCCATGACCTCGCGTTCCTCGACAAGGGCATCAACCCGCTGTTCTTCGGCGCCCCGGCACCGGCAAGACCTTCCTCGCGCGTGCCCTCGCGTATCGCGCCTGCGAGGCCACGCGGCGTGTCGTCTTCACCACCGCGACCCGCATGATCAACGACGTCGCCGGTGCCGAGATCCACGGCCAGCCCGAGCGCGCGCCCCAGGTGAAACGCGAGCGTGGTCATGTTGGCGCCGAACGCGATCTCCGACGGCCGTCCACCGACGAAGTCGGCGAGCGCCCCGCGCGCCTCGTCGAGCGCCGCGTCCGTCTCGATGCTGGTCGGATACGCCCAGTGCGTGTTCGCGTTGTGGTGAAACAGGTACTCGGTCATCGCCGCCCCGACCGCGCGTGGCACCTGCGTCCCACCCGGACCATCGAAGTACGCCACCGGCGCACCGTTGTGGCGGCGCTCCAGGGCGGGAAACTGCGAGCGCACGAAGTCGAGGGTCGGCGCGGGCCGCGGGGACGTCATGGGGCGCGCAGCATAGCGCAACTGCTCTCGAGGGGCCCCACTGGACGCGTGCGTAGCTCCAACAGAAGAGCATCGAGCCTAAGTAGAGCTTGCCCGGAAATTTGGGAACTGTCCGAGCACTTCACCGAGGCTGCAAGCATTGGTTTTTCTGGGTGATCTGAATCTGGCCTCTGGCGGTTTGGTTTGGACTAATCCACATCTGATCACCCGACCAGTACAACTTCTCGTCGCTCCGCCAACCCGTT
>VBLP01000240.1 GCA_005887925.1 Deltaproteobacteria bacterium | reverse complement strand
GGTCTCTGCCTCGTGCATCGCGGCCTTCGCCGCCTCGGCCTCGCGGGTCGCCGCCGCCTTCGCCGCCTCCGCCTGGCGCAGCGCGGCCCTGGCTGTCTCGGCGTCGCGCGCCGCCCGCGCCCTGGCTGCCTCGGCCTCGCGCAGTGCCGCCGCCTTCGCCGCCTCGGCCTCGTGCCCCACGCTTGCCTTCGCGGTCTCCGCCGCGCGCATCGCGGCCTTCGCCGCCTCGGCCTCGCGCAGCGCCGCCGCCTTCGCCGCCTCGGCCTCGCGCAGCGCGACCCTGGCTAGCTCCGCCTCGTGGGCCGCGCTCGCCTTGGCCGCCTCGGCCTCATGTGCCGCGGCTGCCTTTGCAGCTTCGGCCTCGCGTGCCGCGGTTGCCTTGGTCGCTTCGGCGTCGCGCACCGCCGCCGCTTTCACCGCCTCGGCGTCACGCGCGGCTGTCATCTTCGCGGCCTCGGCCTCGCGCACCGCCGCGGCCTTCGCGGCCACCGCGCGATCGAGCTCGAGCCTGGCGCGCTCCGCCTCGCGGACAGCGACCGCGCGTGCCTGCTCGGCGTCGCGGCTGGCCTTCGCCTCGTGTGCCTGGCGCTCGACCGCCCGGGCGGCCGCCGCCTCGGCGTCGCGCCTGGACTCGGCGCGCGCCTGGTCCACCGCGCGCAGCGCCGCCGCCTTCGCGGCTTCGGCCTCGCGCAACGCGGCCTGGGCCACCTCGGCCTCGTGTGCCGCCCTCGCCTTTGCGGCTTCGGCCTCGCGCAGCGCCGCGGCCTTCGCGGCCTCGGCGTCGCGTAGCGCCGCGGCCTTCGCGGCCACCGCGCGATCGAGCGCGAGCCTGGCGCGCTCCTCGGCCTCCCGCTGCGCCTGCTGCCGCGCCGCCTCGACCTCGCGCGCGGTCTGCGCCCGGGTCGTGTCGAGCTCGGCCTGGCGGCGCGAGGCATCCGCGCGCGCGGCGTCCGCGTCCCGGCGCGCCCGGTCGGCCTGGGCGAGGGCGTCTCGCGCGGTGGCCTCGGCCGCGGTCCGGCGGGTCTCGGCGTCGCGCGCGACGGCCGCGAGCCTGGCCGCCGCGTCGGCGTCGGTCGGAGGGGCCGGATCTCGCGCGGTGACGATCACGACCAGATCGCTGCCCTCGGTCTTGACCTCGTAGCGGCCCGGCCGCGCCAGCGTGACGCTCAGGCGGACGAGGTGGCCGTCGTCGATCTGTTGCGCGGCGACGGTGCTGACCGCCCACGTGTTCGGCGTCATCACCGCGGCGGTCTCGTGGCCGATCAGCCCCTCGGCGAGCTGGGCGCCGGGCAGGTCGAGCACGACGCGCGACGGCCGCTCGAGCTTGTAGGCCGTGAAGGCGAGCGGCCGCGAGCTGCGAACACGGATCCGCGTGACCTGGGCGTCGTGCGCGATGTCGACCGCCCGGATCGAGGTCGCCTCCGCCCGCGCGGCCGGGGCATGGCCGACCGCGACCGCGATCACCGTGGCAAACAACAGCGTGGGATGACGCATTGCGACTCCTGCCACAGTTGTCGCCCGAGCAGCGCACGGGGACAATTTTTGGGCAGACCGCCGACGAACTGGCTACTTCCGCGTGCGGGCCGGCGCTACCGATCTCGAGGACCGGCTGGTATCGCCGCGTGAACGACCCGAGCCTACCGCTCCGGCCGGCGTGGAATACCCAGACCAACCGGCCAGAAGGTCGGATGGCTCGACACGGATATTCAGGCGGACCAGCATGATCGAATCTAAAAAGCAATATACTAGATCCTAGAAATTCTGTAGCTGGCGTTACCTAAGGGGCAGGTGCGGCGCACGGTGGACAGCCACTCGCATCGCCAGACAGAACCTGTCGTCCCATTCCCTTGTCTCCGTCGGTGACCCGGCGCTTAGATGGGCGCGCTTCACCCAGGGAGGGCTCGATGCATACGAAGCGATCTGCTCATCCATTTGGACCAGTACTGTGTTTGTTGGCACTGCTGCTGTTTCCACTCACCACTCACGCACAACCCAGCAAAGGCAAGAGCCGCGAGATCGCCGGTGTCGTCGTCGACGCCGACGCCAGACCGGTGGCCAACGCCACCGTGACGGTCGGCGACGGCGGCCCGTCGGCGACGACCGGCGCCGACGGCAGCTTCAAGCTGACCGGCGTGGCGACGACCAACCTGGCGATCCAGATCACCGCCGACGGCTTCACGGCGACCCAGATGCCGGTGCTCGGCGCGACCACCGCGCTGCAACTCCAGGTCGTGATGGTCAAGCCCGCACCGCCGCCGCCCCCACCGCCGGTCGAGACCCGCATGGTCGGCGGCGTGGTCAGCGACGCGGCCCACGCGCCGATCGCAGGCGCCACGGTGCGCGTCCACGGCACCGAGATCCAGGTGCTGACCGGCGCCGACGGCAGCTTCACGCTGCCCGGCGTCGTGCTCGGCGAGGTCACGCTCGACATCGAGGCGCCCAGCCAGCCGGCGGCCAGCGTGGCCGTCCCGGCCGACAGGGCCGCGGTCGTGGTGATGGTCGGCGCGCCGCTGCCGCCGCCGCCGACCACGCGCGCGATCCACGGCAAGGTGACCGAGACCTCGGGCGAGCCGCTCGCCGGCGCCCAGGTCCAGATCGTCGGCCTCGCCGGCGCGGTGGTGTTCACCGAGGCCGACGGCGCCTTCGTGTTCGAGAACGTGCCGTCCGGCCCGATCGCGCTCGACGTCACGGCGGCCGAGCACGAGAGCCACCTGACCCAGGTCGCCGCCGACAAGGACAACATCGCCATCCCGCTCGGGCTGTCCGCCGGCGAGCAGATCGTGATCGAGGGCCGCGCGCCGTCGATCACCAAGCAGAACATCACCGGCGGTGGCTCGGTGATCGATGGCAAGGACCTGACCCGCGTCTCGGCCGCGACGCTCGACGACGCGATGGTCGGCAAGCTCGCCGGCGCCAACCTGCAGGCCAACTCCGGCGCGCCCGGCGGCGGCGCGCAGCTCCGGCTGCGCGGGATCTCGACGATCAACGGCCAGTCGTCGCCGCTCTACATCATCGACGGCGTGGTCATCTCGAACATCTCGGTGGCCGGCGGCGCCAACGCGGTCACGCTGGCCGCCGGCGGCGGCAACCCGTCCAACCAGGACAACCCGGTCAACCGGGTCGCCGATCTCAATCCCAACGACATCGAGAGCGTCGAGGTGCTGAAGGGCTCGTCGGCCGCCGCGCTGTACGGCTCCAAGGCGGCCAACGGCGTCGTCCTCATCACCACCAAGCGCGGCCGCCAGGGCGAGAACCACGCCTCGGTCACCCAGCGCTTCGGGTTCTCGCAGGCATCGAAGCGCTACGGCACGCGGCACTGGAACTCGGTCGACGAGGTCAAGACGGCATTCTGCGGCCAGAGCGACACGCCGGACATGTGCAATGCCAATCCCTACGTCCAGGCCTTCATGTCCGCCAACGGCAAGACGTTCGATCACGAGGCCGAGATCACGCGCACACCGTTCCTGATGGAGACGCTCGCGAACATCACGGGCGGCACCGAGAACGGCAACTACTACGGCTCGGTCCTGCTCACCGATCAGCCCGCGATCATGAAGGGCACGTTCTACCAGAAGCAGACCGGGCGGCTCGCGGTCGGCTACAAGTTCGGCGACCGGCTCAAGCTCGGATTGACCGCGAACGTGTTGCACTCCGATTCGGACCGCGGCCTCACCAACAACGACAACGCCGGTGTCTCGGAGTACTTCGTGCTCAGCGCGACGCCGAACTTCGTCGATCTGCGCCCCAAGAACGGCGTGTATCCCACCAACCTGTTCGTCAATGCCAATCCGATCCAGACCGTCGATCTGCTGCAGAACCGCGAGGAGCTGACGCGCCTGATCTCGGGAGTCACCTCGACGATCGACGCATACTCGAGCGCGGACAACCAGCATCACGTCAAGCTGCTGGGAAACCTGGGCATCGACACGTTCAACCAGAAGGACCGCGTGCTGTCGCCCGCCGGGCTGACCTTCGAGGGCGACGACCGCCTGCTCGGCACCGTGGTCGATGGCACGACGACCAACACCAACTTCAACCTCGGGACGAGCGCGGTGTGGAACTACACGCCGCAGAAGGGCGGACTGCGGAGCGCGCTGACCGGCGGCCTGACGTTCGAGAGCGTCAATCTGCACTCGGTGTACGTGATCTCCAGGAACCTCACCGCCGGCGAGCCCAAGGTCGACACCGCGACGTCGATCCGGACGGTCGAGAACCTGCTGCAGACCAAGGAGGTGGGCGGCTATCTCCAGGAGGAGCTGGCGCTGCTCAACGATCAGCTGTCGCTGCTCGGCGGCCTGCTCGCCGAGCGCTCGAGCCTCAACGGCGACAGCGAGAAGTACTACCTGTATCCCAAGCTCGGAGCGGCGTACTCGCTGATCAAGCCCGCCAAGGCCGGCGAGCCGCGCACGTTCGAGGCGTTCGAGTCGCTGCGCGTCCGCCTGGCCTACGGCGAGACCGGCAACCGGCCAAACTACGGCTACAAGTTCACGCCGCTCAACGCGGTCAACAGCATCGGCGGCAACGCGAGCCTCGTCGTCGGCGGCAACGCCGGTGACCCCGGCATCCAGCCCGAGCGCCAGCGCGAGGTCGAGGGCGGCTTCGACGTCGCGACCAAGGATCAGCGCGTGGTCGCCGAGGTGACCGGCTATCAGCGCAACATCACCAACATGCTGCTGCAGCGCGCGCTGGCGACCACGACGGGGTTCGCCACGCAGTTCACCAACGGCGGCAGCATGCGCAACCGCGGCATCGAGGCCGCGGTCGCGGTGCGGCCGGTGCCGCAGTTCGACTGGGTGTCGCGCAGCACGCTGACGCTCAACCGCTCCCAGGTCAACGACCTGCCCGCCGGGATCGCGCCGTTCAACGTCGGCGTCGGCTTCGGCGCCGGCCTCGGCGCGTACCGCATCGAGCCGGGCAAGAGCGTGACCCAGATCGTCGCCACCGTCGACAAGAACGGCACGCTGGCGCCGGCCGGCGACGGCGAGCCGTCGTTCCGCGTCGGCTGGTCCAACGTGGTCAACGTCGGCGACTTCACGTTCTCGACGCTGCTCGACTGGCAGCACGGCTCGAGCGTGATCAACCTGACCACGCTGGCCTACGACTCGAACGGCAACGCTCCGGACCAGGCGGCGGCGATGAAGCGCCTCGCGGCGCTGCAGATGGGCGACCCGCGCGGCTACATCGAGGACGCGTCGTTCGTGAAGGTGCGCGAGGTCTCGGTCGCCTACAACCTGCCCAAGCGGCTGGCCTCGCAGCTCGGACCGCTGAAGTCGTTCCAGGTCCAGCTGAGCGGACGCAACCTGTTGACGCTCAGCGGCTACACCGGCCTCGATCCCGAGGTCTCGAACTTCGGCAACCAGCCGATCGGCCGCAACTATGATGTGACTCCCTATCCACCGAGCCGGACCTACTGGCTCTCCGTCACGGCGGGAATCTGAGGAGGCTATCCATGCATGGCAAGCAACTAGCAATCGTGCTCGGCGGGCTCGTGGCCGTTCTGGCACTGCCCGGCTGCAGTCTCGACATTCCCGATCTCAACAACCCCGGCCTCGAGCAGCTCGAGAACAACCCGACCACGGCCAGCATCAACACCGCGGCGACCGGCCTGCTCGTCGGCGACCGCGGCGGCAAGGCCAACACGACCGGGCTGGTCAACCAGCTCGGCATCCTCGGCCGCGAATCGTACGACTTCGACAGCGCGGATGTCCGGTTCGTGTCCGAGCTGATCCAGGGCAACCTGAGCAAGGCCAGCCCGTTCGGCGGTTCGTTCTGGGGTGGCAACTACGCGAACATCCGGCTCGCCAACATCATCCTGCACGGCGTCGACAAGGTCGCCGGCTACACCGATACCAACAGGTCCGCGATCCGCGGCTACGTGCACACGATCCAGGCGCTCGAGCTGCTCACGGTGATCACCACGCACGACGATACCGGCGCGGTGATCGACACCGACCATCCGCTCGGCGAGCCGCTCGGGCCGTTCGTGCCCAAGGCCGCCGTGTACACCGAGATCGCCCGGCTGCTCGACCAGGGGCAGACCGAGCTCGCCGCCGGCGGCACCGCGTTCACGTTCCCGCTGTCGCCGGGCTACACCGGCTTCAACACCCCGCCGAACTTCATCAAGGTCAACCGCGCGATCCGCGCGCGCGTCGCGGTGTTTCAGAAGGACTACCCAACGGCGCTGGCCGCGCTCGGCATGTCGTTCCTCAACGACAATCCGGCCACGCTCGACCTCAAGGCCGGAGTCTTTCATGTCTACTCGCTCAGCGCCGGCGACGCGACCAACGGCCTGATCAACCCGGCGATCTTCGCGCACCCCAAGCTGCAGACCGACGCACAGAAGCAGGCCGACGGCATGACCGTCGACGCGCGCTACACCGCCAAGATCGATCCGCTGAAGAACCCCGTCGCAGCCGGCTCGGATGCCTCGCTGAAGACCGGGATCAAATTCAAGATCTACACCAACATCGCGCCGGTCCCCTTGATCCGCAACGAGGAGCTGATCCTGCTCAAGGCCGAGGCGCTGTACTACACCAACGACCAGGCCGGCGCGCTCGCCGAGCTCAACATCGTGCGCACCAAGTCCGGCAACCTCCCGGCGCTGACCGGCTTCGCGGACGAGGCCGCGTTCGTCGATGCGCTGCTCTACGAGCGCCGGTACTCGCTGATGTTCGAGGGTGGACACCGCTGGATCGACCTGCGACGGTTCGGCCGGCTGACGCCGGATCTGCTCGACTCGACGGCCCACGTGCTGAACCGCCGCTTTCCGGTGCCGCAGGCCGAGTGCGACGCGCGGCCGGGCGAGAAGGCGTGCACGATCAACAGCTCGGACCCGGTGAACTGAGCCAGGCCGCGCGCCTATCGCTGGCACCGAGCGCCGCCCCGAGCATCGAGCTCCTGCCCCAGGGGCCGGCCCCAGCGGAGCGAGGGGCCCGCGGAATGTGATGTTCCGGGAGACCGTCTGGAATACGGTCTCCCGGCGCCGGATTCCCGAGATTCCGGACCCACCGCGAGAATCCGCACGTCGGATGTGTCGGACCGCGGGTGAAGGCGTACCATCGCGCCCGGAGGCGGCGGCACGTGCGGCCCACCGACGAGCCTCACGTCGCGCTCCCTCCAGGAGCGTGCATGTCCGCCTCGCAGCCCGCGACCTCCGAGAACCGTGCGCCCGGCGCCGCCCGGCGCAGCGTGTGGACCGCGCTGGTGCCGATCGTGGTGTGCGCCGGCCTGGCGGTGCTGCCCGCGCCGGAGGGGCTGACGCCGAACGCGTGGCGCTACTTCGCGCTGTTCGTCGGCGTCATCCTCGGGCTCATCCTCGAGCCGGTGCCGACGCCGATCATCGCCGTCCTCGGCGTCACGCTCGGCGCCGCGCTCAACCTCGTCGCGAAGACCCCGTCGGACTCGGTGAAGTGGGCGCTGTCCGGATTCTCCAACCAGGTGGTCTGGCTGATCCTCGCCGCCTACATGTTCGGCCTGGGCTACGAGAAGACCGGGCTCGGCCGGCGACTCGCGCTCTCGCTGGTCAAGGTCCTGGGCCGGACCACGCTCGGGCTCGGCTACGCCGTCGCGCTGTCCGACGTCGTGCTCGGCCCATTCATGCCGTCCAACACCGCGCGCAGCGGCGGCACGATCTATCCCATCATCCGGAACATCCCCGAGGTGTTCGGCTCGCGGCCCGGCGAATCGGCCCGCAAGATCGGCTCGTACATCATGTGGACGGGGCTCGCGACGACCGCCGTCACCAGCTCGCTGTTCATGACCGCGAACGCGCCCAACGTGCTCGGCCTCGACCTCGTCCGCAAGGCGACCCAGATCAGCGTCACCTGGCGCGAGTGGTTCTTCGGCTTCCTGCCGATCGGCGCGGTCCTGCTCGCCGCCGTGCCGCTGCTGGTCTACGTCGTCTATCCGCCGGAGATCAAGATCAGCACCGACGCGCAGAGCTGGGCCGCCACCGAGCTCGCCCGGCTCGGCGCGATCACGAAGCGAGAGCTGACGATGGCCGGCCTCGCCGTCGTCGCCCTGGTGCTGTGGATCTTCGGGGGCAGCTACCTCGAGGCCACCACCGTCGCATTCGGCGTGGTCGTGATCATGGTGCTGACGGGCGTTATCACCTGGGATGACCTCATCGGCTACAAGCAGGCGTGGAGCATGCTCCTGTGGTTCGGCACGCTGGTCTCGCTCGCCGATGGCCTGAAGATCGTCGGCTTCCTCGACTGGTTCGCGACGCACACCGCCGGCGCGCTCCACGATCTACCGATCACCTGGGTCATCATCGGCTTCGTCGCCATCTACTACATCGTTCACTATGCGTTCGCGAGCCTCACCGCGCACGCCACCGCGCTCATGCCGGTGTTCCTCGCCGCCGCGCTCACCGTCAAGGGCCTGCCGATGAAGCAGCTCTCGCTGATGCTGTGCTACACGTCCGGCCTCAGCGCCGCGCTGACGCCGTACGCCAGCGGGCCGAGCGCGATCTTCTACGGCAGCGGCTACCTGCCGACCCGCGCATTCTGGTGGCTCGGCCTGATCTTCGGCCTGATCTTCCTCGCCGTGTTCCTCGGGATCGGCATGCCGTACCTGGGCTGGTATCTCGGCTGAGCGTGGTATCGAAGGCGCGATGAAGCGCAAGAAGCCCAGGCCGCCGCGGCGCCCGGCCGGCGAGCTCGTCGCCGAGGCCCTCGCGCTGCAGGAGCGCGGCGCGGTCGACGATGCCGAGCGGATCTACCGCGACGTGCTGCGCCAGAAGCCCGATCATCACACCGCGCTCAACCTGCTGGCGATGATCCTGATCGAGCGCGGCGACGCCGCGGCCGCCACTCCGCTGATCACCCGCGCGATCGCGGTCGCCCCCGACGTCGCCTGGTACCACCTCAACCTCGGCCATGCCCACGCCGCCGCCGGGCTCGACGAGCCCGCCGTCGACGCCATGGCCGCCTCCGCCCGCCTCGATCCCACCAGCGCGATCCCGTGCTACGACCTCGCGCGCCACCACCTGCGCCACCGCCGCCCCGACGAGGCGCTCGCGGCGCTGCACCAGGTGCTCGCCCGCGATCCCTCGCATCAGCGCGCGCGCTTCCTCGCCGCCAGCCTGTCCGGCGAGCACGTCGACACCGCGCCCGCCGACTACGTGACCGAGCTGTTCGACAGCTACGCCCCGCGGTTCGAGGACCACCTGGTCAACGCCCTCGCCTACCAGGCTCCCGAACGGCTCGCCGCGCTGGTCGCCGCGATCCACCCGCCCCGGCGCGACTGGCACATCCTCGACCTCGGCTGCGGCAGCGGCCTCGGCGGCGTCGCGTTCCGCGACTTCGCGCGCCACCTGATCGGCTCCGACCTCTCTCCCCGCATGATCGACATCGCCCGCCGGCGCGGCGTCTACGACCAGCTCTTCGTCGAGGACCTGCTCGCCACCCTGCACCGGGCCCGCGGCGACGTCGATCTCGCCCTCGCCGCCGACGTGTTCGTCTACGTCGGCGCGCTCGACGCCGCGTTCGACGCCGCCTGCCACGCGCTGCGCCCCGGCGGCCTGTTCGCGTTCTCGACCGAGCGCTGCGACGGCGACGACGTCCGCCTCCAGCCAAGCAGCCGCTACGCCCACCCCGACCCCTACATCCGCCGGCTCGCCCAGCGCCACGGCTTCACCGTCCGCGCCGCCGAGGACGTCGTGCTCCGCATGGACCACACCGTGCCCATCCCGGGGACGCTCTACCTGCTCGCCACCGAGCCGCGCCCGCCGGCGGCCGCTCCGTGACCGACGGCGCTGATGATCGCAGCTCCTTCGAGGTCTCCCGCCAGGTCTCGTCGGCGATCACCGACGCAAATTGACAACTCCGGCGAGACCCGCAGAATGTGTGTGTGCCCGATGTCGAACCCCACGCCGAGCTGACCGACGGCGACCCGCGAAGCGATGATCGGACCCTCCGGACCGCGAAGCCCTCTGCGGAGACCTTGCGGGACCGCCTGCTCGCCACCTTCGAGATGTTCGAGCTCGGTGTCGAGATGATGGCCGCGAACCTGCGACGGCGGCACCCCGACGCGTCGCCCGAAGAGATCGAGCGACTGCTCGACGCCTGGCTGCTCGAGCGCCCCGGAGCCGAGGAAGGCGATGGTCCTGGCGTCCCTGTCCCGCTCGAGAGATTTCGTTGAACACCGTCCAGCGCGCGCTGCGAGAGCCGCGGTTCACACGTGACCTCGACCTCGCCGTCGCAGTCGCCAACGACGAGGAGGCGGCAAACTACGTCTTTCGTGTGCGCCAGCACGGCTACGAGATCGTGAGTGCCCTGCAGCAGACAACTCACCATCGGCTATCGACGATCCGGTTGCGGCGCGGAGGCCGTGGTCCGATCGTGGACCTTCTGTTCGCTGCGTCCGGCATCGAAGCCGAGGTCGCCCAGGCCGCCGAGCCGATAGAGATCGCGGCCGGCCTGATCGCGGAGGTCGCTCAGGTCGGCCACCTGATCGCGATGAAGCTGGTCTCGCGCGACCCCAGGCGCCGGCCGCGAGATCAGCAAGATCTCGTGGATCTCGCAAGCATCGCCGACGATCGCGAGTGGCAGCGAGCCGAGGCCGCGATCGAGCTCATCCGGCAGCGCGGGTTCTCACGGGGGCGCGACCTCCATGCCGGCCTGGCCGAGACTCGCGCGCTCGCCGATGACCGATGACTGAGCCGCGTGACTCCCTGTGGCCGTTCGTGGCACCTTCATCGAGATGATGCGTCCGGCCGTCTCGGTGCTCTTGGCCCTGTCAGCGTGCTCATTCGTCGGCGTGACGCCGCCGACGCCGGAACGGCCTCGCGACTGTCGACCGTCCAATAACACCTTGCCGGCCATCGACACGGCGGCGGCGGTCGGCGGGCTCGGTCTCGCGTCGTTCCTGTTCTTCCTGACCAAGCCGACGATCACCTCGGATGGCATTGGAGGCGCCGCGGCGGCGACCGGAGCGATCTACGGAGCCTCCGCGATCTACGGCTTCCGCGGCGTCCATGCCTGCCAGGCCGCGTGGGCCGATTGATCTCTTCCTGAGGCTGCCAGCCAAGAGCGCGTGTATACGGAGATCCTCCGGCGCGACGCCTGGCAGAGATAACCGTCAACGACCGTCAACGGAACACATACGCCGCACCGGACGAGGTCGCATTGTTGTCGGCCTGGTCGCCGTTGACGCCAGTGGCGGCGCTGCCTTCTCGGTATGCACTGACTGCGAGCGTGTCTCCAGACAGCGCCACCGAGAGGCCGAAGTTGTCGCCCGCCCCGGCGTTCGACGCCTTGAGGTATTCCCGCTGGGTCCACGCCGTCGCGCTGCGAGTGAACAGGTAGACGGCGCCGGAGTTGCTCGCGCTGTTGTCGGCCTGGTTGCCGTTGATCCCCGTGGCGGCGCTCGATTCACCGTACGCGCCGACCGCCAGGGTGTCTCCGTACAGCGAGACCCCATAGCCAAAGGCGTCACCCGCCCCGGTGTTCGATGCTTTGAGGTACGCCTCCTGGGTCCACGTTGTCCCGCTGCGGACGAACACGTAGACCGCGCCCGAATCGCTCGCGCTGTTGTCGGCCTGGTTGCCGTTGACCCCGGTCGCGGCGCTGGCTTCACCGGTCGCGCTGACCGCCAGCGTGTCTCCGTACAGAGAGACAGCGCCAAAGGCGTCGCTCGCCCCGGTGTTCGACGCCTTGAGGTACGCTTGTTGCGACCACGTCGTCCCACTGCGGACGAACACATAGACCGCGCCCGAGCTGCTCACGCTGTTGTCGGTCTGGTCGCCGTTGACCCCGGTCGCGCTGCTGGATTCACCTGTCGCCCCGACCGCCAGCGTGTCCCCGAATAGTGAAACTGACGTGCCGAAGATATCGTTCACTCCCGTGTTCGACGCCTTCAGATACGCCTGTTGCGACCACGTCGTGCCGCTACGGGTGAACACGTAGACCGCGCCGGAGTTTCTCACACTGTTGTCCGCCTGGTTACCATTTACTCCGGTGGCGGCGCTGGATTCTTGAAACGAGCTGACTGCCAGCGTATCTCCGGACAGCGAGAGCCAGGCGCCGAAGCTGTCCTCCACCCCGGGGTTCGACGCCTTGAGGTAGGCCTGCTGCGTCCACGTCGTGCCGCTGCGAACGAACACATAGACTGCACCAGCGTTTTTCATGCTGTTGTCGGCCTGGTTACCGTTGACTCCGGAGGACGCACTGGATTCTCGGTACGCGCCGACCGCCAGCGTGTTTCCGGACAGTGAGACCGATTGGCCAAATGAGTCGCCCGCGTCGGTATTCGACGCCTTGAGGTACGCCTGCTGCGTCCACGTTGTTCCGCTGCGGACGAACACGTAGACCGCGCCGGATTGGAGTGCGCCGTTGTCGGCCTGGTTGCCGTTGACCCCCATGGCGGCGCTGGATTCAGCGTGCGCACCGACCGCCAGCGTATCTCCGGACAGCGAGATCCCATAGCCGAAATAATCGTTCGCTCCGGTGTTGGATGCCTTGATGTAAGCCTGCTGGGCAAGCGTATTGAATAACGCATCTGTGGGCGCATCGATGCTTCCCGAGGAGGCATCGGGCGGGTGAAAGCTCTCGACCGGCACACTGCACGCCGAGATCAGGGCACTGCCAGACCACGCGATTGCCAACCTGAAGAATCGATTGGAGGACGATCCAAGGACGCTCATCAGAAGCTCCCGTGCGCGGTGACGAGGATCTGTCCCGACGCGGCAGAGGGTACGACCGTGACAGCGTGGTGCGACTCGGGCGCGCCGGTGAACCACAACACGCCCGCCGCGATCGCAGCCGCCGCACCGACACCAAACGCCACATTGGCGTCGATCGCAAGGGTGTGCCCGGAGTGAACGAGATCGTTCGCCTGGCGCGAACTGTCGCATGCGACCTGCGGATCGGAGCACAAGGCGTGTGCGTCGCTCTGCTTGGTCTTCGCCGATACGCCGAGCACCGTGCCCGCGACCAGCGCAAGGGCACCGCCAGTGGCGACACCCAGCGCGACCTTGCGCTTCGTGCTCCACACCGCGCCCGATCCGCGAGTAGCCGCATCCTCGGGATCACCCTCGGTATCGCCGGGCGGCCGGACCGATCGTCCGGGTGAAGGGCGGTCCATCGGCGGCGCCGTCACCTTGACCGGCGTCCCATCGCGTTCCCTGGGACCTGTGGTCGCGTCGAGTTTCTTCTGCTCTTCCCGGGCTCTCTGCTCCGCTTCGATCTCGGCGACGTAGGTCTGTGCCTCGTCACGCAGATCCTCCGCGATCTTCGACTCGGCGAGGAAACGCTTGTAGTAGACGAGCGCCTGCTCCGAGCTGAACTCGAGCCGGTAGGTCTGCGCCACATTGAACAGGATGATCGGCTCGGGGCGGAGATCGTAGGCGCGCAAGAACTCGGACCGCGCGTTTGCGTAGTCCCTGGCCTTGAACGCCGCGAGGCCACGCTGATAGGTGTCGTAGAACACGTCGGCAGCGGCGGTCGCTGACAACATGCACAGCATCGTGAACAGGACGACGGATCGGAAGAGGTTGCTCGTCGGTCCGGGCGGGCTCGAGAGTCTGCGGCTCAGGTGCCGGAGGCCCGCCCGCATCGATCTCGATCTTGTGCCGCGTGGTCCGCGGTCTCACGCGGGCATCGATCGGCGTGTCGGGCGAGGTATCGATCATCGCGTCGGGCAGCGCATCGACCACCGGTTCCGGCGGGGCGCCCAGCGGCGCACCGGGAGCGGCACCGGGCTGGGCCGCGTCCGTTACGGCACCGGCATCGAGAGTGGTGACCACTGTGGTCACAAGCGACGCGGTAGATGGGGATGACGCCGACCCGCGCGTCGCAATGACCGCGATGATGGCGGTAGCTGCGACTCCACCCGCCACCAGCGCCACCCACCACCATCGTCGCGGATTCGCTCCGGCGCCGATGGCGACACTCGACACCGCCGTGCCAAGCGTGGTCTCCATCGGAGAACGAGACATCGAGCCCGGCACGACCTCGTCTGTGGCTTCCCCGCCTGGCACCACCGCGGCAAGCTCGGCATCCGGCATCGACGCGCGCGGCTGGGGAGCGCCGGCCATCATCACACGCTCGATCAGCGAGATCGCCGCCCGCGCGCGCTCCGGCGTGAACGGCACCAGCTCGTGCGCAAGCTCCGCGACATTCGCGAACCGGCGCTCGCGATCCTTCTCGAGGCAGCGATCGATCGCAATCACCAGGGCCGGTGGAAGTCCGCCGCGAACCGATGCAAGAGGCGGCGGCGATTCCGAGAGGACCTTGAACATCACCTCGGGCCCGGTGTCACCCACGAACGGCAGCGTGTTCGACAGCAGCTGGTAGAGGATCACGCCGAGCGACCAGATATCGGCGCGTGCATCGACCGACCGGGACGAGCGGATCTGCTCGGGGGCCATGTACGACGGTGAGCCCATCGCCTGCGACGTGGACGTCGGGTTCTGCGAGAACGGCGCCTTGGAGATCCCGAAATCGAGCACCTTCACCAGCGGCCGCCCGTCCTGCTGCGTCGTGAGGAACAGGTTCTGCGGCTTCAGGTCGCGGTGGATGATTCCTTGCGCGTGTGCTTCCGCCATCGCCTCGCACACCTGCAGCACGTACTCGACCGCGTCGGCCACCTCGAGGGGGCCGCGACGCTCGACGAGCTGCCCGAGATCCTGGCCTTCGAGATACTCCATGACGATGTACGGCACGCCGTTCGGCAGCCGTCCGACGTCGAGTACGTCCACGACATGCTCGTTCCGGAGGCGTGCGGCCGCTCGTGCCTCACGCAGGAACCGCTCGGTGATGTGTTCGTTCGACGAGACCTCCTCGTGGATGAACTTGAGCGCGACGAGCTTTTCGAGCTCGCAATGGCGCGCCGCGACGACCACTCCCATTCCGCCGCTGCCCAAAATTCCCGTGACCTTGTACTTGTCGGCCAAGACATCGCCAATCCGGACCGGTGCCCCCATGTCGGATGCGCTCCTCGATTGGACTGGAGGTTTCACCTGCTGACGATCGTGACCGTCAATGTGGTGCGCAATTACATCTCGGCGAAGCTCGGCGCACGGAACGAGAGTGGCGCGAGCCTCAAGCAGCTCGTCAACACGCTCGCCGATGCATTGCCGCTCGACGGCGATGAGCCGTCGAGCCGTCCGCACATCACCACGAAGGAGACCGCGCAGCGGATCCTCGAATTCGCGCGCGAGACCCTCGCAGGCGATCAGCTCGCGGTACTGGCCGCATGGCTCAAAGGCGAGTCGTTCGATGACATGACGTCGGAGCTGCACCTGCACGATGCCAGAGCCGCCGAGCGGCTGCTTCGTGCCGCCCTCGCGCGGCTCCGCCGCCAGTTCGCCGAACAGGCCTGCTGAGCGCTTGTCCGGACCGGAGGCATCGCCAGCGCGATCGCGGGATGACGCATCCATCGGCGAACATCTTCGTGACCGACCTGTCGGACCGGGCGACTGCATGGGCCATACGCGCCCGTGCTGGTGTGCTACCTGCGCGCCGCCGGCTTGCTCGCCGCCGAGCGCCCGGCGGCGGCTCCGTGACCCGACCGACCCGGTGCCCCGACCGCGGTCTACCTGCGGCCCTTGCTGTTCTTCGGCGCCGCCTTGATCCGCTGCTGCGCCACCTCGATCGCCTTCTCGAGCACCTCATCGCGCCCCGCTGCCACACCGGCCAGCGTCCGGGTCGCCGGAACGGTCGGCAGGATCCCGATCCCGTGATGGCGACTGCCATCCTGCTTCAGGGTCTGGAGGCCGGTCCACCACACCCTGTATCCGCCCGGGAGGTTGAATGGATTGACATTGCCATTGATGCCCGCTGTCGGACTGCCCACGATCGGACCGAGCTTGTACGCCTCGACGATCCCCATGAAGGTCTCGGCGGCGCTGACTGCCCGGCCATCGGTGAGAAACACCACGTTGCGGACGTATGGCTCGGCGGGCTGGATCGTCCATCCTTCCTCGTAGAACGTCAGGTCTTCCCGGTCCGGGCGGACCGGAGTGGGCATCTGCCACTGCGCGCTGCGCACCGGCGTCCTGGTGAAGTGGGCCAGCGGAGCAACGAGCGAGAAGGCGGGATAGCCTCGCATGTCGCAGACGACCGCCTGCGCGGCCGCGAGATCCGGCAGGATCTTCTCCCATTGCTCCCGGGTGGCCTTGTCGAGATTGACGTACCGGATCCCGGGAGCGATCTCGTCGCCGCTGTCCGGTCGCTTCTCGACCAGCGCCGCGGTGGATACGACCAGCGTGGCCTCGACCTCGTGCGCGACACCGGCGCGCTCGACCGTGAGCCTGCGCCGGCTGCCCTCGGGCCCACTGCGTAGCCTGCGCAGGACCTTGTCGGTCATGTGCTGCTCGGTGGCCGCCGACATCAGCGCGCTGGCGGCGGCGAACGCCGCCTCCGTCGGTGCACCGTCGATCGCGGTCACCGCGTCACCCGGCCGCAGATCGCACGTGCAGTGCTCGGACACCTGCGTGATCACCAGCTTGCCCGCGACTGGCTCCCACAGCCACGGTGCGCTCGCCGACAGGTCCTCGCCGGGGTGCGCGACGGTGCCGTGACCATCGCGGAGGTCGTGGACCAGCCGGCGCAGCGTCGCATCGGTACCGACCACATCGAAGTACGGATAGAAGTGCTCGAAGATGTTCCAGGCGATGATCACGGCTGCCAGGCGCGTCGCGCGATCGCTCGCCAGGGGCGGCAGCGCGTCCGACGGTGGCAGCGACGCGGTGGCAGCCGGCACGGTCTTGCCGTCTCTGGTGGCTAGCTCGAGTGGCACCGCGGCAACGACGCCGCCGCCGAGCGCGCCGGTCCAGGGCTGGCGATCGGGCGATGCCGCCCGCGTCGGGCTCGCGTGCAAGCAGGTCCGGAGCCTGTCGCATCCACTGCCGCCGACCGCGACGGTGAAACCCGTGCCGATGCGCGTCCACGCACCCGCGAGTTCCCCCGGCACGCCCCAGCCGGCGATCGCGACGGGCCGACCATCGGCCGTCACCACCGGCGCCTCGAGCCATACGTCGGCGTTCCGGATCACCTGGACGCCGAGCTGGATGGCTGCTGCATCGCCGGAGATCTTGCCGGCGACCGAGATCGTGGTCCAGGTCGCGCCCAGCGGTGGCTGCATCTGGGGCTCGCTGTGGAAGCCCCCGTCCCCTTCAGGCCGCCTTCGCTCGGCGATCCAGAGCCCGGCATCGGCACCGTCGCCGGTGATCTTGCCGTGGCCGCGCAGCGTCACCTGGAGCTCCTTGCCGCGGACCAGCGCGGGATCGATCGACGTGGTGATCGTCGCGATGGCGCGTCCATCGTCGGTCCCGCGCGTGCTCTCGTACTCGTATTCCTTCAACATGCCGAGCCCGCGGTGGTTCCAGTGCAGCGCCGGGCGCTCGACCGCGGCGACCGCGGGAGCTGGCTCGCCCTCGCGCCGGATCACGACCGCGGGCGCGACCGGCGCCAACAGCTCCTCGAGCCGGGCCTTGAGCGCCGCGGCGTCGGGCGCGCGCTCGACCGCGCGGACCCCGCGGATCACGAAGCGCTCCCACGCTGCGTCGTCGAGCGCCGCTGCCTCGTCGCCGGGATGGAAGTAGCGAACGATCCCGTAGAGCCGCGCGAACGCGACCACGTTGTCGAGCCCGCGGCCGGCGAGCGCGCGCGGCGGCTCGTCGCCGGCCCCGGCATCGCCGATCACGCGCAGCCGGATGTCGTCGATCTGCGCTGTCGACGGCCCGCTGGCCTCGACCACGAGCGCCAGCCCGGTCGCATCGCGAGCGATATCGACGATCGCGCGGTAGTCCTTCCAGTCCGGCACATCGATCGTGGCGGTGCGCACCCGGTCGTCATAGCCGCGCGCGCCCGGCCGCTCGACGTCCACGCCGACGATGGCGCGACCGCGCAGGTTCTCCCGCTTGCAGCTGCCGCGCGCGGTGATCTCGACGCGCTTGCCGCGATAGCGCGCGACGGCGATCGGCCGCCGGATCGCCCCACTGCCGCCGGCGGCGGTGGCGATCTGGAGCACCGCGCCGGCACCATCCCGCGTCGCCGCGAACACGGCGTCCTTCGCGCCGGCCGCGATCGTCCAGCCCGGTGGTACGCCGCCCACGGGCGCGTTCTCGAAGTCCTCGACATCGGAAGCGAGCTCGGCCGCGGGCGTCACCGCGGGCGCCGCGACCGGAGGCGCCGCGGGGGGCGCCGGCCGCGCCGGCGGAGCACCGCATCCGAAGCTCGCCAGGAACGTCACCCACAGCAGGATCTGACAACGCATCGCGCGACGATGGCACGAGCGCCATGCTGCGGTTCGCATCACCGCCGGCAAAATCCGATCGACACGCGCCATCAGCGCGCTCCTGGCCTCATCCAGGCGGTGTGTGCCCGTGGAGGTGCCGTCCTGGATGGAGCGAAACCCGGGAGGCTCAGTCGTACCGAAGCAGTGTTGCCGCCTGTCCTGCGATGCAGGCCTGGATTCTCGCAGCCTGACTGCAGCCCTCGCGAGGATCAGGGTACCATGGAGCATCCAACCAATTCACACGTAGCGATATCGGCATCGCGCTGCGCGCGGTCGCGGGCGGACATTCACCACGCATCCGGACCTGAGCTCCTGCAGGCACTGCGACGAACTGGAGCGATTGCAGCGAGCCCTCGTCTTGCGGGTGCAGGCCGAGCAGCACATGCGCCGCGACGAGAGGATCGGCGCGCCAGCAATCGACGACGTAGCAATCTCGCTCGGAGGTGTTGAGTAGCGTCACTTCGAGGTGCTCGACTCGACGACGACGCGCGCAAGTGGCTCGTAGAATCGAAAGCTCTCCCCGCCGACGTTCTGCGAACAAGGGCACTGTCCGGCCGGCACGCACGCGCAAACGAAACTGTTCCAGCTGTGTGTCGTCTTCAAGCAAGTGCGCTCGCAGCGCCCGCTCCGCTTCAGTAATCCGCTCTGGCGATGCCTCGGCCCAGAAGTTGGTTATCGGCATGTTCACCGCCCATTTCGCAACGTTGGTACGAAACCAGCGAGCCGCACCTGGACCATCATTCGCGCGCCGAACGAGCTCGGCGGCGAGGCGTAGTGGATCCAGGACGGCCCACTCTACGCACGGAAGATGTGCGGAAATCTCGACGGTCGCCAGCTTCCGCTGACGAACGACTGCTTCGAGTTTGAGCGCGATGCTTGGGTCCGAATCCTCGAGCCAGTTGCGCAGCGCCCCGTCCGTATCCTCGCCGCGGCACGAGCGTTCGATCAACAGAAGCGTTTGAAGATACGGCCTGACAACGTGGTCGCGGACCGAGCTCCGATCGGTTCCCATTGCGCGCACGACTGCTGGGCTGAAGGCATAATACTCCCAGAACAGATGGTCAAAGAAGTCGAGCCCAACCGCGGTCCCGCGCAAGAGTGCGTCACGGATTCGACGGAGATCTATCACCTCTGCCGAGGCTTCACCATCGCAAGCTGCCGTGGCGATAAGACACGATCCACCTCGGTCCGGGGATTGTGACGGGGGCGGCTCTGGCGGCGGCATGGAAGGCTGAAGAATGCAGAGATCGGCCTGGCCGAGCTCCACAGCCACTGTCCGATCCGGGTCCCGCCGAGCCACCTTGCCGAGCGTCCGGTACAGGTTCTCTTCTTCACGTGCGTGACGCTCTCCCGTCGGATCGGATGCATCGCTCCAGCCGAGGATGAGACTCACTATGTGAGCGAACTCGTGGTAGAGGGTCGTCGTCGCGGTGATGCAGACCTTGGTAGCATTGCCGGCAGCATCGAAGCCTCTCGTCCGGTACTTGGTCTGTCCGGCGTCGTTGGTACGAACATTGGTATCGTAAACGACCCAGAATACGTTGTCCCCGAACAGGTCTCTGGAGAATGTCGACGCGGGGACCAGGGAGGCGGGAGGAAATGTTTGCGCAGGACTCGTGTTCGAAACGTTCTGCGCGCCAACAGTATCCCAGTACTGCCAGCTCTGCGTGACGGGATCGAAGCCCATGATGTCCCATGGCGGCGATCTTGGCGGCGGGCTCAGCGGGATCGATGTCCGCCCCCGGCAGCGCGATCGTGAGCCGTATTCGCAGGTCCGCACCGTCACGTGCAGAGAATTCACTCGGGGAGATGTCGATGCCGGAATCGCCCAGAAGAAACAGCACATCGTCGGCGCAGTTCGGGGTGTCGAACAAGACCTGCGTGTATGGCCCGTAGACGAATGAACGCTGCACGTAGATCATTGATCCTCGTCAGTTCGTGAGATAAGCAACCACAGTAAACGAGTACGTCTCAGGACCGGGATTGACGACGATGACGCGCGCCTTGGGCCCGATGATCGGCGCCCGCAGAACAAAACTGCCATATCCACCAATCGCCGGTCCGCTGTCCGCGCTTATCGCCGTCGGGATCACGCCACGGGCGTTAGGCGTAGGCGGCGAGGGAAACACGGCCAATCCTGTCGCTCCCATCTCCGGAACTTCGAACACAATTTCAACCTGAACGTGATCCATCGCCTTGCGGTTCGGATGTTGGGCCAGCACCCAAAGATTGATCTCGCGATACCCGTCGACGTTCTGTGCCGTCCCCGTGTCGTGCGATTTGTTGGCGGCCAATGACACATTGCTCATGAATGTCAATCTGGCACCTTGGCGCTGTTGCCGGGTCACATCCGTGAGAGTCGCGAGCGATGTTGCCACCGCTCTGAGCTCATCGAGAAGGCCTTGTGCGAGGTCGAACAAGCTGGCCATTTCACGTCCTCCTGGTCATGCGTATCGATGCAGTCCCTTAGTATAAGAAATGGGGAAACTGTCTCCAGTTTCAAATGGTTGTCTCGCGCACCTCGACGATGTCGAGCCTGTTCGAACCCCTGGTAGAAGGTACTGGAAGAGCGAGTCCAAGTAAAGGCACGCACGAGGATGCCTGCAACCTCATGGCTGGCCCGACTCGACGCACGTGGTGTACGCGGCGTCGCGGGCGTTCACGGATGCCACGGATCTGGTGTTCGAGCACGACGGGGTCCACCCGCGCGGCGGGCTGGTGCTCCCGCTCCGCGCGCGGCGATCGCGGGCATGGTGGTCGACGCCACCGGCGCGCCGGTCCCGAACGCCAGCGTGAACATCGGCAGTGAGGGGCGCCGCCGCAGGCGCGCGTGCCGCGGTGACGCTCGCGAGCCCCGGGAGTGATGCCAGAGTCACGGTGAGGCCGACCGCCCCGGCCGGAGCGAGTCACGCCGGCGCGCCCGCACAGCGATCTGATGGTAGTGTGGCTCCGCGATGCCGCGATCGCTACCACCTCGACTGCCATGGATGCTCGCCCTGATCGTGGTCGCCGGATGCGCGGAGGGCATCGAGGCCGCGCCGGGCTCTCCCGAGTCCACCGCCGCACAGGGCGTGATCTACAACGGCCCGAGCAACCAGTTCGCCGGCGGCTTCGCGCCGTCCAACGCGCCCGACGGCGGGTTCGGCGGCGGCACCTGCGTGGCGACCCGGACGCCGGTGATCTTCGTCCACGGCAACAGCGTGAACGCGACGTTCTTCGCCAAGCCGTCGACCACCGGCGTGCCCTCGGTCTACGACACGCTCCGGGCCGCGGGCTACAGCGACTGCGAGCTGTTCGGCATCACGTGGCTGTCGCCGAGCGAGCAGGCCGCGCAGCAGCTCAACTACCACACGAGCGCCAAGGCAGCGCGGATCCGGGACTTCATCACGGCGGTGAAGGCCTACACCGGAAAGTCCAAGGTTCACATCCTGGGCCATTCCATGGGTGTGACGGTCGCGATCCACGGCATCACGTTCGGCGGCCTGTGGGGCAGCATCGACAGCTTCGTCAATGTCGCGGGCGGCCTCAAGGGACTGTCGAGCTGCCTCCAGGTCGGGTTTGCCAACCCGGCGTTTCCGACCTGCGGCAGCCAGAATGTCTTCGATTCGAACATCTTCGGATTCTGGCCCGACGGCGCGGCCGGCGCGTCGAACCCCCGGACCGGCACCAGCGCCTCGGTCGGCTTTCGCCGCGAGCCGGAGCGGCGACCGGGCGTCCGGTTCTTCACGATCTCGGGCGGCAGCGCGGACACCATGGTCGGCGGCGATCAGTGCAAGTTCAACACCGCCACGGCGCTCAAGGCGCAGCTCGACGTCGGGGTCGATCACCTGGCCTCGTTCACCAACACCGGCGCGATCATGAATACGATGCTGAATTCGGCCTGCACGGGCACCGCGTGCTGCGCGGCGTATTCCGGCGCCTGCAGCAACCTGTAGGCGCGGTTCGCTGGCGGGCCGCTGGCGCTGGACGGCCTACGCGGTCTGTACCATCATCCGCGCGATGACGACCATCCGATGGATCGCGGCGCTCGGCCTGTGTCTCTTCGGTCCCGAGCCGCTCGCCCAGGCAGCGCCCGAGCGGTCGACGCCGGCCGACGTCAAGGCCATGCTGCGCAGCATCTCACCGCAGCGGATCGAGGCGACGGTGCGAAAGCTCGTTGGCTTCGGCACCCGGCACACGCTGTCGGACACCCAGAGCGACGACCGTGGCATCGGGGCGGCGCGGCGCTGGATCAAGGCGCAGCTCGACGCCTGCGCCCAGCAGTCGGGGGGCCGGCTGAAGGTGGAGCTCGACAGCTTCACCGCGCCGCCGAACCGGCGGATCGCGCAGCCGACCGAGCTCGTCAACGTCGTGGCCACCCTTCCCGGCGAGCAGGCCGAGTCGGCCGGTCGCATCTACGTGGTCAGCGGCCACTACGACTCGATGCCGTCGAACGTGCTCGACCCCAAGAGCGACGCGCCGGGCGCCGATGACGACGCCTCGGGCACCGCGGCGGTCATCGAGATGGCGTGCGCGATGTCCCGGCTGCACTTCGACGCGACGCTGGTGTTCATGGCGGTCGCCGGCGAGGAGCAGGGCCTGGTGGGCTCGACGCACCGCGTCGACCGCGGGCGGGTGCGGCTGTTCGCCGAGGGCGTGCCCGACGTCAAGGAGATGTCCGACGAGCTGCGCACGCTGGTCCGCACCGGCGGCGAGAACGACACGCCGACCCGCGAGCTGGCGCGCTTCATCAAGGAGCACGCCGAGCGCGATGTCGCCGGCATGAGGGTCGACCTCGTCTGGCGCCGCGACCGCTACCTGCGCGGCGGCGATCACGCGCCGTTCCTCAACGCCGGCTACGCCGCCGTGCGGTTCACCGAGCCGGCGGAGAACTACCACCACCAGCATCAGAACGTGCGGGTCGAGGGTGGCGTGCAGTACGGCGATCTGCCGGAGTTCGTCGACTTCGGCTACATCGCCCAGGTCGCGCGGGTCAACGCCGCGGCGCTCGCCGCGCTCGCGATGGCGCCGGCCGCGCCGCGCGGCGCCCAGCTCGAGACCGCCAGGCTCGAGAACGACACGACGCTGCACTGGGACGCCAGCACCGAGCCCGACCTCGCCGGCTATCGCATCGTGTGGCGCGACACGACGGCGCCGCTGTGGCAGAACCACAAGGATGTCGGCCTGGTCACGCGGTACTCGTTGCCGCTGTCCAAGGACAATGTGGTGTTCGGCGTCCAGGCGATCGACAAGGACGGCAACGTCAGCGTGGCGAGCTATCCCACGCCGGTCCGGCCGCCGCAGCCGGGTGGGTCGGAGCCGGCGTCGGGCCAGCCGGCGTCGGGCCAGCCGGCGTCGGGCCAGCCGGCATCGGGCCAGCCGGCATCGGGCCAGCCGGCATCGGGCCAGCCGGCATCGGGTCAGCCCCCTGGATCGACCAAGGCACCCTCGCCGGCCAAGCCGCCCGCGCCGAGCCAGTCGCCCGGGTCGGGCCAGTCGCCCGCATCACCCAGGCCGCGCGCATAGCAGCGGCGCTGGGTGATCGAAGCGCGCACGCCGCGGGTGACGTTGCGGGAGCTCCCCACCCGACGGTTCGAGCTGCGCTCCATCGCACCTTGCGTTGTACATACTGCGTAGGTACAATGGCACTACGTGGCCGACCTTCAGTTCGACTGGGATGAGCGCAAGACGCCTCGAACAAGAGGAAGCACGGCGTGTCGTTCGAGGAGGCGCGCACGGTGTTCACCGATGACGAGGCGCTGCTTCTGGCCGACGACGAGCATTCGGAAGCCGAGGACAGGTTCGTCCTCCTGGGGCTCAGCTCGATGCTCCAGATCCTGATCGTATGCCACTGCTACCGGCAGAATCGGGACATCATCAGGATCATCTCCGCGCGAAAGGCCGACGCGAGAGAGCGAGCCCAATACCGCGAAAGGTGGAGACAATGAAAAAGCACTATGACTTCTCTGGGGCCCGCAAGAACCCGTACGCAAAGCGTCTGAAGAAGCAGGTGACGATTCGACTGGATGACGCGACGTTGGCGTACTTCCGCGGGCTCTCCGACGAGACGGGCATCGGATATCAGACACTGATCAACCTCTACCTGCGGGAGTGCGCTGGCTCACGAAAGCGTCTCTCGCTGCAGTGGGGCCCCGAGGCGAAGGGCACCTCCTAGCGTTCCTCGACTCATGCCGTCGGCGGGCCATCGGGGAAGGCGAGATCGATCCGCTTCTTGCAAGGTTTTGCTCCTCGTCGCACACCGCCTGAGCTGCCTCACGACCTCCTCGGATCTGAGCGGATGAGCCGCTGTCACAACGAGGATCCATCGTTACACGCAGGTGTCTTGTTACAGCGTCGAGTCGCTGACCGTGCCGCCGTCGCTGCACCGGAGACAGCGACCGCGCAGCGCGGCGTGGCACGTCGCGGCGCCCCCGACGGCAGGGCTCGTACGCTGCCCCGTCGGTAGAGCCTTCCCGGTCATATTTGTTACCGCGGCCGGCAATGTCCGGATCGCCACCTCCCGTTCGCAGCGCCGGCCCCAGCTTCGGGACTGTAGGCTCCACATTCATATGTATGACATAAGCATTCACGACTGCTTGTCAGAATACTCATGTGGCATGACCACTGCAGTTGGCAGCGACATCAAATGAGGAGCCCCATGAAGCACCTGATGCATCTCGTACTTGCTGCCGGCCTGCTCGGCGGCGCCACGCTCGCCTCGGCCAACGATGTCCAGCGCGACAAGAAGCTGGTCGCGCTCGACAACAAGGCCGCGCACGCCGACCGCGCCGCGCTCAAGGCCGATCGCAAGGCGGCGCGCACCGATCGCGACATCGCGCGCGACAAGAAAGATCTGGCAAAGGACAAGAAGGCGATCGCGAACAACAAGCACGACCTGGCGAACCAGCGCACCGACATCGTCCGGGACAAGAAGGCGATCGTGGCCACCCGCACCGACATCCACGGCGACCGCCGGGACGTGGCCAAGGATCGCAAGGCCGTCGCGGCCGACAAGAAGGGCATCGCGGCAGACAAGCGCGAGATCACCCGGCAGAAGTCCGAGATCAAGCTCGACCGCAAGGACATCGCGCAGCAGGACCGCCAGGCCCGCCGCGACCTCAAGGCAGGCGATGCCCGGGGCGCTGCCAACCACTTCGCGAACGCGGAGAACGACAGCAAGGACATCGCCAAGGACCGCAACCGGATCGCCGCCGAGCGCAAGGACGTCGCGGGCCGGCGCGCCGATGCGGCGGCCCAGCGCAAGGACATCCGCGCCGACCGCAAGGACATCGCCGCCGATCGCAAGCAGCTCAAGGCCGAGCGCAAGGACCTCGCGGCCGACCGCAAGGAGGCGCGCACCGATCGCAAGCAGATCGCGGCCTAGCGCAAGGACGCGCGCGCCGATCGCAAGGACATCGCCGCCGATCGCAAGGAAGCGCGGGCGGCGCGCAAGGACGCCGCGGCGGACCGGCGCCAGGCCAGCGCGGCTCGCCGCGAAGCGAACGCCGAGCGCAAGCGCTGATCATGCGCTGCTGGATGATCGCGATCGCCGCCGTGGCGCCGCGCGCCGCGCACGCCGGCGGCGCAGTCGAGGAGCTCGCCGCGGGCGCCGCTCCCGCGACCGAGACCGCGCCCGGCTCGAGCTGGCTCAGCGACCGGCTCGCGGGGATCTGGGATCTCGACGCGCAGTGGCAGCTCCGGTTCGATCTGTCCTCGACCCGGGTCTACAGCGACACGACCGTCAGCCGCGGCGATGTCTACCTCGGCGCGCTGTCGGCGAGCTACGCAGCCGACGAGCACTGGAGCGTGCGGCTGGGCGGCGGCTGGTCTCCCGAGTCGACCACGCTCGCGACCGTGCCGGTGCCCGCCGACGGGCTGTTCGCCGATGCGATGCAGGCCGATGCCCGGCTGAGCGCGGCGGCATCGTCGCACGCGCTCAGCGCCTCGCTGTCGCTCACCGCGACGTACTACTACGCACATCAGCAGATCATCAGTGTCCAGGGTGCGGGCGGGACGCTCGACGCCGACGGCGTGCGGATGCGCTGTCGGGCCGCGGCGTGCAGCAGCGAGGTCCAGAGCGCGCTCGACACCCAGCGCGTGGTGCTCGGCCAGGTCGCGCTCGGCGCGAGCGTCACCGACACCGTCGACGACAATACCGATCTGTCACTCGACGCGTCGTACTACCTCTACGATCAGGATCCGCTGCGGCTCGGCTTCTTCGCGCTCGCGACGATCGCGCGCAGCACGCTCGGCAGCGCGAGCGGCGCCCCGCTCTTGCGCGACGCCATCACGCCGAGCATCGCCCACCGCTGGAGCGACCTCGCCGCGACCGCGAGCCTGTCGTACGCCGACTACGCCGACGGCCGCGAGTTCGATGTCGGCGCCAGCCTGCGCGTGCAGTACAAGCTCGCGCTCGGCGGCTCGCACCGGCTCAAGCTGTTCGCCAAGCTCGCCGCCGGCGCGCACGTCGACGCGAGCTACGCGGCCACCCGCTCGGGTTCGGCCGGCCTCGGCGCTCAGTACACGTGGTAGGCGGTCACCGCGCGCCGGGCTTGCAGCGGTCGAACCGGAACGCCGCGATGCGCGTCGCCCAGTTGAAGCTGCCGGTCGCGGTGTAATACTCCTGCGTGTACCAGAACGTGCAGTCATCCTTCGGATCGACCGTCATGCTGCTGTAGTCGCCCCAGCGCTTGAACGAGTTGACCTGCACGCCGCTGCCGGTCGCCAGGACCAGCGGGCCGAACATCTTGCCCGCCGGCTGGCTCGGCGTCCGCCCCACGACATGGACGCTCGAGAAATTGGTGTGGCTCATCGCGCTGAAGCCGAGCGCGATGTCGCCCGCCTGATCCATCGCGATGCTGCCCATCCAGAAATCGGTGTCCGGATCGACCACGGTGCCCTGCTGGAACACCGCCCCCGCCCCACCGGGATTGCGGATCTCGTACCAGCGGACGCCGCCGAGCGCGCCGCCCAGGATGGTGTGGTTGACGACCAGCGACTCGTGATCTCCGAAGTTGCGATACGCGAGCCGGAACATCACGCGGTCGGCGAGGCCGTCGACCTTCTCGCCGGGCTGCGGCTCGGCGATGCACGCGACCGTGTTCGCCCGCGCGCAGATCTCGTTGTAGTCCGCGACCTGGATCAAGGTCGGCCCGGTGAACGTCGACCTCGACGGATCGGCGAAGTCGGCGTGGAACTTGAATAGATTCAGGTGGCTCGCGTCGGCCAGGCCGACGAAGTAGTTGGGCGCGCCGGCCGGCGGCAGGGTGCTGCCGTCGAGGTCGGCCGGCAGGAGGCTCGCGACCGACGGCGGCTGCTGGAAGCAGATCGCGCTGGCCGGTCCGCCCGCCAGCATCGCGGCGCGGTCGAACGCGCAGGCCTGCGCGCCGGCGAAGCCGTTGCCGGGAAATACGTTGATCGTGTTGTAGTACGCGTCCGGCCAGATGCCGAACTTGGGATAATCGGGGAAGTTGGCGCCGTAATCGAACTCGTAGCGGTTGTACGTGCCGGTCGCGTCCGACGTCGTCGACACTGACCAGCCAGCGGTCGGCGAGGTGGTCGTAGAGCACGACCGGATCACCGCCGTCCTTGAACGTCGGCGTGGTGCCGCCGTTCTCGCACAGGCCGCCGAAGCCGCGCCACAGCGAGTGGATCGCCGCCGGCGCCATCAGCTGGCTGCCGTCGCGCTTGCTGTACACCGCGATCGTGACATTGACCATCTGGACGAACTGCGACGCACCGACCGCGCCGTTGGTATCCGGCGGCACGAACGCAAAGCCCAGGACGCGCCGGTTGTCCGCCGCGCTCTGGCCGTCGAAGCTCATCACGGTGGTCACACCCGACAGCGGCCCGGTGAGCGGGGACGCCACCGGATCGGCGCGCCCGCTACCCAGCGCGGGGCCGGTCGCGCGCGGCTCGAGGCCCTCGGTGTCCGGCCCCTTGGTCGGTGCCCGGCCGGTCGCCGACAGCTGACCGAGCGGAGCCGAGGTATCGTGCCGCGATGCGCTGATCACGCTGGGGGCCGCGAATGCGCTCGAGGCAGACAGCAGGACGAGCACGGATAACCCAAACCGACGAGGACAACGCATGGCGGACTCCTTTCAAGCGCTGCGCGCACCTGCCGCCAGCCATGTGCGTCGAGCGCCGGCGCACGCGGCGTCACTTAATCGAAAATCCCGCGACCGGCCGGCGCCCCGCACGCACAGCACGGCGCGAGGGCATATAGTCGCCGGCGATGACCACGCACGACCTCAGCGCGCACGCGCTGGTTCAAGCCTACGCAAAGCGCGAGCTGTCGCCGGTCGAGGTGACGCGCGCCGCCCTGGCGCGCATCGACGCCTGGGAGCCCCGGATCAACGCGATGTGCCGCATCGCGCACGACGCCGCGCTCGAGCAGGCCCGCGACGCCGAGTCGCGCTGGCACAGCGGCGCCCCGCGCTCGCCCCTCGACGGCGTGCCGCTCACGATCAAGGAGAACGTCTACACGCGCGGCGATCCGGCGCCGATCGGCACGCGCGCCAACGAGGCCGCACCGCCGCAGCGCGCCGATGCCCCGGCGGCCGCGCGCGTCCGCGAGGCCGGCTGCGTGCTGCTCGGCAAGACGACCATGCCCGACTACGGCATGCTGTCGTCGGGCGTGTCCAGCCTGCACGGCATCACGCGCAACCCCTGGCGCCTCGATCGCAACCCGTCGGGCTCGAGCGCGGGCGCCGCGGCCGCCGCCGTCGCCGGCTACGCGCCGCTCCACATCGGCACCGACATCGGCGGATCGGTGCGGCTGCCCGCCACGCACTGCGGCATCTTCGCGCTCAAGCCGTCGCTCGGGCGGATCCCGGTCTATCCGCCGTTCATGGGCCGGGTCGCCGGGCCGATGACGCGCACCGTCGCCGACGCGGCGCTGCTGCTCAACGTGCTGTCGCAGCCCGACCCGCGCGACTTCATGAGCCTGCCGTTCGAGGACCGCGACCACGTCCGCGGCCTGGACGAGATCGATGTCAAGCAGCTGAAGATCGGCTTTCTGCCGGACATGAAAGCCGGCCTGGCGGTCGATCCCGAGGTCCGCGCCGCGGCGCAGGCGGCGGCCAGGGCGCTCGGCGACGCCGGCGCGGTCGTCGAGGAGATCCCGTCGTTTCTCACGCCGGACATGTTCGACGGCATGTCGCGGTTCTTCGAGTCGCGCCTGCACAACGACTTCATGGCGCTGACGCCGGAGCGCCAGCAGAACGTGCTGCCGTTCATCGCCGAGTGGTGCACCTGGCGCGCCGCGCGGTTCACCGGGCGCGACGTCATGCAGGCCTACAACCAGGTCATGGCGGTGCGCGAGGCCGCGGTGTTCGCCTGCGAGCCGTTCGATTACGTCATCTCGCCGGTCTCGCCGATCCTGCCGTACGAGGCCGAGCTGCCCGCCCCCGGCAACGATCCGCACAACGCGCTGCCGCACATCGCATTCACCGCGCCCTACAACATGTCCGAGCAGCCCGCCGCGTCGATCAACTGGACCGCGAGCACAGGCGGCCTGCCGATCGGCGTGCAGATCATCGGGCGGCGGTTCGACGACGCCGGCGTGCTCAGGCTGGCCCGCCTGATCGAGAAGCTGCGGCCGCCGCAGCGCGCCTGGCCCGAGCCCAGCTGAGCGGCCGCTACGCCAGCTCGAACAGGTAGTCGACGTGCGAGCGCACGGCGTCGTCCAAGCCGTGCAGCTTCGCGTCGGTCGACTCGATCAGGAAGAACTCGTCGGGGGCGTGCGCGCCGAAGCCATGGCCGAGGCCGAAGTGGCCGGCCGGCAGCTTGAGCGGCGCGCCGGTGAACACGTAGCCCGGCCACGAGCCGGCGAGCCGCGGCCACAGGATCGGCTTGATGCCCCAGCGCTCGTACGTCTTGACCTGCGCGCGGATCAGCCGCGCGTCCGCCGCGCTGGTGTTGGGATCGTAGCCGCCGGTCATCTTGACCTCGATGTCGCCGAAGCCGCGCTTGGCCAGGTGCGCCTTGAGCTTGGCGAACGTGTCGGCCGCGGTCATGTCCGGGACCAGCCGCAGGTCGAGCTTGGCCGCCGCCCGGTGCGGCAGGATCGTCATCCCGCCGGGGCCGATGTAGCCGCCGACGAGGCCCTCGATGTTGACCGTCGGCTTGGTCGCGAGGTCCTCGAGCGCCTGGCGCCAGCTCGCGTCGCGCGCCCAGTGCTCGACGCCGAGCGAGCGCTTGGCCTCCGCCTCGCTGATCCGGCGCGCCGCCTCGTCGAGCAGGCCGCGGTCGCGGTCGCTGACCGGCCGGACCTTCTCGAACAACCCGTCGATCGCCGGCTCGCCGGCCGGCGTCACCAGCGTGCCCAGCGCCAGCACCAGGTGCCACGCCGGGCTGTCGATCCGGGCGCGGTTGCTCGAGTGGACATCCCGCTTCGGCCCGCGACCCCAGGTCTCTCCGCTCGACACCAGCTCGCATTCGACCACGCCCTTGGCGCCGAGGTTGATGGTGACCGTCCCGTCGCCGCTCTGGTTGGCGTGCGGCATGAACACGCCCTCGCAGCGCTTGAGCGCCGCCTGGACCTGCGGCTGCGACACGATCTGCGGGAAGTGCGGCGAGCCGATCTCCTCCTCGCCCTCGGCGACGAACACCAGGTTGACCGGCAGCTTCTTGCCAGCGCCGCGGATCGCGTGCAGCGCGGCCAGGAACGCCGCCTCGGGGCCCTTCTGGTTGACCGCGCCGCGCCCCATCACCACCTTGCCGAGCTTGGGCATGTCGACCAGCTTGGCCTCCCACGGCGGCGAGCTCCACTCCTTGGGATCGACCTGCTTGACGTCGTACATGAAGTACAGCCCGATCGTGCGCGGCGCGCCGGCGTCGAGCGTCGCGAAGATCCCGGGGTGGCCGTCGGTCGAGATGCTCTCGACCTTGCCGAACCCCGCGTCGCGCAGCATCCGCATCGTCAGGTCGCGGCCCTCGGTGATGCCGCGGCTCTCGGCGGCGATCGTGGGCTGGCGGATCCACGCCTGGAGCCGGGCGAGCGCCTCGTCGTGGCGCTTCTCGACCTGCTGGTAGATCGGCTTGAGATCGGCCGCCGCCGACGCGCGGCGCGGCAACATCGCGGCAGCCCCGACGGCCGCCGCTCCGTGCAGGAAGGTTCGACGCATCATGGCGCGGCACTATACACCTCGGGACGATCCGGTCAGCCGCGGTGGCTCGCACCGCCCGGCGGCCTCCCCGCGGTGTCCGCGGCGCAGGGACTAGCCACCTGGCGCCCGTCACCGACGAATCCTTCGTCCTCGTCGAGAGAAGTGACGCGATCCTTATTTCGTGCGCGGCACCAGCACGGCGCTCGCGATGTCGTAGCCGCGGCACATCTGACCGGCCGGTTCGCCGAGCGGCAGGTCGAGCGCGCTGACCAGCTGCGCCACCGCGTGCGCGAAGCCCGGCGCGAGCTGCAGGTAGGTCACGCCGTCGATCGTGATCTGCCAGGGACCGCCGATCCCGAGCAGGTTCGAGTCGTGCGTCGTCAGCTCGAGCTTCTCGCGGTCGTCGAACTCGAGGGTCGCGGTCCACTTGGGGTAGTTGTCGGTGCAGTCGACGGCGTGGAGCGGCTCGGGGATCGGCAGGAAGCTGTCGAGCGAGGTGCCGAGCGCGGCGATCTTGTCCCGCAGATCGGGAGTGCTCTTGGTGGCCTTCGCGTTCGGGCCGGTGACGCTGACCGCGGGGCTCGTCGCCGCGTCGCGGATCGCGAGCTGCCACGCGACGGGCGTGCCGAGCCCGCCCCACTGGTAGTCGAGGGCCGCGCTGACCAAGGCGTGACCGGCCGCCGGCGGCGCCGCGACCAGCGGGACCTTGCCGAAGTAACCGCCCGGCAGCACCGAGACGAACGCGAACGCGGGATTGGCCTGCACCGCGGCGCGGTACGCGTCGAGACAGGCGGCCGGTGGCGCTGCATCCTCGAGCCGGACGGCGCAGGCGGCGGCGAGCACGGCCTGGTCGCAGGTGCCGTGCACCGCGAACGCACCCGGCAGCGCATCGACCGCCAGGCCCTTGGCGTAGCGCGCGGTCGCGAGCTTCTCGACCTGGCAGCCGGTCGCCTCGGCGATCTGGCTCGGCGAGAACGGCGCCACTGGCCACGCATGCAGTGCGCCGTTCGTCGGTCGCGCGGCCGGCGGCGGCTGCGGCTGGGTATTGGAGACCACGTGGCTGGGGACCGCAGGATGACCACACGCAGCCGACAGCACGAGCGCGAACGGAAACCAGGAGGTGAGACGCATGAGCGTCGATCGATTGTACGGTATCGCGGCGCAAAATTCCGATCGGTCATCGGGAGCGGCGCGCGATGTCCCGGACTCCGTCGAGCAGGCGGTCGACCTCGTCCGGCGACGTGTAGCAGACGCAGCCGGCGCGGACGACGCCATCCCGGGCGTGGCCGAGGCGCGCGACGGCCGTCACGGCGTAAAAGTCGCCGTGCGAGACGAACACCGCACGCTCCGCGAGCGCGCGGGCGACCTCCTCGGACGGCGCGCCGCGCACAGCGAACGACAGCGTCGGCGTGCGCGGCTGACTCGGCGGCGGACCGTACACCGTCACCCCCGCGATGTCGCGCAGGCCCGCCCACAGCCGCTCGCCGAGCTCCTGGCCGCGCGCATGGAGCACCGCGAACGCCGCTTCGAGCCGGGCGCGTCGCGTGTCGCCGTCGCCGAGCGAGGCCAGGAAGTCGACCGCGGCCGCCGCGCCGACCATGCCCTCGTGGTTCTGCGTGCCCGTCTCCAGCCGCTCCGGCGAGTAATCCGGCGCCGGCTCGAGCCGCGGCACGTCGAGCTCCTCGATCAGCGCCTGCCGCCCCCACAGCGCGCCGATATGCGGGCCGTAGAACTTGTAGGCCGAGCACGCCAGGAAGTCGGCGCCGAGCGCGGCGACGTCGACCAGCGCGTGCGGCGCATAGTGGACCGCGTCGACGAACACCAGCGCGCCGGCCGCGTGAGCGAGGTCCGCCACGCGCCGGACGTCGTTGATCGTGCCCAGCAGGTTCGACGCCGCGCCGATCGCGACCAGCCGCGTCCTCGGCCCGATCGCCGCGGCGAGCCCCTGCATGTCGAGCTGACCCGTCTCCGCATCGAAGCGCACCGCGCGGATCGCCAGGCCGCGCTCGCCCGCCAGACTGCGCCACGGATCGCTGTTGGCGTGGTGATCGAGCTCGGTCACCACGATCTCGTCACCCGGCGACCAGCGCCGGCCGAGCGCGCGCCCCAGATGAAACGCGAGCGTCGTCATGTTGGCGCCGAACGCGATCTCCGACGGCCGCCCACCGACGAAGTCGGCGAGCGCCCCGCGCGCCTCGTCGAGCGCCGCGTCCGTCTCGATGCTGGTCGGATACGCCCAGTGCGTGTTCGCGTTGTGGTGAAACAGGTACTCGGTCATCGCCGCCCCGACCGCGCGTGGCACCTGCGTCCCGCCCGGACCATCGAAGTACGCGACCGGCGCGCCATTGTGCCGGCGCTCCAGGGCGGGGAACTGCGAACGCACGTAGTCGAGGGTCGGCGCGGGCCGCGGGGACGTCATGGGGCGCGCAGCATAGCGCAACTGCTCTCGGCGCTTGACGGTCGCGGCGAGATCCTCGCCACCGCCACGAGCTTCGCGCGCTCAGGCGCTGGTAGCGAATCCGACCCGACGAGCGCGGCGATCCGCCGGTGACCCGGTTCGCGCTGTACCCGCTGAAGCGGCGCGCCACGCTGCTTGATCATGGCGCACAGGACAGGCCTGCATCCGGCTGTTGTTCCTACTACCACGATGACTAACGACATCCGGATTCGCAGGCGCCCTGCGCAACGCCTCGCCTGAGTGTCCAACTGATTGATCTGCTTCGACCTTCGCATTCGTTCGCTTAGGCAGCGAAAGCTTGTCGTGGCCCTGCTGCAGCCGTCGCCTAACACGTGCCGGGCAGTGAATCGCTCGATGGAGGAAGTCGTGAAAGAGTTACAGCCGATGGATGCTGCTGAGACTCATGCAGCAGCGCCGCCGCCGCCGGTGGAGCAGAGGCGGGTGGCTCGACACACGGTCTTGTTCCTCGCCGCCAACCCGCTCGGCATGGACAAGCGGGCACTCGATCGAGAAGCGCATGCGATTCAGGAGGAGCTCGAGCGGAGCGGCCACCGGGACCGATTCGAGCTCGTGACCCGGTGGGCAGCGGAGCCGATGGACCTGCTACGCGAGCTGCGCAGACTCAAGCCAACGGTGGTTCACTTCTGCGGCCACGGCAGGACGCACCAGCGACGAGGAGTCATGGATTCGGGCTGCGACGCCCAAGCCGTGGCCGACACTTTCGACGGCGAACGCGACGGTCTGTTCTTCGACGGGCCTGACGGCCATCCGCAGCTCGTACCGAGCGCCGCGCTCGAGGAGGCGTTCAGCGCGGCCGGCAGCTCGGTAAGTGTCGTGGTCCTGAGTGCGTGCTACAGCGAGGCGCAAGCCGAGGCGCTGATCGCACACGCCGCATGTGTCGTGGGGATCGGCGGTGGGACTCGCGACGCCGCAGTGAGAGCGTTCGCAATCGGCTTCTACGGCGGACTGGGGGACGGCGAGCCGGTCGGCACTGCCTTCCGACAGGGCCTGGCGGCCATTCGCCTACACGGGTCGATGCAAGACAATCGACTTGGCGAAGTTGTGAGCATCGCGCCCGAAGATCGCGCGTCGCTTCCACAACTCTTGACGCGGTCGGACGTCGATCCGAACGGCCTCTGTCTTCTGAACCGGCCGGAGCGACGCACTCGCATCTCGATCGTCATCAAGGCGACTCTCCCAGACTTCGACGCTCATGCGATCGCCCATGTACGGGAACAGCTGCGCATGCTGAGCGGCGATGTGTCGCTTGAAATTGTCGAGGTGCAAGAGGGAAGTGTGCGATTGACTGTGTCACTGTCTTCGGAGGCTGCGGCGCATTTGCTCAAGCAGCGTGATGGTGGAGAGCTCGAATCCCTCATCGGAGTCGCGGTGTCGTCCATGCAAGATGTCGGAGGCGACGATGCGGAGGGTGATCAGATCGTCGAGTCGAGCTGCGATGAGAACTGGGCGCGTTTTCGTGTGGAGGAGCTCGCGGAGCACCGCCGACGCCGACAGAGCGGCCAGCGTGTCGCCGACTTCGCCGGGGCGACGCTCAACGGAGCCGTCTTCAGCAAGGTCAATCTGGAAGGGGCCGATTTCTTCGCTGCGGACCTCGTCGGAGCCAAGCTTGATTCGTCTGCTCTCATGCGCGCGAATCTTGGCTGGGCCAACCTCCAACAGGCCGACCTTCGCGGGGCCGACCTCGGCGGGGCCAACCTCGGCGGGGCCGACCTCCGCGGGGCCAACCTCCGTGGAGCCAACCTCCGCAATGCCGACCTCTGCAGCGCCGACCTCCGCGGCGCCGGCCTCTCGCAGAGGTCATCCGGGAACTCCGAGCCACGAAACGCAAACTGCTCGACACTGAGGCCAGCCGGAAGTTCCGAGCCAAGGGAGTCAAACTACTGCTCGACGCCGAGCCCATCCAGAAGCTCCGAACCAAGGGAGTCGAACCACTGCTCGACGCGGAGCCCATCCAGAAGCTCCGAACCAAGGAAGGCAAACCACCGCTCGACTAGCCGCGCCGGACACCTCGGGCCGCTCAGAACGGCGTTGCGTGAGCGAACGTCGCGGAACCACTGTGACACGCTCGGAGGCAGCGACGCAGGCTGTTCATTGAGACGCATCTATCGGCCCAGCCCTGCCGGGCATGGTGTGCCGAGAGTCGTGCGGCGATAAACGCGAGCATCTCCGCAGCTTGTCATTGCTCGCCGCACGCCCAGGTGGATTACCAGCCGGGAATCACGACGCGCCGCACCGCGTCGTCGTCGGCGGAACCCTACAAATCACGGCGATCCTACAGGAGCATGACAAGGCTCGATGTCCTCGCTGGCGAGCAGCGCTTGGAGAGTTACCTCGATCGCATCGGGAAGGTCCTCGGGCGTGACGAGCGCCGAGCGTCGTTCGCTACGTACGTAGGCGCTCGGGATTCTCGGGGACGGCGAGCGCAAGAGCGTCGAGCCGATCGCAGCGCGGGCCTGCGCCGATCCTGCGCGAGTTGACGATGTCCATCAACGCCTCCTGCATTTTCATGGTGGACTCGCGCTGGAGCGATCGCGATGTCCGACGAGAAGCAGCAAGCTACGCACTGGAGGCCATGACAGCTCGGGACCCCGGTGAAGGCCTGGATCGTCGACGACACCGGCTTCCTCAAGCAGAGGATCCATTCGGTGGGCGTGCAGCGGCAGTACACCGGGTCCGCCGGCAAGATCTCCAACTGCCAGATCGGCACGAGCTTGACCGTGGCGACACTGACCGAGCAGGTGCCGATCGACTTCGCGCTGTACCTCCCGAAGTCTTGGCCGGACGACGATGAGCGTCGCGAAGAGGCTCGCATCCCGTGGGACATGCAGTTCGCGACCAAGCCCGAGCTCGAGCTTCAGCTGATCCGTCGAGCGCTCGATGACCGCATTCCTCCCGGTGTTGTCCTCGCCGACAAGGCCTACGGCGCCTCGGAGGACTTCCGAGACGGGATCCGGGACATGGGCCTGCACCATGCCGTCGGGATCCGAGCGCTCGAGGCAAGCCCCCAGCGACGGCACCGTGCGGCAGGGTCCCGATGCATGACGCCGCCGAGCTCGCCGGCATGAGCTACTCGTTGGTGTACCGCCGCGTCAGAGCCGGCGAGGTTCCGAGGGCGCGCGACGACACCGCACCAGGGTGATCACCGTGGCCAGGCGCGACGTGAGGCTGCTCGCGCGGCAGCCCAAGGCGGAGAAGAATCCGCGCGCGATCATGTTGCCTGATCTCGAGCGCTACGCGGATTGGGAGCGCGTCGCTGGCGATCGCCCGGTGAGCTCGTGGCTCACAGACTCGGCGGACGTAGCGAGCGGGTGGAGGCGCCGACGTAGCGCGGCTGGGTGACAGCCGAGTTTTGCACACAGCAGGTTTTTTCAGAGTCCATGCCGCATAGTGATGCATTGGCAACATCGGCGAGCTTGTCGCATGTGACCGCGTGTAACGTGACCCGCAGTGGCGGAGGAGACCAAGGACGTACTCACGGCGGTCGTCGAGATCCTCGAGAACGATGAACCTGCTCCGAAGGCGAGTCCGATAAAGGCGCTCACAAGGAAGGTCAAGGCAACCCCGCCGCAGTACGTCACGCGGGCCATCGAAGAACTGCAGAAGCACGAGGCGCACGCGCAGAAAATGATTGCGTATGCTGAACAGAATTTGAAGGCGGTCGATGCCCTCGTCGAAAAGAAGGACGATCAAGTTGCTGGACGGGTCTTTCGTGCAAACATCTACACTGCCCTCCTCGGCGTGGCTGCGATCGTCGCCGGGGTCGACCACAACACCGCATGGGGGGTGGCATCTGGCGTCTTCGCGATCTACCTTCGAGGTGAAGGTGGCGCACGGTCCTACTTCTGGCACAGACTGAAGAAGAAGATACGGTCGCTCACAAGTAGGGCGATGAAGCAGCATCGGGAGTGGACTGAACATAAGCAATTCATCATAGTTGAGCGTACAAAGCTGGAGCAAAGGCGGGATCAGCCCTGAGTACAATGGGGACGTTTTATTGCACGCTCATTTCAGCATGGAAACGCTCACGGTCTAAGGGAAAGTTGGAGGGTGAACATGGAGCCGGTGCCGACGTACAAACCAGACATGAGTGGAGCGAGCCCCGATGAGGTCGTGCCTGGACTGGGTGACGGGAGTTCGCACAGCTTCTTCGACGCGGTCGGTCACAAGGAACCTAATGAATACGAGGCGATACAGCTATCGGCTGTGAAAGAAATGATGCGCGACATGGATCGTCGCGCGAGGAGAGTTGGAATCTTCAGCGCTGTGATAGCGATCGCTGTCGCTGCCGTGTTGGTCGACCTGTCGCTCGACTCGTTTCTCATTGTAGTCGCTACCGCGGCATCGGGAGCCGTCGTTGGCCTTGTGACCACCCGTCTTGTCGGCTGGAACGCTCAGCGTCATCAGCCCGCCGCCTAGGTCTCGTCAACAGCACCACGGGCCTGACGAAGCCGCCCGACCGCATCTCCTCGATGTACATCGGCACGGGCGCCCCGAACGCGTCGTGCGCCGCGCCGGCGCGCACCTGCTTGCTCCACGTGACGCACGCACGCCACCGAACCATCGCGCGATCTCGAGCGAGACCGCGTCCCAACCACCCTCATTCGCGCGAACGTCGACAATGATCCCGTCGACGCTGGCGAGCACCGCCATCGCCTACGACATCGCCGCGCTCGCCGCCGCGATGTCGTCGTCCTCGTCGCCCGACGCCGACAGCTCCTCCATCGACGTCGTGCTGATGTAGCCGAGGTTGCCGATCGTGCCCCAGCTGATCTCGTCCTGGGCCGCCGTCGTGAACCCGTCGTCGAGGTACTTCGCGTCGATCAGGTTCTCGAGCCCGTCGACGTCGGGGTAATGCGGATACACCGTGACCTCGGCATTCTCGTTGCGTCCGAGGGCGTCGGCCATCAGCGTGACGTGGCCGTCGTCGAGATGCTTTGCCATGTCGAGCAGGACGTCGTACGGCGCGTTGTCAGTGATCCCGGGAACGATGCGCGCGCAACCCGCCTCACCGATCGCCGCCCAGGGGATGGATCGCCACGCGCGCGACCTCGTGCAGACCCGCCTTGCCGTCGTTCGCAAGCCAGACGATCAGCGTGCCATCAGGTGGCTCCGGCGGAGTGAAGGCGTGCACCACCAGGACCAGGCGCTGCGCTCTGGTCTCGTTGGCCTCGCCGACACCGGCGTCGAGTGCGCCTGGTCTTCCTTGTCGAGCTGTTCGGTGAGCGGGCCACGCGAGGCGATGGCCGAATT
>VBLP01000239.1:12655-18285 GCA_005887925.1 Deltaproteobacteria bacterium | reverse complement strand
GGGACGCGGAGACAATCGCCAGACGCCGAAGATGAAGCGCCGGAAGAGCCAGGCCAAGCTCAAGGCGCGGATCCGGCGCAAGATCGACACGGCGAAGGCCGCCAAGAAGCCTGCCGCGCCGACGAAGAAGAAGTAAGGTTGGCGGGCGAGAGCCCGATGACGCCTGCCGAGACGCGCTGTGAGATGACGCAGATCGTGATGCCGATGCACACCAACGGCGTGGCCGGCGTGATGTTCGGCGGGATCATGATGCAGTGGATCGATGTCTGCGCCGGGGTCGCGGCGATGCGCCGCGAGCGGCTGCGGGCGGCCGGGCGCCAGGAGCAAGCGTCGTGATCGTCGATCGCAAGAGCTGGGGCCGGCTGCGCGTGACGGGTGGCGACCGCACGCGGTTCCTGCAGGGGTTGACCACGGTCAACATCGAGGCGCTCGCCGACGGCGCGCACGGCTGGGGCGCGATCCTGACCCCGAAGGGCCGCGTGCTGTCGGTGATCGACGTGGCGCGCGCGGGCGATGACTATGTGGTGGCCTGCGAGGCGGCGCTCGCCGACAAGACGCGCGCGCTGCTCGAGCGCTACGCGGTGATGGACGACGTGGCGTTCGACGCGATGACCGGGCCGGCGCACCAGCGCTGGGACGGGCTCGACGACGTGTGGACGGCCGCGATCGTGGAGGGCGAGGCGCCGGATATGCGGCCCGACGGCGATGCCGAGGTCGAGCGGCTGCGGATCCGCGCGGGGTTCCTGCGCTACGGGGTCGATGTCGACGAGGATCACTTCCCGTTCGAGACGCCGCTGGCGCGGTTCCTCGACTACGGCAAGGGCTGCTACGTCGGCCAGGAGCCGGTGTTCCGGGTCCACGCGCAGGGCAACGCGGCGCGGATGCTGCGCGGCCTGATGGTCGAGGGCACGGCGCCGATCGCGCCGGGCAGCGCGCTGACCGCGCCGGCCAAGGGCCACGTGACGTCGTCGATCGGCGATGGCGACGCGACCCGCGCGCTGGCGTACCTGCACCGCAGCTGCTGGGAGCCGGGCGCGACGGTCGAGGTCGACGGCCGCAGGGCGACGGTGCACGAGCTGCCATGGTGAGGCGCGCGCTGGCCGGGGCCCTGGCGTGCGCGCTCGGCGGCTGCACGCTGATCACCGACAGCTTCCTGAGCAATGACTTCTCGGGCGATCCGTTCCCGATCGGCGTCGACACGGCGAGCGGTGCGCTGATGGTCGGCGTGCGCACCGATCGGCCGGGCGACCAGCGCGCCGTGCTCGACCTGCTGTCGCCGTTCACGCTGGTCGATCCGGGCAACGCCGACGCGCCGTCGCTGTCGTACGTGGACCTGACGCTGCTCGGCAGGGCCGCGGACGGCTCGCTCAGCCAGCCGCGCGCGCGGTTCCCGCAGGCCCAGCTGATCGCGCTGCACCCGTGTGCGATTCCCGACGGCGCCGATCCGCGCAGCCTGCCCCCATGCAAGGTCGGCACGCCCGCCGCGCCCCAGGTGTTCGATGCGGTGATCGGGGCCGACGCGCTGGCCGGCGACGCGGTGCGGCTACGGCTGGGCGAAGACCAGATCTTCGTGCTCGCCGACGTCGGCGGCAGCGACCGCGGCCGGACGCTGTCGTGCGAGGCCGTGTTCAACTCGCCGTACCGCGGCGGCGGCACGCTGGTGCTCGCCGGCACCGAGCTGCCGTTCGGCAACCGCCGGATCACGCTGGACGCCTGCCTCGGCCAGGATGTCGACCCGCTCCCCGCCGGGGCCAAGCTCCGCCAGCACGGCGCCGACGCGCTGTTCGTGGCCTCGACCAGCATCGGGCTGTCGATCCTGAGCCAGACGGCCTACGAGCGCTACCGGATGGCGGTCGCCGACGACATGCTGACACCGCCGCCGCTGCCGTTCGACCAGCTGCCGGCGGGCTCGGTGTTCCTGCCGTCGGGCGAGGTCACGGGGGGCCGGCTCGCATCGATCGATCGGCTCGCGCTGGTCGGGCCCTCGATCTCGAACGCGCTGTCGCCGTGCCGCCACATCTATGCGCACCACGTGCTCGCCGAGGGCGTGCTGGCGGCGATCTCGCCGGAGCAGAGCAACCAGACGTGCGCCGAACTGACGGGTGGCGACTGTCCATGCAAGGACGGCAACACGTTCTGCGCGGTGCCGGCCGTGCTCGAGCTCGACCCACCGGCGGGCGGCACGGGCTTCGACATCCTCGTCGTACCGGACACCGATCCGACGCTGCAGGCGCTGCGCACCGAGCTGCGGCCGGATCAGCCGGAGGTCGACGGCATCCTCGGCACCGGCGTGCTGCGTGCCGCGGAGATCGACGCCGACTACCCGCACGACCGGCTGATCGCCCGCTGCCGCGATCGCAACTGCCTGGCGCGGCCGCAGCTCACGATGGATCGCGACCGCTGCCAGATCAACCGCTGCATCACCGGCGCGGCGCAGCCGCTGGGCTGCCCCGGAACCTGAGCCGCGGCCGGCGCGCGCTCGCCGTCAGCCGACCACGCGGTTGCGGCCGGCTTCCTTGGCGGCGAACAGGTTGGTGTCGGCCTGCTTGATGAACTCGAGCGCATCCTCGATCTCGCCGCGCAGGCTCGCCACGCCGATCGACACGGTGACCGGGATGATCGCGTCCTCGAACTTGAACTCGGCGACCTCGACGAGCTTGCGGATCTTCTCGGCGAACTGCATCGCGTTGTAGCCGTCGATCTCGGGGAGCACGATCGCGAACTCCTCGCCGCCGTAGCGGGCGAGCACGTCCTCGCGCCGGATCCGGGTCTTGATCACCGAGGCCAGGTGCTTGAGCACGTGGTCGCCGGCGAGGTGGCCGAAGCTGTCGTTGACGCCCTTGAAGCGGTCGATGTCGAACATGATCAGCGACAGGTCGCGCCGGTAGCGCAGCGCGCGGCCGATCTCGCGCTCGAGGGTCTCGACGAAGTAGCGCCGGTTGAACACCTGGGTCAGGCCGTCGACCGTGGTCAGCCGGTAGATCTCCTCGTGGTAGGCATTCTCGATGTTGTTGCCGGATAGAAACTTGAAGATGCAGCGGCCGACCTTGATGAAGTCGCCGTCGCGCAGCACGTACTCGTCGATCATCTCGTCGTTGACGTAGGTGCCGTTGGTCGACCCCATGTCGCGCAGCATGATCGCGTTGCCGGTGTTCATGATCTTGCAGTGGTTGCGCGACACCGCCTCCTGGTCGATCTGGATATCGGCCTTCGAGGACCGGCCGATCACGATCTGCGGGCGGTTGAGGTTGAACTTCTTGCCCAGCTCCAGGCCGTAGATCACGACCAAGCACGCTTCTTTGGCCACCGGTCGGTCGCTGATCTTCGAGATCGCCGTGACGACGGTCTTGTTCCGGCCGGTGTCGCTCAACCCGCCTGCGATCTTAACAGAATCCGCGGACCTAGTGCTCCGAGTCCGCGCAATCCAGCCGGTCATCCCCCGAACGCTTGCACAGCAGCGCGTCGACGAGGCGATAGCCACCATGCACGAAGCGGTACGACTGCAGCAGCAAACGTCCGCCGTGTAGGTTCCAGTAGCCGCGGACATCGGCCATGTTCTCATCGCCCTTCGAAGTCAGCGTCTCGAGCGCACCGCCCTCGAAGGTGCCGGCGTAGCGCGGGCACTCCGAGGCCCCGGCGGCCGGCATGAGGAACACGTTCCAGTAGCAGTTGCCCTCGGCCGTGCACAGCGCGCGATCGACGACGACGGCCTCGGCCACGCCGTCGCCGTCGAGGTCGCGATCGGCGCGCTCGAGCCGCGGTGCGGCGCTGATCACGCCGTCGCGCCCCGGGGTCGCGCACGAGCCGACCTGGACCGACGGCGTCGGCACCGGACGGGGGGTCGTCGCGCGGGGCGCGCGTTGACACGCCGCGAGCGCCAGCAGCGCCGCGATCGCGACGCATCCGGGCTGGACAAACCCGGCGAAGCGGTCGATCCACGAGCAGCGCATGGCGCGGTACGGCGGCGAACCTACATCGAAATGCCGAAACATTCTTGTGTGGACGGGCAGATGACGTTACATCCAGGACCGATGCGGCGCGTCCACGTCCTGTTCGCCGGTGCCGTGGCGGTCGCCGGCGCCGCCGTGCTAGTGGGCAACCGCAGCGCCACCCCGGCCGAGGTCCAGGGCGCGCCGCTCGATCCGGCTGCGACCGATCGCGCCGACCGGGCCGACCGACCGGCTCGCCGCGATCGCGCGCCTGCGGATCCCGCAGCCGGGCCCGCGGATCCCGGGCGTGCCGCCGCGGCCGCTGCCACCGCCGCGGCGATCGCCGATCTGGTCGATCTCGATCAGCGGGCGCTGAGCGCCGACGGCACACACTACGAGGCCAAGCTCAAGGATGGACGCGTCGCCGTCCTGACGCTCGATCCGGCGCTGCAGGCGATGGCCGAGCGGCTGCTCGCCGAGGCGCGCGCGCCGCGCGGGGCGATCGTGGCGATGGCGCCGGACGGTCGGATCCTCGCGCTCGCCGGCCGCCGCAGCGACCCGTCTGCCAAGGACGGCAAGGATGCCAGGGAGGCGCGCCCGGCCCGCGCGCACGACGCGACGTTCGACTGGCACCTCGCGACCGAGGTGTGGGCGCCGGCCGCGTCGGTGTTCAAGCTGGTCACCGCCAGCGCGCTGGTCGCCGCCGGCGTCGATCCCGGCGACCGGGTGTGCTTCCACGGCGGCCTGCGCTCGGTGCAGGAGTCCAACCTGCGCGACGACCGGCGCGACTCGCGGTGCGAGAGCCTGCTCTACGGCGTGGCCCACTCCAACAACGCGATCGTCGGCAAGCTCGCGTTCCAGAAGCTGGCGCCGAGCGAGCTCACCCGGTTCGCCCATCAGCTCGGCGTCGCCGAGGGCCTGCCGGGCGCCGAGCTGCGCGGCACGGCCGGCGCGGTCGACATCCCCGCGGTGCGCGACCTGAACTTCGCCCAGGCCGCCGCCGGGTTCACCGGATCGCGGCTGTCGGCGGTCGGCGGCGCGCTGCTCGCGGCGACGTTTGCCGACGATGGCGAGCAGCCGGCCCCGCGGCTGGTCGCGTCGATCGACGGGGTCGCGCTGCCGGCAGCGCCCCGGCGCCGCGCGGTCGCGAGCGATGTGGCGCGCTCGGTCGGCCGGATGATGCTGGCGACCTGCGAGTTAGGCAGCGCGGCTCGCTCGTTCGGCAAGCACCAGGCGATCCGCGTCGCCGGCAAGACCGGCACGCTGACCCGCAGCGAGCCGTTCTACATGGAGCACTCGTGGTTCGTCGGCTACGCCCCGGTGGAGCGGCCGCAGATCATCGTGTCCGTCGTGCTCGGCAACCCCGAAAACTGGCACCTGCGGGGCCACGAGGCCGCGCGCCGGCTGATCGATCGAGCCCTCGCGCCTGCCACCGGACGTGAAAAAAATCGCACGGCGAAGATCGGTCCGACGAGACGCGTAGGATGGTAACATTCGACGGGTCCGTCTTCCGGGAAGGGTTCGCATCATGAGTAGGTTCACCTCGTTCGCGATCGGGATCGCGCTGACCGGCGCGCTGTTCAGCAGTGCCTTCGCACAGAGCCAGGCGGAGATCGCCAACAAGCTCAACGACGAAGGCAAGGACCTGATGTACGCCGACAAGTACGCCGAGGCGGCGAAGAAGTTCCAGGAGGCCGTCGC
>VBLP01000239.1:0-12364 GCA_005887925.1 Deltaproteobacteria bacterium | reverse complement strand
ACACCTGGACGCTCGGCGCCGACCTCTACGGCGGCGGTGGCCGCATCGGGCAGCCTGATTACTACGGCACGGTCATGGGCGGCTTCCGGCTCAAGGGCGATTACCTCTTCGACCCGGCACGACGCTTCGGCGGCCAGGCCTACATCCAGTGGAGCAGCTTCAGCGCGGGCAGAAACGATGTCTCGGGCGTCGGCAGCCTCACCGTCGTCGATTTCGGCGTCGCGCTGTACAAGCACTTCTGCCTGTTCGGGACGCCGCGGCTGTGCGTCACGCCGCTCGGCGGCGTGCACCTGACCACGATGAGCCCCGACGGCGCGATGGATGAGTTCGGCAACAAGTTCTTCAACTACGACGCCGCGGGCGCCCGGCTCGAGCTCGCCGCGACCATCGCGTTTGGCCCGCGCTACGAGCACGCGTTCTCGGTGATCGGTGGAGTGAACGTCTACACGCCGGTGTTCGCCGGTCCGGCGGCCGGGGGACTGCCGAAGCTGTCGGACTCGACAAAGGTGGCGCAGCCGGATATCTCGGCTTGGGCTACACGTACCGTTTCAATACACCGCTTGGCAGCTCGCCGTTCGTAACGCTCGAATAGCCCGGCGATTGTCATGACGTTTCGGCCAGCATGACGTCATGCATCGAAAGAGATAGGGTATGGTCTCCGCGCTGCCAACTTTCCCGCTACGAGCAGGAGATCCCATGGCCGGTTCGGACCCGAAATTGACCGCAAAGCTGGTGCTCCCCGACAGCAAGGAAGTCGTGCTGCCGGTGATCGTGGGTACCGAGGACGAGCACGCGATCGACATTCGCAACCTTCGCCAGGACAGCGGCTACATCACCCTCGACAACGGGTACATGAACACCGGCTCGACGACGAGCGCGATCACGTACCTCGACGGCGAGCAAGGCATCCTGCATTACCGTGGCTACCCGATCGAGGAGCTCGCCGAGAAGTCGAGCTTCGTCGAGACCTCCTACCTGCTGATCAAGGGCGAGCTGCCGACGATCTCCGAGCGCGAGGCGTTCGGCGACATGCTGACCCGCCACAGCCTGATCCACGAGGACATGCACCAGTTCTTCGCCGGCTATCCGCCGACGAGCCACCCGATGGCGGTGCTGTCGGCGATGGTGACCTCGCTGTCGGCGTACTACCCGGACTGCCTCGACCGCCAAGCGCCGGTCGATCTGCACATCACCCGCCTTCTGTCCAAGGTCCGGACGATCGCGGCGTTCTCGTACAAGAAGAGCATCGGCCAGCCGCTGATCTATCCGAAGAACTCGCTCAACTACTGCGGCAACTTCCTCCACATGATGTTCGCGGTGCCCAGCGAGGACTACGAGGTCTCGCCCGTGCTCGAGAAGGCGCTGAACCAGCTCCTGATCCTGCACGCCGACCACGAGCAGAACTGCTCGACCTCGACGGTCCGCATCGTCGGCAGCTCGGGCGCCAACGTCTACGCCGCGATCGCGGCCGGCATACTGGCGCTGTGGGGCCCGCTGCACGGCGGCGCGAACCAGGCCGTGATCGAGATGCTCGAGGAGATCCGCGCGTCGGGCGGCGACTTCAAGAAGTTCCTCGACGACGTCAAGAACAAGCGCGACAACCGCCGGCTGATGGGCTTCGGCCACCGCGTGTACAAGAACTACGACCCGCGCGCGAAGATCCTCAAGAAGATGTGCGACGAGGTGCTCGCCCACCTCGGCATCAAGGATCCGCTGCTCGATCTCGCCAAGGGCATGGAGGAGATCGCGCTGCGCGACGACTACTTCGTCTCGAAGAAGCTGTACCCCAACGTCGACTTCTACAGCGGCATCATCTACCGCGCGATGGGGATCCCGACGAACATGTTCACGGTCATGTTCGCGCTCGGCCGCCTGCCCGGCTGGATCGCGCACTGGAAGGAGATGGTCGACGACAAGGAGACCAAGATCGGCCGCCCGCGCCAGATCTACACCGGCCAGCGCGTCCGCAAGTACATGCCGATCGAGCAGCGCTGACGAGCCGCGCCGACGCGGCGCCGACGCTCAGCGCGCGTCGCGGCAGCCGCGCGGCAGGACGTTCTGGCGGTACTGGCCCTCCCAGTTGCCGGGCGGGTTGTACTCGCACACGAAGATGTCCATGCCCTTGCACTGCGAGCGGCCGCAGCCGACCTCCGTGGTCCCGCGCCACACCAGCTGGGTGAAGTGGCCGGTCTGCATCGAGAATCCGCCGTCGGGGAACCGGTACTGGCCGACCTCGTCGTACCACATCTTCACCACCGACTCGGGGTCGAGCGTCCCCGAGGTGCCGGCGGCCAGGTTCTCGCCGAACGAGCCGCCGCTGTGGCCGAACTGGCAGCCGCGATCGCGCAGCGCATTGGCCCAGCGCTGGGCCACCTGCGCCAGCCTGGACGACCAGCTGAGGGGCCGCGCGCAATGTCTGGCGCGCGCGCGGTTGTGCGCGTCGACCCAGGCGGCTTCCTCCGACGACGCGCGCGGCGCGCGATCGGCCCGCGCCGGTGCGGCCTGGCTGCTGGGAGCCTGGTACATCTGGCCGCACGCCGCGGCCAGCGCGATCCACATCCAGTAGCGCATGCGTAGTTTTCCATCCCGCGGACGGCGCATGACCAAGCATGACACGAGGCTTGCAACTCGCGCGGGGCCGCGCCACATTCGCGGCGTGCACGCCACCGTCGCCGAGCAGACCTCCGTCGCCGAAACCGAGGGGATCCGCGTCCGGGTGCGATCGCACTATCTCTCGGAGCGGTCGTCGCCGAGGAATGACCACTACGTGTTCGCCTACACGGTCACCATCTCCAACGAGAGCCAGCGCACCGCGCAACTGCGCACCCGGCACTGGATCATCGTCGACGGCCGCGGCGTCGTCGAGGAGGTCCGCGGGGACGGCGTGGTCGGCGAGCAGCCGCGGCTCTCGCCCGGTCAGAGCTTCGAGTACACCTCCGGCTGCGTGCTGACCACGCCGATCGGCACGATGCGCGGCAGCTACCGGATGTGGCGCGACGACGGGTCGTACTTCGACGCCACGATCGCGCCGTTCTCGCTGGCGCTGCCGGTCTCGCACCGCGCCGGCGGCAATGAAGCGAACTGATTTCCATGACTTGGCGTCACCGGCGACCGGCGCAACAAACCGCAAAGCATTCGCACCGGTGGTGCGTCTAATCGGGCAATGACGCGCGCCGAGCGTGAAGCCGCGACCGCGACGGCCCTGGTGGACGCCGCCCGGGCCGGCGACCGCGGCGCGTTCGCGGCGCTCGTCGCGCGCTACCGCAAGCGGATCTTCGCGCTCGCGCTCCACATCACGCGCTCGGCGAGCGAGGCCGACGACATCACGCAGGACGTGTTCCTCAAGGCGTATCGCGCGCTGTCCGAGTTCGAGGGCCGCAGCCAGTTCTTCACCTGGGTCTACCGCATGACGGTCAACCGCTCGCTCAACGTGCGGCGAGACCGCGCGCGCCGCGGTGAGGACATGCTCGACGATCCGCGCCTCGAGCTCGCCGTCGCGGTCGACTCGCGCAGCGATCCCGGCCGGGCCGCGGAGCTGCGCCAGAACTACGCCCGCCTGCTCCGCGCGCTCGACGGCCTGCCCGCCGACATGCGCACGACCGTCATCCTGGTCTGCCTGCAGGGCATGGCCCACGGCGAGGTCGCGATCGTCCAGAAGGTCAGCGAGGGCACGATCGCCTGGCGCATGCACGAGGCCCGGCGCCGGCTGCACGACGCGATGCAGCCCGAGAAGCTGCAGCGCCGGCGCGAGCTGTCGGCCGACCTCACCACCGCGCTCGCCGAGTACGGCCTGGTCGTCCCCGCGGTCACCGATCTTGGCGAGCCACTCGGTGAGCCGCGGCGGGATGCTGCCCCCGGCGCACGCGACCGCGCCCTCGACCGGGAAGCTCATCTGGACGTCGGCCGCGGTGAACGCGTCGCCGGTGAACCAGGCGTGCTTGGCCAGGTGATCGGCGAGGAAGGCCAGGTGCGTGCTGAGGTTGGGGTCGAGGAACTGCCTGGACACGGTGCCCGCGATCGCCCGGGCGATCGGCCGGATCAGGAACGGCGCGTCGGACCTGATCCGGTTGAACACCAGCCGCATCACCAGGAACGGCATCAGCGAGCCCTCGGCGTAGTGCATGAAGTAGCGGTAGTGGCGATAGGCGGGCGTGCCGGCCGGCGGCACGAGCTTGCCCCGGCCGTGGGTGTCGACGAGGTACTCGATGATCGCGCCGGACTCGGCCATGGTGGTGTCGCCGTCGGTGATCACCGGGGACTTGCCGAGCGGGTGGATCGCGCGGAGCGAGGCCGGGGCGAGCAGGGTCTTCGGATCACGCTCGTACTTCACGATCTCGTAGGGCAGCTCGAGCTCCTCGAGCAGCCACAGCACGCGCTGCGACCGCGAGTTGTTGAGGTGATGGACGGTGATCATGGCTGCGGACGCTGTATCATGCCGGCGGCCCGAGAGGTGATGATGGCCAAGCTACCGACCCGTTCGCCGACACACGATGACGTTCCCCTGGCCCGGCTGGCGGCGATGGGGCTCGAGCTCGAGGACATCGCCGACGGCGACGCGGTGGCGCTGCCGGCGCTGGTCGAGCTCGCCGAGGACCGCGGCCGGCCGGCCAGCCACTACCTGGCCGCGGTCGCGCTCGCGACCGAGCTGCGCGTGACGCCGCCGGCGCCGGTCACCGTCCGGGTCTGCGCCGGCACCTGCCAGCGCTGGGGCGCGCTCGACGTGCTCGATCACCTGGTCGGGCACCTGGTCGCGCAGCGCGCCGGGCCCGCCGCCGCGTCCGCCGCGCCGCGCTTCGCGATCGCCCCGGTCAGCTGCCTGGACCGCTGCGATCAGGCGCCGGCCTGCTAGATCCACGGCGCGCACGGCCAGCTCGTCGTGGCGCCGGCGACCCGGTCGGCGCTCGACGAGGCGCTGCGCGCGCTGGCGGACTGACGCAGCGAGCTGCGAGGCTCGCGCGGCCGCGTGACGAACGGTCGCTCCGGCGGACCGGCGGCGGGGCTCGGCCGGCGCGTGCCTTGTCACACGTGTCGCACCGTGTCCCGTGCTGGCCGGGAAACGGCCTTGGCGGTACCCTCGTCTTCGGCCGTGCTGCGCCTCGACAAGGTCAACAAGTACTATCGCGTGGGCACGCACAGCCTGCACGCGCTGCGCGACGTCGACATCGAGATCGCCGACGGCGAGTTCGTCGCGATCATGGGCGCCTCGGGGTCGGGCAAGTCGACCCTGCTCAACATCCTGGGCATCCTCGACGACTACGACTCCGGCGAGTACCGGCTCGGCGACACGCTGATCAGGAACCTCAGCGAGCGCAAGGCGGCCAACTACCGCAACCGCTTCATCGGCTTCGTGTTCCAGTCGTTCAACCTCCTGCCGTTCAAGACCGCGCTCGAGAACATCGCGCTGCCGCTGTATTACCAGGGCGTCACGCGCAGAAAGCGCAACCAGATCGCCGCGCAGTACCTCGAGCGCGTCGGCCTGCGCGACTGGGCCGACCACACGCCGTCGGAGATGTCGGGCGGGCAGAAGCAGCGGGTCGCGATCGCGCGCGCGCTGATCAGCAAGCCGCGGTTGATCCTCGCCGACGAGCCGACCGGCGCGCTCGACAGCGAGACGTCGCGCCAGATCATGGACCTGCTGTCGGAGATCAACGCCGCCGGGATCACGATCCTCGTGGTCACCCACGACTCCGAGGTCGCCGCGCGCACCCGCCGCATGATCCGGCTCAAGGACGGCCTGGTGGTGAGCCCGCACGACGCCGGCGCGTCGCATCCCCAGCTGGCCAGGCAGCCGCAGACGGCGGCGGAGAGCTGATGTTCTCGCTCGACCGCTGGATGGAGGTGTTCGATACGATCCGGCGCAACAAGCTGCGCACGGCGCTCACCGCGATCAGCGTGGCGTGGGGCATCTTCCTGCTGGTGGTGCTGCTCGGGCTGGGCAACGGGCTCAACAACGGCCTGCGCTACACGTTCCGCCGCGAGGCGACCAACGGCATCTGGATCACGGCGAACAAGACGAGCCTGGCGCACAGCGGCTATGACGTCGGCCGCCGCCTGGTGTTCGACAACCGCGATTACGATCGCGCCAGGGACGTCCAGGGCATCGACCACATCTCGAGCCAGTACTTCATCCGCGGCGGCCAGTTCGGCGGCGGCGAGATGCTGACCCGGCGCGGCACCAAGGCGGGCCTGTTCCAGATCAATGCGGTCCGCCCCGAGACGATCTACCTGGTGCAGAACGAGATCATCGCCGGGAGGTTCCTCAACGAGTCCGACCTCGCCGACAAGCGCAAGTCCGTCGTGGTTGGCCGGCCGGTGGTCGACTACCTGTTCGCGCCCAGCGAGCCGCCGATCGGTCAGTGGATCATCGTCGCCGGCGTGCCGTTCGAGATCGTCGGCGTGTTCACCGACCCGATGGGAGACGAGCAGGCCCGCCAGCTCTACATCCCGCTGTCGACCGCCCAGATCGCGTTCCACGGCGTCGACCACATCAACTCGCTGTCGTTCACGGTCGGCGACGCCAATGCGCAGCAGGCCAAGGCGATCACCGACCAGGTCATCGCCGGGCTCGCCGAGCGCCACAAGTTCTCGCCCGACGACAAGCAGGCGGTGCGCGTCCACAACAACGTCGAGGCCTACGAGCGGTTCTCGAAGATCTTCCTCATCATCTCGATCTTCGTCGTGTTCATCGGCTGCATCACGCTGCTGGCGGGTGTCGTCGGCATCTCGAACATCATGATGATCGCGGTCAAGGAGCGCACCAAGGAGATCGGCGTGCGCAAGGCGCTGGGCGCGACCCCGGCATCGATCATCCTGATGATCACGCAGGAAGCGGTGTTCCTGACCAGCATCGCAGGCCTCCTGGGCCTGGCCGGCGGCGTCGCCCTGCTCGCGGCGATCGAGTCGGCCGCTGTCACCGAGATGATCCGCAACCCGGCGATCCACATCGGTTCCGGCGTTGCCGCTGCGGTGTTCCTCATCCTGGCCGGCGCGCTCGCCGGCTTCTTCCCGGCCCGCGCCGCGGCCCGGGTCAACCCGATCCACACGCTGCGAGACGAGTGATGATCGACCTCGATAACTGGCGAGAGATCTGGGCGGTGCTGCGGTCGAACCGCCTGCGCACGATCCTGACCGCGGCCGGGGTGTTCTGGGGGATCCTGATCCTGATGCTGATGCTCGGCTTCGGCTCGGCGATGCAGACCGGGATCCGGCGCCAGAGCAAGGGCATGGCGACCAACCTCCTGTTCGTGTGGGGCCAGAACACGACCAAGGCCTACGAGGGCATGCAGCCCAACCGCTGGATCCGGTTCCGCCACTCCGACATCGATCTGCTCCGGACCTTGCCCGGCGTCGAGTGGCTCGCGCCGCGGCTGCAGCTCGGCGGCTGGATGAGCAACTTCAACGTCAGCTACGAGGGCAAGACCGGCGCGTTCAACATCTTCGCCGACTTCCCCGAGTTCAAGCACATCGTCGCGTTCGAGTACGACGCCGGCCGGTTCATCAACGATCGCGACATCGCCGAGCAGCGCAAGGTGGTCGTGATCGGCAAGGCGGTGGTCGACGAGCTGTACCCGCCCGGCGTGAACCCGATCGGGACCTACATCAAGATCAGCGGCGTGTACTTCCAGGTCGTCGGCGTGACGCGCACCCTGCGCACCGGCCAGCAGGGCGACCGCGACGCGCACACGCTGTTCGTGCCGTTCACCACGCTCAAGACCGCGTTCCACATCAACGATCGCGTCGACTTCTTCGCGATGACCGCCAGGCCGGGCACCGACGGCCCCGAGCTCGAGCGCCAGGTCCGCGAGGCGCTCCAGAAGGCGCACCACGTCGCGCCCGACGACAAGGTCGCGATCGGGTCGTTCAACATGTTCGTGATCTTCAACAAGCTCGAGACCATCTTCTTCGTGCTCTGGGCGATCTCGTGGATCGTCGGCGGGGCGACGCTGCTCGCCGGCGTGATCGGCGTGTCGAACATCATGCTGATCACGGTCAAGGAGCGCACCAAGGAGTTCGGCGTGCGCAAGGCGCTCGGTGCTCCGCCGAGCGTGATCGTCGGGATGCTGATCAAGGAATCGATCGTCCTGACCGCGGCCGCCGGCGTGTTCGGGATCGTGGTCGGCACCGGGATGCTCGCAGCAGCCGGGGCGATCCTCGAGAAGGTCCCCGATTTCCCGCTGGCGGCGCCGGTGGTCAGCCTGCAGACCGCGCTGGTCGCCGTCGGCGTGCTGATCGTCGCCGGTGCGCTCGCCGGCATCATGCCCGCATCTCACGCAGCATCGATCCGGCCGGTCGAAGCGCTGCGCGCCGAGTGAGCCGTCCATGAACCCATCCTCCACGCATCCTGTCCGTCGAGGCGCTGTGCGCCGGGTGAGTTGCTCATGAAAGCCTTGCGCTGGATCTTCGTTGTCGTGCTCGTCCTGATCATCGGCTGGGCGTTCTTCTACCTGTACAAGAAGTCGCGCGCGAACCCGACCGTCTATCAGACCGAGGCCGCCGAGACGACCGACCTCACCAAGAAGACGGTCGCGACCGGCTCGATCGTGCCGCGCCACGCGGTCGACGTGAAGCCCAAGGTCACGGGCGTCTTGACCGAGCTCTACGTCGAGGCCGGCAAGAAGGTCAAGCAGGGCGCTCCGCTGGGCAAGGTCACGATCATCCCGGACGCCCAGGAAGCGCGAGCTCGATCGCGAGGAGAATCTGTTCAAGCAGGGGGTGGTGGCCGAGGCCGAGCTGTTCAAGTTCCGCACCGACTACGCGATGGCGCGCCAGGTCCTCGACAGCGCGAGCTCCCAGCTCCAGCTCGTCAAGGACGGGGCGACCCGCGCGCAGGGCAAGTCGTCGACCCTGGTGGTCACCGCGACGGTCGAGGGCACGGTGATCGACGTGCCGGTCAAGGTCGGCTACTCGGTGATCCAGGCCAACAGCTTCAACCCCGGCACCACGGTGGCGACGATCGCCGACATGGACGACATGATCTTCGACGGGCGGGTCGACGAGGGCGAGGTCGCCAAGATCAAGGAGGGCATGAAGCTCAAGATCAAGGTCGGCGCGATCGAGAAGGATCTGTTCGACGGCACGCTCGAGTACATCGCGCCCCAGGGCAAGGAACAGGACGGTGCGATCCAGTTCGAGATCAAGGCGGCGATCGCGCAGAAGGCCGGGATCTACATCCGCGCCGGCTACAGCGCGAACGCCGACATCGTGCTCGACGAGAAGCACCACGTGCTCGCGGTCCGCGAGGCCGTCGTCCAGTACGAGCACGACAAGCCGTTCGTCGAGGTCGAGACCGCGCCGCAGGTGTTCGTCAAGCGGCCGGTCAAGCTCGGCCTGTCCGACGGCATCAAGGTCGAGGTCCTCGAGGGCTTGACCGTGACCGACCGGATCAAGATCCCCGACAACGCCGGCCCGGCGAACCCGGCGATGGGCTCGGGATCGGCCGCCGGATCGGGCAGCGCCCGGCCGCCGGTCAAGCGCTAGCGGATCTCGTGGCGCGGGGAGCGCGCAGCCGCGCACTGCGCGACGTCGCCACACTGTCACCGATGAGGGCCGAGATCGGCACCAGGGGCTGGTTGCCAGCGTGCTAGCTTGCTAGCGATGCCTCCTGGGCGGACCACGCTGGGCGCGATCGACGGCCGGTCCGCCTGGGCCACGGCGCGTTCACCGTCGGCGAGCTCGACGACGTGATGATCGATCAGGCGGTCGCCGCGTTCGTCCATTTTCGCGAGCGCTTCGACCACCACGGCTTGGCGATCTACCGCGCGGTCGGCACCAGCGCGGTGCGCAACGCCAGCAACCGCGACGTGCTGCTCCACCGGCTCTACCACGAGGCCGGGATCGAGCTCGAGGTCATCGACGGCGAGGAGGAGGCGCGGCTGGTCCGCAAGTCGGTGGTCCACTCGCTGGGGCCCACCGGCTCGCCGCCGCGCGCGATCCTCGACCTCGGCGGCGGCAGCCTCGAGGTCAACCTGCGCTACGGCGCCACCTGGCGCGGCTACTCGCTGCCGGTCGGCACGGTCCGGCTGCTCGAGACCTTCGGGCTCGACGGCGCGATCGCCGAGGCCGAGGCCGGCATGGTGCGGCGCTACACGGCGACCTTGATGCACACGATCCCGCGCGGCGCAACCGGCAACGACCTGGCGGCGGCGACCGGCGGCAACGCCGAGGCGCTCGCCAAGATCGTCGGCGACGGCAACCCGGTGACGCCGAGCTTCGACCTCGCCGCGCTCGAGAAGGCGCTGCCGTCGATCGTCGGCGCGTCGGTCGAGGACCGCATGGAGCAGTTCGGGGTCAAGCGCGACCGCGCCGAGGTCCTGGGCATCGCGGCGCTGGTGTTCGCCACCGTGGCGCGCCAGCTCGGCATCGCGCGGCTGGTCGCGCCCTGCGTCGGCGTGCGCGAGGCGGTGCTGCTCGAGCTCGCCGAGACCGCGCGCGAGGAGCAGGCCAAGGCCGAGGGCGCGCACGACAAGGCGCTGCTCACCGCGGCCCGCGCGTTCGCCAACCGGGTCGACCACGACACCACGCACGGCGAGCACGTCCGCCAGCTCTCGCGCACGCTGTTCCACCAGCTGCGCGACGTCCATGGCGTGCCCGACGCGCGCGGCGTCGTGCTCGAGGTCGCCGCGCTGCTCCACGACGTCGGCGAGGTGGTCAACGTGCGCGGCCATCACAAGCACAGCGAGTACATGATCCGGTGGGCGCGGATCCCCGGGCTCGACGACACCTCGCGCGAGATGATCGCGCTGCTCGCTCGCAGCCACCGCAAGGACGCCCCGCGCGCCCGGCAGCTGATCAACGACTCGCCGCTGTCCAAGGACCTGCGCGCGCAGGTCCGGCGGCTGAGCGGCCTCTTGCGCATCGCCGATGCCCTCGACAGCGAGCACCGCTCGCGGGTCGAGCAGGTCGTGTGCACGCGGATGGGCGAGGCGCTCGTGCTCGATCTCGTCGTGCGCGATGGCCCGTCGCGCGACGACGCCCAGCTGCTCCGCAAGTCCGACCTGCTCGCCGAGGAGCTCGGCCTGGCGATCAAGATCACCGTGGCGCGCCCCGTGGCGCCGCCGGTCGAGGCCGCCGGAGGGGCGGTGGTCGCGCTGCGCGCGCCGGAGGAGTGAAGCTGGAGCGGAATGATCGGGGCGATCGGCGCGATCGCGAGGCCGCTGTGACGCGGCGCGCGATTTCTGGCCGTGAAGGCCCGCCGCGAACGAGTTTTTGATAACCATGCGGCTCCTGATCGCGGTGGTCGCGGGCCTCCTGGTCGCGACGCTCGGTGGTTGTCCCAAGAACGTGCCCGGCGGCGGCTCGGTGCCCGGCGGTGGCTCGGTGCCCGGTGGCGGCGCGGTCCCCGGCGGGCTCTCCGGCGCCTCGGGCGAGATCGATCCCAACACCTGCGGTAACTACGCGGCGGTCGACGCCGGCCGCAAGCTCAAGGCGTTCCTGCAGGCGACCAAGGACCTCGACACGACGCTGATCGAGACCGCCAAGGTCGTCAAGCAGAGCTGCGTGATGATGGGGCAGGAGCTCGGCATGCCGCCGGCCGATCTCCAGGGCGAGAGCAAGGACGTCTGCGACCGCGTCATCAACACCTACAAGGCCAACCTCAAGGTCAGCCTCAAGGCCGGCGCCAAGCTGACGATCAAGCTCAAGCCCGCGGTGTGCACCGTCGACGCGCAGGCCTCGGCGAAGGCGGCCGCGGGGTGCGAGGGCGGCGCGAGCGCCGGCACCGGCGGCAGCGCGGCTGGCGGCCAGTGCAAGGCCGCCGCCGGCGTCGATGCCTCGCTCCACGCCCAGTGCACGCCGCCCGAGCTGTCGATCACCGCGGAGGCCGGCGTCGTGCTCGACGCGAGCAAGCTCGAGCGGACGCTCAAGGCGCTGCGCGACGGGCTGCCCAGGCTGCTCTCGATCCACGCGCGCCTCGAGCCGCTCAAGGCGGCGATCCAGATATGGGCGCAGAGCGCGACCGAGCTCGCCGCCATGGGTCCGAAGTTCGCGCAGTCGTTCGCCGACCAGGCGATGTGCATCACCGGCCAGATCAACGCGCTGCTGAGCGCCCGGACGCGCATCGAGGCCAACTTCTCGGTCTCGGTCTCGGTGAGCGCCTCGGCCAGCGCAACCGCCAGCGGCGGCTGATCGAGCAAACTAGCAGAATCATTCTGCTCCGGCGCAGCCGAGCCGCGCCGAGCTGGCGCTCGCCGATCGCGATCCCCAGCCCTGGCGTCTGGAGACCCTTTGGTGTAGCTAGCCTCCCATGAAGACGCTCACCGAGATCTCGACGCTCTCCCTGCGCAAGGCAGCGGCTGCACGCGCTGCTGCGGGCGGCGCGAGCACAGGTGCCCCCGCCGCCGAGCTGGACGACGCCATGGATGCGTCC
>VBLP01000229.1 GCA_005887925.1 Deltaproteobacteria bacterium | reverse complement strand
CGTCGCCGCCGCGATGAAGCGCTCCGCGCCGGGCAACCACGAGGTCACGATCTCGGCGCTGCGCGGCGCGATCGTCACCTCGATCGCCTCGAAGCCGGCGTCCGCGAGCATGCGGCGCACGTCGTCGACTGCCGCGGCCCCGGCGACGCAGCCGCACAGCGCGGCCTGGGTCTGCAGCTCCACCGGGATCGGCGCGGTCGCCACGATGTCGCTGATCGCGAGCCGGCCGCCGTCGCGCAGGACGCGGAACGCCTCGCGAAACACCGCCGCCTTCTCGGGCGACAGGTTGATCACGCAGTTCGATAGGATCACGTCGACCGAGCCGTCGGCGACCGGCAGGTGCTCGATCTCGCCCAGCCGGAACTCGACGTTGGTCGCTCCCGCCTTGCGCGCATTGTCCCGCGCCCGGGCCACCATCTCCGGCGTCATGTCGACCCCGATCACGCGGCCGGTCGGCCCCACCGCGCGCCCCGCGAGGAAGCAATCGAAGCCGCCGCCGGCGCCGAGGTCGAGCACGGTCTCACCGTGCCGCAGCGCCGCGATCGCGTTCGGGTTGCCGCAGCCCAGCCCCAGGTCGGCGCCGTCGGGCACCGCGGCGACCTCGTCGGCGCTGTAGCCGAGCAGGCGCGACTGATCCGCGGGCACCCCTCCACAGCACCCCGGCGCGGGGCTGGTCGCATCTTGCGATACGCGGGCGTAATGGTCTCGAACGATCGATCGGGTGCCATCGGCATTTGTGTCATTCATGTATGCCTCCTGCTATCCAGGACGGGCTTCGGCGAAAAAGGACGCAGGCGCCGCGATGTCCAGGCGCATGCATGTCGCGGTCGACGGGCAAAGTGCCGCGAACTCCGGCGAGCTTTGCAGCGCTTTGGGCGTGCTCGCTCGATCGGTCTCCGTGAAGCCGAACCGGCGGAATAGCGCTGCCGCGGTGGTGGTCAGAAGGTACACGCCACCAAGACCGCTGGTCCGGGCCGTGGCCAACCGTTCCGCCACGAGCGCGATGCCGGTGCCCCGACCGCGCTCTGCCGGTGCCACGGCGACCGAGCGCAAGAGGCCGATCCGATCGTGCGTTTCCAGCGCGGCGACGCCCACCACGTGGTCACCGCGGCGCGCGACCGCATAGGCTTCCGGGAACTGATCGCGCACCACCTCGACCGGCAACGCGCTCTCGCGGATCAGCGCTTCGATCGCCGCGAGATCGCTGCTCTCGGGTCGGCCCAGCGAGATCCCATCCGGGACGTTCGTGCTTGCGAACGCCCACAGCCGGCCGCGCAGCTCGTCGCGTACCACGCGAAACCGCGCCGAGATCACCTCCTCCGATGCGCTCGGCTCCGTGCTCGCCGGATCCGGCAGCGGCCAGTGCAGGCGCGCGATCCGGCCGGGCCACACCGGACATACCTCCTCGGCGCACAGCGTGATCACCGCGTCCACGCTCGCAGGATCGATGTCGTCCACCGACTTGCTGCGCTGGCCGGTGATGTCGATGCCGACCTCGCGCATCGCCGCGATCGCGAACCGGTTCACCCCGCCCGGCCGGCTCCCGGCGCTCTGCACGCGCAAAAGACCGCCGAACAGCGCCCGCGCGAGCCCCTCGGCCATCTGCGATCTCGCCGAGTTGGCCACGCACAGGAACGCCACGCTTCGATACATGCGTATATCATGATATAAGGCTGTCATGCTGTCCAGCACCAGCGAGCTCGACGTCCGCCCCCTGACGCGGCTGTTCCGCGCGCTAGGCGATGAGACCCGGCTGCGCATCGTCGCCCTCCTGTCGCACGGCGAGCTCTGCGTCTGCCACATCGAGACCGCCCTCGGCCTCAACCAGTCGACTGCATCCCGCCACCTCGGCATCCTCAAGGCCGCCGGCATCGTCGACAGCCGGCGCGACGGGACCTGGGTCCACTACGCGATCACCGAGCAGGACCACGCCACCGTCGCCCAGGCGCTCGAGGTCCTCACCAGCGCGTTCGGCGCCGAGCGCGCGCTGCGCGCCGATCACGCCAGGCTGCGCCGGTCCTGCGGCCCCGGCGCGTGCGCGTCGTGATCGTGCGCCGCCACATCGCCGCCGAGGCGATCGGCACCGCGCTCCTGGTCGCCGCCGTGATCGGCTCGGGCATCATGGCCCAGCGCCTCACCGGCGATCGCGCCGTCGCGCTGCTCGCCAACACGATCGCCACCGGCGGCGCGCTGGTCGCGATCCTCCTCGTCTTCGGCCCGATCTCGGGCGCCCACCTCAACCCGGCCGTCACCCTCTGCATGGTCGCCATGAAGGCGCAGACGCGGCGCAGCGCCGCCGGCTACATCGCCGCCCAGGTCGTCGGCGCCATCGCCGGCGCCATCCTCGCCAACGCCATGTTCGAGCTGCCGCTCGTCACCTGGTCTACCACCCCGCGCGCCGGCGCCGCGCAGCTGCTGAGCGAGGCCGTGGCGACCTTCGGCCTCGTCGGCGTCGTGATCGCCGTCGGCCGAACCCGGGCCGCGATCACGCCGTTCGCCGTCGCGGCGTACATCGTCGCCGCCTACTGGTTCACCGCGTCCACCTCGTTCGCCAACCCGGCCATCACGATCGCCCGCGCCCTCAGCGACACCTTCGCTGGCATCCGCCCGGTCGACGTCGCCGGCTTCCTTCTCGCCGAGGCGATCGGCGCCACCACCGGCGCGCTGGTGTTCGGCTGGCTCGTGCCGATGCCCGGCGCTACCGCGGATCGATCCGGTCAGGAGCCTGCCGCCGGCGCCTGACGCACCCGACGCGAACGGTGATTCGCCGTTCATGCGATCCGCGCTTCGCCGGCGATTCGATCACTGGTTATCGACGCGCGCCTCGATCACCGCCTGGACCGCCGGGTCGACATCCGACAGGAAGTCGTCGCCGGTCGCCGCCTCGATCGCATCGACCGAGACCCGGAAGCTGTGCCAGTCCGCGGTCCGGCTGATCTGGTTGTTCTCGTTGGGCATCATCACGCCGATCACGCGCGTGCTCGTCGTCACCGCGTCCGGCCCCTGTCCCACCGCGTCCAGCACCACCACGACCTTGAACGTCTGGTCGGGGACGACCACGCCGCTGCCGATCGTGTTCGAGCTCGCGCTGAACGTGCCGCCCGAGATGATGAACAGCTCCTTGCCCGTCCGCGCGATCGTGCGCAGGTCGTTCTCCATGGTCGCCCACGGCCCCTGGTTGTTGTTGGCCGCCTGCGGGACCATGTTCGTCAGGTAGAACGTCTGCTGGTTGGCCGTCACCGTCAGCGTGCGATCCGCCGACGGACACATGTGGCCGCGGTCGTAGCCGCTGCCGCTGTAGTCGGCCAGCGACGCCTGGGGCTCGCTCGCCGGGAACGTGTCGTCGGGGCGGAAGTCATCCTGGCGAGGCGTGCTGCCGAGGTACGAGGTGTTGAGCTCCCAGCTCACCCAGTTGGGGACCTTGCGGCTGCCGTTGTACGAGATGACATAGCCCGACTTGACCGACAGGAAGTGGTTCGGGTCGGTGGTCGAGGCCGGCGACGGGATCCCCAGCGTCGTGTGCCGGCTGAGCGCGGCGCCGCTGCCGCCGCCACCACCTCCGCCGCTGGTGAAGTCGGTGATCGTGATGTCGTCGATGTTGATCCGGTTCGTGCCGCCGTCGAGCTTGCGGATCTCGAACCGGATGGTGCCGGCGAGGTTGACCGTGAACGTCGCGGTGGAGAACGAGCCGCCGGTCGTCGATCGCGACGTGCCGACCTGCGTCCACGAGCTGCCCCCGTTCTGCGACGAGAACAGCCCCCACGTGCCGCTCGCGTCCGAGCCGAAGCTCGCGTGGTGGATCGTCACCGTGTCGGCTCCCGTCGCCCGGTCGAACCGCATGGTGATGTGGCCGCTGTTGCGGACGCGCGCCGACTGCGCCCCGGTCTTGACATCCGTGCTGAGCGTCCCGATCAGCGCGTCGTCGAGGTTCCACGTCCCCGTGCCGAGCGTGACGTCGGCCACCGCATAGGCGGTCTTGGTACCCGATTCGAACCCCTCCGCGGTGGTGACCGCTTCGACGGCATCGCCGGTGGCAAGCCCATCGTCGGAGACATCGACACAGCCGGCTGCGCCGAGCAGGGAAACCCAGACGGCAACACAGAGATACGTGACGTGATTACGCAGCATCGGAATCGACCTTTCGGCACGGACGAGAGCCGTCGTCCCGTGATCCGCGGTCGATAACACGGCAGATCCGTCGGTTCAGGAAATCACCCCGATTCTATTGCTACTTTTCCATCACGAGACGGTGTCGTGGAGTCTCAGGCTACAATTCCCGACATCCGGGATCGATGTATGTGTGACCGGCGTCGGGTTGCCGACAATACCGACCGGTCGGACGTCCTGCTGAAAAATGGCGTTGGAGATAGTCGCGTTGGTTCGTGATCAAGCCAGCCTCAACCGCGCGACGCGACGCGCGGTCGCCAGTCGTGAATGATCCGGCCGGCTCCGCCGGACCAGAGGGGGCGGGAAAGCCCCCTATCGATCGAGGCGGAACAGGGACGCTGACCGAAGGTCAGTGCGTCCCTGTGTAGCACAGGGCTTCGATGATCGACCACAGCGACCAGCCCCATGCGACCAGCACGAGAGCGCCCGCTGACCAGTAGATCACGGGAATGGCCAATGGTTCGAGCTGTGCAATCCGGAACTGCGAACGCCGGCCGGGCTCGTCCGACGACGTCCGTCGCGCGGCTCCTCGAACCGCCGCCATCCGGCTCGCCTGGATCCGTCCTCTTCCGCAGCAGGACATCGCTATTTCCCTGTCATGCCGGTCTGAGCTCCATCCGCCGCGCTCGTCCCCGACGACGAGAAGCGCTGCAGAAGCCCGGCGCCACCCGAGAGCGCCAGCCAGAGCAGCGCTCGATCCTGGAGCGTGTCTTCGAGAACCAGCGCAAACGGAATCGCGATCCAGAGGCTCAGACAGTAGAAGCAGTCCATCAGCTTCCCGGCCATGCCTGTGCCCGCCAGGACGCGCAGCCGGACGACCACATCGAACGGCCCGTCCTCGGCGTTGACGAGGTGGGTCACCCGCCACACGGCGAGGCAACCGATGATGAGTGCGTCGACTCTCATTTCTGCTTCCAGTGCCATCAGTGGATGACGGGCGGTGGCGGCGCAGTCTCCACCGGTTCGCAACCGTCGACGTAGGGATGGATCACCCACTGGTTCTCCGGCTGCTGCTGGTTGTCGTAGACGGTCGACTGCTCCGGCGTCATTCCTTGCGGTCGTACCCCGGGGTCCGTCACCGGAGGGACTTCCCCGGTCAGCGAGCACCACCGCGCGATGGCATCCTTGAACATGACCCCGTCCAGGTCTTTCTCATTTTCAATTCTCTGCACGCTCATCACAGGATGGATCTCGTTCCAGCCTGAGTGGCTGGCGTCGTAGCACCACCGTCCCCGGATGATGACCGGGTCGCCACGCTTCAGGCTTCCGGCGCCGTCGAAGCTGCGGTTGTCGTCGGAACCGGCGGCCCACGCGATGGCGAGCGCCGCGAGGATGATCGGGGCGAGGATGGCAGCGACGACCGCGCACGCCCAGCGGCCGAGGGGAATGCCGAAGAGCTTGAAGCGACAGATGGCGCCGAAACCGGGGATCGGGCTGCTGAGCGCCGCCAGCGTCGAGCACACGGCGTGCGCTCGCTCGCCCTCGATCTCGCAATGAAAGACGGGAACATCGAACGGCTTGCCCGGCGTGGGTGGGTCTTCCCAGCTGATGTAATTGCTGTTTGCATAGGTCTTGAAGGTGCCGGCGTACCTTGCAGAATGCCAGCTTCCGCCGTCGGACTCGCGCGGCAGCGGCATATCGCTCTGCTCGGTGATCAACTTCCCGGGCAAGCCATCATGGCCCCAGGACGTGGTGTCCTTGATCAGCCACTTGTAATTAGCTTCTTGCGTTCCGTTTGCGAACTCATCGAGATGGTGCGGCGCCAGCAGCAGGTTGATCGAGAAGTCATTGTCGATCTTGTCGACCCCGCTCTTGTCGTCGACCGTCTCGAATGCAGCGACGCGGCCGACGGCACACTGGTCGTCTCCGAGACAAACAAGCTTGCCGTTCAGAATGTAGTCGCACACCTTCATCAGCGCCGACATCGCTGCCGCGAGCGAGAGGACGAGCGAGATGCCGAAGGTGGAGATGGCATAGACAAGCCCGGCGATCGCCACGAAGATCTCGGGACCGAAGTTGGGATACTCGTAATCGTAGCGATCGACACATTTCGTATATTGAGGAGCGCTCATGGTCGATTCTCTCTCTTTACATGGATATTGACATTGATCGGTTGACGCGCGTGACTCTCGCGGGCTACCCGGTGCCCGTCACGTAGAGCGTGACGCCCCCGGTGAGCCTCGGCTGGGCGCGATCGACCGACACGTCGAAGGCGTGCACATTCAATGCCTGCCGGCCGGCGTATCCGTCGATCGCAGTGATGTCGACGGTCACCTGTTGCTCGGCGCCCGGCGCCAGGACAAACTCTCGCGGCATGATGTCCACCCGCCAGCCAGCCGGCACCGCGTACTTGTGGCGATCGTGGAGCGCCTGCGCAAGCTGCTGGCGCCGCGCGAGCTCGTCCGCGGGAGACGGCGACCTCCTCCGGTCGGGGTTGGCATCCGGCTGCCGGTCGGGCTTCTGATCCGGACACGGACGGCGATCCGGAACGGTGTAGGAGTCCGCCTCCAGCACGAGGATCTGGTCCCGCCCGGTATCGTTGGCTACCGGGAACGTGAACTTCGCGCGCGGCGAGTTGAGCGGTTTGACATTGGTATTTTCCTGGCCGAGGTTGTTTCCGGGGTTGGCGTCGTCGCTCCAGATCAGCTCCACCTGAAGGCAGTAGTGTCCCGCCGCCGACGGCGTGGTCCATTTCATGCGAGCAAAGCTGGGGCTACCGGGAGCGCCCTTGACGGGGAGGTTGACAGCGGTCTCGCCAATGGGCACCCGCTTCTGGCCGATCCCGAAGGTGAGATACGAGAAGCGAACTGGCATGTTGACCGCAGGCGCATCCGTCGATCCGTTCCAGATTTGCCCCACCACGTCGTACGTCGTCGCCGGCAGGATCGATTCCGAGGGAACCGGGACCCCGCCCAGCTCGAGGTGGATGTCGGGGTTGTCCCAGGTGACCGCGATACCCTGCTTCATCAGGTAGTACTGGTCATATATCATCGGGTCCGGCCGTCGATATACCTGCGGTGTGACCGTCGCACACGGCCGGCTCGACTCCTTGCGGTTACGCAGTCCCGGCCTGCGTGCCCGGCGCTGTTTGCGGCGAATCCTGATCAGCAGCATCATGATCAAGAACAGGAGGACTACGAAGCACAGCTCGATGATCATCACTCGCAGGTTCATTGGACTCCCCTTCCACGTGGGACGTGGCGACCTGTCTCGCTCCGAGCTCGCGGCTTCATATCTCCACCTGGAGGGCTGCGAGCACACACATGACCGTGCACACGATCGTCGTGAAGAACCGGAGCCCCGTGTCCGACACCCAGCGCCGCACGGAGACGCCCACGGTCGCCGCGATCACGACCTTGCTCACCACCGCGAGGGTGGCGCCCAGCAGCACCACGGCCGGTGCTCGATAGCGCGCGGAGAGCAGCGCCGCAGCCATCTGACCTGGATCTGCCCACTCGGTGAAGAAGATGGCCGCGAACGCCAGCGAGGCGGCACGCCCCGACGTGTCGCGGCCGGGGACCGGTGCCTCCAGCGTACTCGGACGCCGGAGCCACACGGAGACGGCGAGGCCGGCGAAGGTGACCGCGCTGGCGAGCGCGAGCACGAACGGCGGGAGGCGGGCAAGGAACTGCCCAAAGTACACCGCCGCGGCCATCTTCGCGGCCACGGCGACCGAGGCACCCGCGACCACCGCCGACACGCGGCGGCGTGCAGCGAGGCTACCGACGGTATAGAGCGTCTTGTCACCGACGATCTCGGCGCCGAGCACGGCCACGTACACCGAGGCGAGCTGCACCAGCATCGTGACCCTCCCGCTTCCTCACCGGCCAGCGACTCGGGCCACGCCCGCCCGGCGGCGTTGGATGTGTTGCAGGGTGCCTGCGGGCGCGCACACCAGACGTCCCCCACGTATCCTCCCCATGGTTCTTTCTGGTCCTGTCCTTCCCCTTTGTCAACGTACAAACATCACTGCGCGTCCTGATGTAGCGATTGCTGACATGCTCCGCGCGTTGCGCAGGATTTACGTCGGTTGTTTGCCACAACCAGCATCTCGAAGGTAATAGTTGCCTTCCCGATCGGATGACGCGATGTGGGACCATGGACGACGCGGCCGGCCTCGACGACGACCAGTGCTGACCGTGCAACTGTGGTCGACGGTGCAGTGCACTGGGCCGCGCGGCGCGCAGTCGCAGGCCTTGTTGACGGCGCAGCCGGCGGAGATGAGCTGCCGGATCAGGACCTGCGCGCGCGACAGCCCCGGCGCGTTGTTGGCGACCGGCTTGCCGGCGCAATTGACCAGGTACGCCGCGCAACGCCTGCGCGACCAGGGCAAGATCGACGAGCACGGGAACCTCCTCGTACCGTGGCCCGACGACATGCAACCGGGCTCGACGACCGATCTCTGAACGTTCGATGAAGTCCGAGATCGCGGTCGCCGCCCTTCCAGGAGCGGGAAGTCGAGATACTTCAGGGTGCACGACTTCGGGATCGCCCGTTCAACGTCGATGACTGCATCCTTCAATGCGGCCGGCTGGGCACGTCGCGAGCCGATATCGATCCGGCGTTCTTCCAACCCTCCGCGAGCAACCACGTCGCCG
>VBLP01000757.1 GCA_005887925.1 Deltaproteobacteria bacterium | reverse complement strand
ATCTCCGCAATGGTGGGCGGCGCGCTTGGCCCACGCGGCGACGCGGCGGCTCGCGGTGATGACGACGAGGTCGCCCATGCCGTCGCGCTGCAGGAGGACGCGGACGGCGAGCGGCCAGCTCCGGCACTTCGGGTCATCCCGTCGATTCTGCAGCTCGATGATGGTCCACCGGGAGTCGGCGCCGGGGGTGCGCACGACGAGATCGGGGCGGGTCTCGAGCGACGCGGCAAAGCGGAGGTTGGAATCGATGACCTCGATCGGGCCGGGCAGGTCGATGCCGACGACGCGGCGGAGGACTTCGGCGAACAGCTCGGGCTGCTCGCGGAGGGCGAGGAGGACGACTTCGTGCGGTGTGCCCGGCATGATCGGCCACTACATCGGGGGAATGCGAGTGGGCAAGAATGCTGCCGTCGAGGACGTAGCCGGTGAGAATCTCGTGGGGCTGGACGCAGCTTCGGCAGCCAGCAGCAGTCGAAGCTGCATGACGTCGCCAGACGCGCGGATGCTCGCGGGAGGAGCCCGGCCGCGAACCGATCAGCTGACGATCACGTTCATCGACGGTGATCGTCGCGGCGGTGCCCGACGCACCGGCAGCCGGGTCGCGGGGCGAAGCCCGCCAATGATCAGATTCGGAGGCGATGCGCAGGAAGTCGAGCGCGTCGCGATAGAGCCATCGAACGTTGGCGGCGACTTGTGCGTCACGGCGCCGTCGGCTGGTCGCCCGGATGACGCAGACCGGATCGATGTCCCTGGCTCAACCCTCGGCGTCGAGCTACCAGGACATCGCCCGTTGGATCGGTGAGCCCCGCGCCGGCCTGCACGTCGTGCAGGCCGGGAGCATTGGGCGCCTCAGACTCGCCTCATTCTGCGAGGTTCGAGAATGCATGTCGTGATCCCTCCTGTCCCGTCGCCACAGACAGGGTGGCCGGTGCTCAAGCATGGGTGACTACCGCCTCAGGGAGCAGCATGGCAAACGGCATGTGGAGCAGGGTCGCGATTCGAGCGCTGGTGGAGGCGTTCTGAGTGGGGCGATCTGCGGACCCGTGACCGCCGCCATGGCCGACCCTCCCGTGGCGGTAGATCTGGTCGTCTCGCTATTCAAGCTGGGTGCGGCTACCAGCAATCGCATTCTCCTCCACGAGGCGCTGCAGATCGCACGCGGTCTCGAGCAAACTGGACGCCTGGCGCCCAGCGATCACCAGATGCTCGACGTGATCACCCAGACCATCGACGCGATCCCGTAGCCGCCGATGCCCGCTGTCCTTCTCGCGTTCGCCGTCCGCGACGCGACGATCGATCAGGCTGCCCGGAGCGTGAACGTTACAGGTTCTATCATTGGCCCATCAGCGGCCGCGCGCAGGAGCTCGGCCTCGGCTTCCTTGGCGAGCTGCCGCAGTTTCTCCGCGATCTCCGGGGCGAGGCCATCTGAGCGGAACCGCTCCGCGAGCTGCAGCGCGCGCAGCGGCTCGCCGGCGCTCAGCGCAGCGGCCACCGCTCCGAGCCGAGCGATCTCTCCTTCGAGGTCATCGGGTGGCAAGAGCGCCGCAATGGATTCTTCGAGGGCGCTCACTTCATGGAACGCTTCCCAGGCCTCCTGTGAACCGGCCGGCAAGCTCTCGGCCCGGAGAATGGCGTTCGTAACGCGGTGGTTCAGCTCATCGAGGCTCATGGTCGCTCTGTAGCAGGGCGCGCGGTTCGACGAAGCGTACCACGCACGCAGCGGGCCGGCAGCGCCGAGCGAAGATGGAGTTCCGAGCTTGCTCCATTTTCATGGACAGCAGCGGTCCAAGATGTCCCTCGTCGGTACCGCTCACCTCGAGGACGATGCGCTGATTCGCCCCATCGACCATCAGCCAATCGGCTCCCTCCCCGAGCCTGGACTGCAAAGCGCGAATGACGCGCCACCGGCAGTGCCGAGCCGACAACGCCAGCGCGATCGCGACTGCGCCCTCCTCCGTCACACGGAGGATGTCTTGGGTCGATGCGACTCTGGCAGGCAGTCTGGTCCAGCGAATCTCTTCACGGAGGGATGCTTGGTGAATGGTCGCGTCGAGGACAACACCGGGCGAGTGTCGGCGCTCGAGTGCGACGCACGCGCGCAAGACGAGCGGACCAGCAGATTCCTCCGGCAGGCCCGGGCATAGGCCCTCGAGATCAACGAGATCGATCACGCTGCTAGAGTTCCGAGTTGAAGGTGAAGCGCAGCCATGAAGCCTGCGACGACGCGATCGAACACCGCCCTCGAGAACTCTGCTGCCCTTGGATAGCGCGCATCACGCGGGTGGCGACCAAAGTCCAGCACGAGCGTGGACGCAGCGACGGACGCGACCCTGACGCGCGCAGCTTCGAGATCAGAGAGCGGCTCGATGAAGAAATGCCGAAATTCGGCCCGGTTGTGATCCGATGTAACGTCGAACCCTCGCTGAGCTCGATACGCGGCAACATGTGCTGCGAGCCGNNNGACGTGCTCGGCATATCCGACGAGCTCGAGCGCCAACCAGCGGCACCGCACGTCGTCATCGGCGTCTTCGAAGATGCATCGCGCTTCCGTCGCCGCCTCGACAGAACCGACGCTGAATCGGTTCAGCCGGTCCTGAAGCGCACGAGCGCGGCTCGCAAGGACTTGGCGGAGATCTGGAGTCACGGGAGGACGATGCAGGATACACCAATGAAGGAGCGACGCTGGGGATGGCGGCTCATCAGCACCACTGCCAGGCCGGCGCGGAAGGTGCGCTCTGGCATCGAGGCTCGTAGGGCAGGGTCCGCGGGCCGCGCGGCCCGTATGAACCTCTGCGACATCGGCGAGCGATTCCACGCCTCGACCCGGCTCGTTCTGCGAGGTTCGGCGTCTCAGGCCGGCCTCATTCTGGAAGCTTGGGCGCGTCGATGTCGTGATTCACGCTGCTCCGTCGCCATAAACAGGACAGCTGGTGGCGGTGGAACGGAAATCGCCAACCACTCACGAGGAGCAGCATGGCAAGTGGTATGTGGAACAGGGTCGTGGTTCGCGCGCTGGTCGCCGGCATGTTCGGCGGGGCGATCTGCGGGCCCGTGACCGCCGTCATGGCCGACCCGCCCGTGGCGGTCGTCGACCTGAACGCAGACCAGCGGGCGCTGGTCGAGCAGCTCACCGCCGAGCGCGCGATCACGCTGGCCAACGCCCAGCGCAAGGCCGACGCTGCGCAGGACGATCTGTACGCGCGGCTCGATGGCGAAGGACAACCCGACGTCGGCCGAGGCGCAGCGCGACGTGGTCGTCTCGCTGTTCAAGCTGGGTCAGGTTACCCGCGACCGTGTGCTCCTGCGCGAAGCGCTGCAGATCGCGCGCAGCCTCGAGCACACTGGACGCCTTGCGCCCAGGGATCATGGCCTGCTCGACGCGATCACCCAGGCCATCGACTCGATACCATAGCCGCCGATGACCGCTGTCCTCCTCGCGTTCGCCAACGACTGGATCGATGACAAGCGTCATCTGCGAAGCCTGCTCGACGAAGCCAAGGCGATCGGCAAGGCCCTCGGTCCGGCGGTCAAGGCGGGCGTCGAGCTACTGCCGCCGCTTCACAACGCGACCGTCGGCGATGTGACCGACGCGTTCCGCGCGCATCACGATCAGATCCGCGTCTTCCACTTCGGCGGCCATGCGAGCGGCTCGGCGCTGTTGTTCGAGGACGAGACCGGCAATCCCACGGAGGCTCACGCCCGCGGACTGGCGGGTTACCTCGGTCAGCAGCCGGGGCTGGTGCTGGTGTTCCTCAATGGCTGCTCCACCGAGCCGCAGGTGCGACGGCTGCGTGCCGCCGGCGTCAAGGCGGTGGTGGCGACCACCCACGCGATCCAGGATGCCGTCGCGGCCGAGCTCGCCGAGGCGTTCTACGTCGAGCTCGCGGTGCGGCGCGCGCCGTCACTCGCGACGTGGCTCCGCACGACGAGCCGCACACGGCGTCGTGGCCGTGGGGCATCGACTGCGACCCCGCGTACGAGGACTGGACCCTCGGCGCCGAGCTGGCCCAGCAGCGCCGCCGCACGCGGTGGCAGCACCTGCGCCTGGCAGCCGCCGCGACCGTGCTGCTGCTGCCGCTGTCGCTCGTGGTCAGCGCCGACGCCCGGCGCACCGCCTGCCGCGCGCCGGGGCTCCACTCGCTGTGTGCGGTGATCGGCACCGGCGGCGTGCCCACGGCCAAGGAGCAAGCGCTGTGGGAAGACGCGCGGGCACAGCCCACGGGGGACGGCTTGCGCGCGTACCTGCAGACCGATTCGCCTGTGGGCTCGAGGGCGAGATGGTCTGTCGCATGCGCGATCGGATCCGATCCGAACAGGAGCGGTGCTGGGACGATGCCAACCCGGGCCACGAGCGACCCAGGTGACCTCGGAAGGCAAGATCGCCGCTGACCTTTCGGCGGCTCCCGAAGTCCACCCAGCCGCCGATCACCGGGAATCAACGAGCGCATTTCCCGCAGGCGCGGTTGTCAACGCCGCCTGGCTCGATTCCGTCTGGTTGAATTCTCGATGGTCCGCGGCTTGCGAGCACGCTCGGGAGCAGCGCGGCGGTGTCGTCGCGGTGTTCCGTTGACCGCGAGCACTGCTCGCACGGATGCGGCCGTCACCGCCGCCTGGATGCAGCGGTCGATCACGGCGGGGTCGGACAGAGCGGCGATCGACGCGTGCTCCTCCTTGGTCGGCGACAGTCCCCGCGCTGCGAGCACGGTGAGCAGCGCGTCCCTCTTGCCTTCCGCCTTGCCTTCCGCCTTGCCTTCCGCCTTGCCTTCCGCCTTGCCTCGTACCTCGCCCCGCTGCTCGAAGAACAGGCGGAACGCGCGTGATGCTTTG
>VBLP01000237.1:26199-35512 GCA_005887925.1 Deltaproteobacteria bacterium | reverse complement strand
TCGCAGCGGCGCTTGGCATTCCAACCTCTACCGTGGGAACACGCATCATGCGAGCGCGTGCACGGATAAAGGAAATACTCGTTGCGGCACTCGCAGCGGAGGGCACATGAGCCATCCACACGATCAACTTTCGCGGTACATCGACGGTGAGCTGGACGATACCGAGTCCGAAGCATTCGCCCTACACGCTGCCGGTTGCGCCGAGTGCGGGGCGGCGCTCCACGACGCACTCCAGCTCGCTTCGCTCGAGGCGGCCGCCCGGTGTGCCTCCCAGGTCGCGCGCGATCCGGATCCGGCGGTGACTCGGCACGCCGAACGCAAAGTCACCTCTACGCAAACATCTGCTCCCATTCTGGTGCCTGCCGGTTCGGAACGGGGTCGGTCCGGATGGCGCAACCACTACGCGGTTGCCATTGCCGCTGGTGTTGCACTGCTGGTGGTCTTGTGGCTGATAGGCCCGCCGGGGCCGAATGTGCCGGATTCACAGACAGAGCTCATCACCGCCCCTGTGCGCGTCATCGAAGGGCGCATCAGCTACGCTGCGGCCGACGAGCATCGTCCATATGACGTCGTGCGCGGCCAGGGTTCCGCACTGCGAGGCGATGCGATCTCGCTCGACATCCTTGCAAAGCTTGAGCATCAGAACGACTTCCACGGCGTCGCCGCGGCCTACCTGCTCCGCGGCGAGCGGCCGCAAGCGGCGGCCTACCTCGACCGCGCCGCGGCCGGTGCCGACGTGTTGGCCGATCGCGCGCTATTGCAGCTCCAGGCCGGCCACCCTACCGAGGCGCTGATCACCCTTGACAGCGTGCTGGCAATCAGGCCGTGGCATCCGCAAGCGCTGTGGAACCAGGCGCTCGCGTTGCGCGACCTTGGGCTCGACGCCTCGGCGGCCGAAACGTTCGAGTCCGTGGCAGCGCTAGGCGAGCCGGGCTGGGCGGCCGAGGCTCGGGTGCGCGCTCAGCAGCTCTCCCGCGACCTTCGCGAGCGTGAGAGCGCCTACAAGCGACTCAGCTTTACCGACGGGCCTCGCCTTGCCATCGCGCCCGATGTTGTTACTCCCGAGGTCGCGCGTCGCTTTCCGGGAGTAGCGCGTCTCCTCTTCTACGACGCCGTTCGCAGCGCCACATCGGCCGAAGCCGTGCGCGCCCTAACCCCGTTCGCCCACACGCTCGATGCCGTCTACGGCGGTGACACGCTCACGTCCTATGTCGACCGGATCAAATATGCCGACTTCACGGTCCGTGCTCCGCTTGCCAGACGCTACGCTCCGCTCGTCGCCGGCGAGCAACTCGACGACGCTGCAGCGCGTGACCTCATCGCAGCGCTGCGTGCCGCGCATGCCGACGATATCCTGCTGGGTGCGATCGTCCGGACCGCCCCGCATGGTAAGGTCGCCGCCGAGAACGTCCCGGAGTTGCGGAAGCTGTGTGAGGCGACCGGGGATCCCTGGTTCCACTTGCTCGGGGTCGAACGCGCGATGGCCGCGTTGCTTGTGCGAGGCGATCGCTCCGGCGCCGAGGCCATCGCACTCCCTGCGCTCGAGACATGCCAGACGAGCCGGCTAGACTACCGCTGCGTCGCCATCGCGATGATTCTCGGCGAGAGCTACATTCACATGGTCCGCCTGTCCGATGCTCGGCGGCTGATCACCCGCGGTGCCGACCGCGCTCGCCGGAGCAGCGAATGGTACCAGGAGGAGCGCTACCTCGAGTTGTTTGCCCAGCTCGCGGTGATCGGCGACGACGTATCCGGGAGCACGCTGCCGGTGGCGCGCGCATACACGCACTCGTCAATCGCGTCGACTTTGCAGGTGCGCGGGCCGAGCTCGCTCACGCGAGTGCGGTGCAAGCGCATTGCCCTCGAGCCGTCCCCCGCGTCTCCGACATGTTCGTCGCGGCGCACGTGTTGCGCGACCCCGCGGTGGGTAGTGCAGAGGACGTTGCGCAGCTCCGTGCCCAGATCGCTCATGCCCGGACCAAGGTATTACCCGGCGAACGCGCGATGCTCGACCAGACCGAGGGGAGGCTGTTGCTCGACCGGAGCCGCGCGGCCGGGATCGCGCTGCTCGAGCGCGCGATCGCCGAAACGGATACTCTCGATCCCGATGACATCGATGGACGCAAGGCGCGGTCGTACTCCTACTCTCCACTGACGCTCGATGCCGGCCGCGCGGGTGAATGGGAGCACGTCTGGAGGCTGCTGGACCGGGCCGCGCGCACCACGAGTGCGAGCCGCTGTGCTCTCGGGGCCGCTGCTGAGGACGGTACCAGCGTCGTGGTCGTGCGCGGCGCAGACGGCGCGAGCCAGGGTGTGTTCGACGCGACGCCATCGGGTCCCGCGATCGACGCCACACACCTCGTTCCGCGCCACCTCAAGGCGGCGCTTCGCTCCTGTCCGGAGGTCGACGTGTTCGCGCGACCCCCCGTGCAGGGCTTGCCCCAGCTCTTGCCCGACGATGTCGCGTGGAGCTATCGCGTCGATGGCGACCGCCGGCCAGTCGTGCTGAGCACCGCGCCGGCTCGCACAATGCGATTGGTGATCGCAAACGCCGAGCCCCCTGCATCACTTGGGCTGGCCCGCCTCTTGCCGTGGCGGTCTTCCGAGCTTCCCGATGTCCGACTCGACGGCGTGTCGGCAACACCATCGCGGGCGCTTGCAGAATTCACCGATGCGACGTTCATCGAGGTTCACTCGCACGGCGTGGCAGACGCCACTGGCGCCGATGCATCGTTTCTGATGCTGTCACAAGAGCCGGACGGCCGCTACGCGCTGACCGCCGCCGAGATTCGACAGCATCCGCTGCGCGGGCGGCCGATCGTGATCCTCGCGGCCTGTCACGCGGCCACGACCGCGACCTACCGCCACGAGGCATGGAGCTTGCCAACCGCCTTCATAGCGGCAGGCGCGCGCGCCGTAATCGCATCTACCGACGTGATCGACGATGATGCTGCCGGTACGTTCTTCGATGATATGCGCGTGCGCATCGAGCATGGCGAGTCGCCTGCGGCCGCGCTGCGCGACGCGCGCATTGCATCGCTGACCGCGCACCCGGGTGCGAGCTGGGTGCGTTCACTGATGGTATTTCAATAGGAAGAGATATAGGAAGGATTATAGAATGCACATTCGAATTGTATTATGCATGCTGAGCTTGGCGATCGTAGTCAGTTGTGGCAGGCCAGTCGGATCGCAACAGGCAACGATCCCATCACAACAGGCAACGACCCCAACCATGAAGCAGTTGAAACGACTACCGCCAGCGATTCGTTGGGCCATGCCCGCTCCGGGCGAAAGGTTATTCTCGGCATCCGCGCAGCGAATTCAGATCATCATCGCGCCCAGTCGTAAGAAGAACGAACAGTGCGGATGGGTATTTTCGGATGGCAAGTTTGATCGCGCCTATCGCTTCCCCAACAACGATGCGAACCAGCTCGTTGCTCACATCAACGAGCAGCAGAAGTTGCGGGGATTCTCCTATGGAGTCCTTTATCACTCGATGCCAAAGCTACTCGGGCGGTCCCCGCGGAGCTCGACACAGCCTCCGTCCAGCGAGTTAGCCCTCCCGGACGATCCAGATGACTGTGGAGGCTCGACAACCGGAGGAACAACGGAGTCTGGAGGACAAACCGGTGATCCAGCCACCATCCAGGCCGAGGCAAACCATCTGAACACCTCGGATCAAAACCTTTCGACCCCCTTCAGTCGCTGACGTCGCTGACCTGCCAGCTGTATTCGCGCTCGCGCACGCAATTACCTGCTCGTCGTAACTGGTCCCGTGGTCGCGCCGGCAGGCGCCGGCAGCTACTCTGCGTTCAGCCCTTGAGACTGCCGCGCGTGATCTCGTATGCGTGCTATCGGGTGACGCCAGCTTCGTAAGCTCGCCACGTAGGTCCCAAGGTGGCGGCAGTCGATTTTCCGGAGACACTGAATGGAGCAATGTACGTTCCGTGATGTCGAGTTGTCGGAGGAGCCAGCGCCAGATGATGGTATCGATGGCCGGGCGTATGTCGCAGTTGTCGGGATCGATCGTTATCGCGCTTGGAGCCCGCTTTGCAACGCGACAAATGACGCCCGCGGTGCGCTGAACCTGTTCACCGCACTGGGGTTCGAGCCGATCTGCGAGCCGATCCTCGATGACGCAGCCACCGGCGACGCACTACGCCGGTTGGTGACCGACGATCTCGCCGTGCTTGGCCCACGTGACAGCCTCGTCCTGTTCGTCGCGGGTCACGGTCACACCGTCACGCGGACCTACGCCGACGGCACTCACGCGAAGCGGGGCTACCTCATCCCGGTTGATGGGGAGCGACCGGGCGGCCAGACGAGCAACTGGGTGAGACTTGACGCGTGGCTGAGCGATGTCGCCCACCTCTCCGTCAGGCATCTTCTCGTGTTTCTCGATGCCTGTCACAGTGGCATTGCGCTTGATCGGGTGGTTCGGTGGCGAGGCAAGGAGCCGGGGTTCAACGCACGCGAACAGCCATTGGGCCAGCTTCGCAGTCGCCGAAGCCGCCGCATCGTCACTTCTGCGCTCGACGACGAGGTTGCTCAGGACAATGGGCCCATCCCGGGACACTCCCTGTTCACTGGTTGCCTCATCGAAGCGCTCACTGGCGGCTTGCTTGCTCGCACGCTTAATCCGCTCGTCACGGGGACCGAGATCGGACGCTACGTCCAGCGCAGGGTTATCGACTATCCGGGATCGAGGCAGACACCAGATTTTGGCGCGCTGGAGCTCGACAATCGGGGTGAACTGGTTGTGGAGCTGCTGCCGATGCTTGAAGTGGCTGTCGAGCCCCCAATTGATGTGACACAAAAGGCGTCACCTCCACCTGCACCGATTGTCACGCGAAAAGCTGTTACCAAACCTGCAGTGGATATCCTTCAGAAGGGGTCAACTCTCCACGTCGCAGGTCCCATGCGGAAGCCCTCGCCTGTGCCTGCTGCATCTGTCGTGCGGGAAATCTCGTTCGCAGCCGCAGGGCCCGTCGGACCCAAGGCTCCACCAGCACCCGCTGCCCAGCAGACCTCACCTGAGACTGGTGGGTCGCGGAACGCGGAGTCGGTGGTGAGCACGGCTCTCGCAGTGGCCGCATCGGGATCGGATTCGACTCGCGTCCGTGGGGAAGCCGTGTTGAAGCGTCGTTCCATGCTCATCGGGGTATCGCCGACCAGTAGTACCGCCCCACGGAAGGTCGTTCCGGCGACGACCGCAGGCCCTCCGACGAACAGCCGCGTCGCAGACAGCCGCAGCAGGTACGACGCGGACCGAATCGTCCCCGATCAAAGAGCAACGTTGAAGAAGAGCCTAGACGAGGCAATTGCCGCCTACGTGTCCCTGGACGCAAGCAAGAGATAGTAACGAACTCACGGAACCGCACCACGCGCGTCCACGATCTCTCGCGCGATCGCATCGTATGCAAGACCGGGATGAGTGGCGTGCGCACGTCCAACCCGCCCTAGCGATCGAAGAGCATAGACCCTGTACTTGAGTCGGGCTGGAGGGATCCGACGATCGCGCGATGTCGGATCGGATCAGGAGCACCGTCATCAGCGGCGGGACGTTGGGATCCACGACGAGCCGTCGCGTCGGTGAGGCGGCTCTTCCATCAACCGCGGCGCAACTCGGAGGCGGAGAGCTTGTGCTCGGTGACGAGCTTCTGGATCGTCGTCCTGGACTTCGCCGCGATCGTCTCGAGGTAGTCGCGCGCCGGTTCGGCGTTCTTCTGGGCGACGCGCAGCTTCCAGATCTGGGCCGTGCCGCGCGTGGTGTGGTGGCAGATGTGGCTCAGGTGGCACAGCAGTGTCCCGATGGCCCGGACCGGGTTGTGCCCCTCGCCCTTAGCGACGACCAGGGTGAGACCTGTCTGATCGAGCACCGTCATCTCCTTTGGCAACGACAGCATCGCCTCGTCGTTCGTGATCATCCCGTCCCACGGTCGCTCGTGCCGATACAGCTCGCGGAGCAGCTCCCAGTCGTCGAGGTCGGTGAGACCTGGGTCGATATCGCGGACCGGAACCAGCTCGACCTGTGGCAGCGCGTCGGACATCGCCGCAAGGACCGGCTGCGGGAAGTTGTGGTCGAGCGCGAACAGGCGGCGCGTCACAAGACCTCGCCGCTACGCCGCCCGCTTGTGCAAGTTGTCGTCGAGCTGACGCTCGAGCTCCAGCGCTTGCGCGATCTGGGGCGGGGAGACGTATGGATAGAGACGCTGGATGCCGGCTACATCGAAGCCGTCCGCGGCGAGCGCCGCGAGCGCGCGCGTCTCGAGCCGTGTGTGCACCACGTGCGGCGAGCCGCTCAGCTTGCCCGGCACGATCCGCAGCTCGGCGCGCGGTGCGACGAGGTCCGGCCCGCGGGTGCCCTCCGCCGTAGGGAATGGCGCGATCAGATCGAGGACATCCTCGCGGACGACCTGGCGAGCCAGGTTCTGCACTCCATCCCTGGCCTTGACGTAGATCTGGCCGCGGGTGTCGACGAGGAGGGACGGTCGCTCGCGATCCCAGATCGAGACCTCCAGCGCGCGCAGCTCCTTCAATGCGCGTCGAACGGCAGGCATGCTCGTGCGAGGGATCTCGACGCCGAGCTTGGTCGTCTTGCGCTGTCGCAGCCAGTAGATCACGCGCAAGCCCATGAGGTCGGCATACGACCACAGCATGACGCGAGTCGCCGACACGCTTGGCACGAGCACATCGTGGCGAGCCCACCAGTGAATCGTGGACTTCGGTACACCGGACAGGGCCGCTGCCCGATCCGCCGTATATGCGCCGACGGGATCCATGACGGCCAGGCTAGCACAGTGCGATCCGCTCAGCGCCGCCGTCACAGCTTGACCTTGAACCGCACGCCGGCGACGAAGACGTCGCTGCCGTCGCCGCCGGGGTGGTGGAACCACTGCAGGTCGGGCTGCAGGCTGACGAAGCTGGTGAGGCGCAGCTTGTAGAACGCCTCGACGAACCACTCGTCGGCGGGACCGGGGCTGCCGCCCACCGGCTCGGTGACGCGGAGGTAGCCGCCGCCGATGCCGGCGGTGTCGTTGTGCCGCGGGCCGACGCCGTGCCAGGCGGCCGAGGCGCCGGCGTAGCGCGTGACGAGGTTGCGATCGGGCTGGGACCAGCTGACGCGCGCGATCAGGGTGAGGCCGCGCGGATCGTCGGGGTCGGTCGGGTGCAGGTAGATCCGCTCGTCGTGCTGGAAGAACCAGCCGGTGTCGGTGTCGAACGTCCGAGGCGCGGACACGCCGACCTCGGAGACGTCAGCCGACTGCCGCCACACCCCGGCGCTGGTGAGGCCGCCGTCGCGGCCGCCCGGCCCGAAGCGGTGGGTCACCGAGGCGCCGCCGACCACCATGTAGCCGGCCCCCATGCGGAACGCGGTGGTGAGCCCGAGGCCGCCGGTCTCGGGGCTGCCCTCGTAGATCGCCAGCTTGCCGGTGAGCCAGTCGACCGGTCGCGCCGAGACCAGCGCGCCCAGGCCGGTGGTCGGATACGACGCCAGCGGCGCCGTCGGGTACATGCCGAAGTTGTTGTTGATGAAGTTGCCGCCGAACCGCGGCGTGCCGAAGTCGCGGTTGGCGTCCTGCTTGCCGATCCGGATCCGCAGCCGCTCGTCGAGCGCGGTCTGCTCGATGAACAGCTCGCTGAGCTGGGTGTACGGATCGGCCTCGAGGTTGGTCACCGGCTGATCCGAGCCGACGTGGTCGTTGATCTTCGTGCCGTGGTTGTTCTGGACCAGGACGTAGAGCGTGCCGCCGTCCCACAGCCCGAGCTTCTTGCTGTCCAGGGTGAGCGCGGCGTCGATGTGGCCGAGCGCCGCGGTCTCGCCGCGCGCGGTGAACAGGTCGCTGGCGTAGATCAGGTCGATCGTCACGCCGGCATCGCCCAGGGCGCTGCGCGCGCCGCCCCAGTCGCCTGTCAGGTGGTCGCCCTCGAGCCAGCCGTGCTCGGCGGGCGCGGGCTCGGCGGCGGGCGGCTCGACATGCGGGTTCGCCGGGGCGACCGGCTCGTCGGCGCGCGCCGGCGCGGCGGTCGCCGCGAGCACCGCGAGCGCTGTGACGGCCCCACCGAGGCGCATGCCGCATCGTCGCCGAGTTTCAGCCGACTGGGAACCCGCGATCGCGCATCAGCGCGTTGGTGTCGACGTTGCGGCCGCGGAAGCGGCGAAATGCCTCGTCGGGCGGGATCGAGTTGCCGACGCTCATGATCGAGTCGTACAGCCGCTTGGCGAGCTGCTTGTTGTAGAAGCCCGCCTTGGCGAACGCCTCGGCCGCATCGGCGGTCAGCGTGTCCGCCCACAGATAGTTGTAGTAGCCCGCCGAGTAGCCGTCGCCGGAGAAGATGTGGCCGAACTGGGTCGGCCGGTGCCGCATCACGATCTCGGGCGGGCAGCCGATCTCCTTCATCGTGCGCTGCTCGAACTCCGTCGCGTCGATCGGCTTGTCGGCCGGCGCGGTGTGGATCTTGAGGTCGTAGATCGCCGCGGCGAGGTACTCGACGGTCGAGAACCCCTGGTTGAAGTGCTTGGCCTTCTCGACCTTGGCGAGCAGCGCGGCCGGGATCGGCGCGCCGGTCTGGTAGTGCAGCGCGAACTTGTTCAGCACCTCGGGCGTGGTCAGCCAGTGCTCGTTGAGCTGGCTGGGAAACTCGACGAAGTCGCGCTTGACGCTGGTGCCGGCGAGCGACGGGTAGTGGACGCTGGAGTTGAGGCCGTGCAGCGCGTGGCCGAACTCGTGGAACATGGTGCGCGCGTCGTCCCACGAGATCAGCACCGCACCCGACGCCTTCACGAAGTTGGCGTTGTTCGAGACGATCGGCGCGACCGGCTGCTGCAGGTTCTCCTGCGTACGGTACTCGTTCATCCACGCGCCCGATTGCTTGCCGTCGCGCGCGTAGGGATCGAAGTACCACAGGCCCGCGTGCTTGCCGTCGCGCATCACCTCGTAGACCGTGACGTCGGGCTGGCACACCGGGACGTCGTGGACCTGGACGAACGACAGCCCGTAGAGCTGCCCGGCCGCCCACATCATCGCCTCGCGCATCTTGTCGAGCTGCAGGTAGGGCTTCACCTCGTTCTGATCGAGGTCGTACTTCGCCTTGCGGACCTTCTCGGCGTAGAACCGGTAGTCCCACGGCTCGATCTTGTGGCCGGCCTTCTCGGCGTCGGCGACCTTCTGCATGTCGGCGATCTCCTCGCGCGCCCGCGCGACGGCCGCCTTCCACACCTTCATGCACAGCGCCATCGCCGCGTCCGGCGTCTTCGCCATGTTGTCGTCGATGATCCAGTGCGCGTAGCTCGGGAAGCCGAGCAGCTTGG
>VBLP01000237.1:0-26128 GCA_005887925.1 Deltaproteobacteria bacterium | reverse complement strand
CCGCGTGTTCGCGATCAGCCACTTGCCGGTGAGCTTCTTGGCCTGCGCCGCTTCCCTGGCCGACGCGCGCAGCGACTCGGACAACCCGGCCAGGTCGGCCTCGCTGCCGATCTCGAGCGAGTAGTTCTCCTCGTCGGCGAGCTCGTTCTGCGCGAACCTGGTGTACAGCACCGCGAGCTGGCCGTTGATGTCCTTGAGCCGCGCCTTGTCCTTGGGCGGCAGCGCCGCGCCCTGGCGCGCGAAGCCGCGGTAGGTCAGCTCGACGACCCGGAGCTGCTCGGGCGTCAGCCTGGCGGTCTTGCGCGCGTCGTACACCGCCTTGACCCGCGCGAACAGCGCCTCGTTCTGGGTGATCTCGTCCTGGAACGCCTGGACCACCGGCGCCAGCTCCTGCTCGAGCTTTCTGACCTCCTGGTCCGACATCGTCGAGGTGTAGATGTTGAACAGGTTGTTGACCCGGGTCAGCGACCGCCCGGTGTTCTCGAGCGCGGCGATCGTGTTGTCGAACGTCGCCGGCGCCGTCACCGACGCGACCGCCGCGATCTCGCCGCGCGCGATCTCGATCGCCTGGTGGGTCTTGGGCCCGAACTCGGCGACCTTGAGCTTGTCGAACCGCGGGAACCCGCCGTGTGGCCCCGTCCAGGGCGAGAGCATCGGATCGTCGGTCACCTCGGCTCCTTTCGCGAACGACAGCGTCTTGCGGAACGCGGCGAGCACCGCCGTCACGGCGGCGGACTGAAACAACGTGCGTCTGAGCATCGGCGGTCCTCGCGGCCACGATACCGCGATCCTCGGCGCTCGGCTCGTCGCTCGCGCCGGCCGCCCCACCGCGAATGCGACGCCGCCCCCGTCGCACCGTGTCTCGGGGCGGTTGCCGGCGGCCCTATGGTTCTGTTCTCGGTCCTCCAGCTCACCCCGCCGATGTGATCCGCATCGGTCTCATGTGAGCGGGGATCCGTTGCGCCCATCTGGGCGCGGTCCGACCCCGTGGCAGACCCGAGCGAAGGTCAGCGCAGATCACCGACCGGCCTGTGGACAGTGGCTCGGTCCGTGACCCGCGCGCCACGGCGTGTTCATCGGGTGCCGGCGCCCGGCTCACCGACCTCACGCCACTGCCCACAGCCCTGATGCTCGCATACCGCCCCCCCCCTCAGATTTTATATATGATATTGATATTGAGCTGGATCAGTGTATCGGGTGGCCCCGAGCACCGTCGACATCGCGCATCAGGACCGCACACAAGGATCTTTCGCAAAGTGGGCCGCCTGCGCCGCTCATGCTGATGCAGGTCGATGGACAGGCGATCTCTCACGCACGCCCCCAACGAGCCGTCCCCTCGAGCACTGCGGCCGATCGTTCTGCTTCTGGTCGGCGGACCAGCACGGTTACGGGCACGTCCAGCGTGTTCAGCAGGCAGCGCGCCCAGACATTCGAAGTGGCAATGATTGGCATATATGTCGAATTCGCTTGACGCTTGACAGAATCCATTTGACTCGAGATCGAGGACCGCGAATGGATCTCCGCTACAGCGCGCTGGCTTGCGCTGTGAGCGCGAAATCGCGCAACACCGGCGAATTTCCGACGACGACCGCGAATCGTCGAGCGTAGCGCAAACCATGGCTCCGAAATCTCGTGTGCTAGAAGAGGTGTGCGATAGAGCAGGAGTCTGAGCGATGCTGAGCAATGTGATGGAGGATTCAGCAGTCGAGTCCGAGTCTGTGCCCATGTGGGCGCCGGATGTTCCACGAGAAACGGAGCCCGACTGGCGCACGGTCGACCGCGCTCTGCGGGCGATCCGGCGCAGCCGCGCCGCGCTCGATGCCGAGGAGATGCACTGGCTGCGCGAAGCCGAGGTACTGCAGATCTGGTGGCCGCTGGGTATGGTATCGGCCCTCGACTATCTCGAACGCGCGCTCGGCTATGCCCCGCGCACCGCGCAGGATCGGCTGCGGGTCGCACGGGCGCTGGGCACCTTGCCCCGGCTCACCTCGGCGCTCACCGCCGATGAGCTTGCGTTCTCGGCAGTCCGCGAGCTGACCCGCGTGGCGACACCCGCGACCGAGGCGGCCTGGATCGCGGCGGCGATTGGCAAGAACCTTCGCCAGATCGAGGAGATCGTGGCCGATCATCACCCGGGCGATCGGCCCGATGACCCGCCCGATCCCAAGGCGCGCACGCATGTGGTCCGGTTCGAGCTCGCGGCAGAGACGTTCGCGCTGTTACGGCAGACGCGTACGTTGCTCGACGACGAGCACGGTTCGAACCTGGCTGATGACGCGTTTGTCGCGGCCCTCTGCAATTCGGTGCTCGATGGCGCACCGACGGCCGAACCGAGTGGCCGCGCAAAGTTCCAGATCGCGCTGACCGTGTGTCAGCGCTGTCGTCGGGCCTGGCAGGAGGGTGCCGGCGCGCAGGTCGCGATCGATCCCGAGACGATCGATCGTGCCATGTGCGACGCGCAGCACATCGGATCGATCGACGGTCCCGCACCCGAGCGGGCGTACCAGGACATTCCGCCCGCCGCCGCGCGCCTGGTGTGGCGCCGCGATGGCGGGCGTTGCCGCGTGCCGGGCTGTCGATCGGCGCGCGGTCTGGAGCTCCACCATATCGTGCACCGCGCCGATGGTGGCAGCCACGATGCCATGAACCTCGTGACCCTGTGCGGTGCGTGCCACCGCGCCCATCATCGGGGAGCGCTGACGATCAGCGGCACGGCAGAACAACTCGAGGTCCGTCGACACGGTGCGTCGGTCCAGTCGGCTCAAGAGCGCGTGCCGGAAGGGCCACGGGGTACCGAAGCTGCTGCGCGCACAAACGCAACCGACATGATCACCTGGGTCAACACTGGCATGGAGACGAGAACCACCGCGGAGTCAGCTTCGCGCGAAACCGGCGTCCACGTGGGCGCGAGCACGACGATACCCGGGGTCGGAGCGGACGCTCGTGGCGATGTGGTGAACAGGACGAAATCGGTGGCTCGGATCGATGCTCGCGCGGGCGCAGCTGCGCCGATGGGGACGGTGGAATCGGTTTTGCGTGAGACCGGCGCCCACGCGGATGCGGTCAGCGCGACGGCCTCGACCAACGCGTCGGGCATTTGCTCTGCGAGCAGACTCAGCGAGGCGATCCTGTGCACGCAGGCCAAGGCGGCGCTGACGGGACTTGGGTGGAAACCTGCGATCGCGCACGCGGCGGTCGCGGCGGCAGCAGCGCAAGGCAGCGATGTCTCGCTCGAACGATTGATCTTCGAAGCGCTGCGGCGGTGTCCGGTACCGAAGGCATGAGCGCACGTCGAAGATCGCCGACCTGAGCACCAAGTTGATCCGCAGCCGGTGGTGACTTGGTACTGGGGCGCCCTCGCGCGCAACGTGCGGCGTCCTGATGACGGCGGTGATCGTCGCCTCCGTGCTGTGATGTCACCGCGCGTGGCGCTTGCGCTTGCGCGTCGGCTCGACCGCGATCGCGGCAGCCTCGGCCGGCTCGATCTGGCCGACGCGCGCGGCGCGCTGGGGCCAGAACCCGGCGACGGCGAGCGGGATCGCCGGCCACAGCAGCATCGCGAACAGCGGCTGCTCGAGCACGCCGACGAGGCCGAGCACGGCGATCAGGGCGAGCATCGCGATCCGGGCGCGCGCGTAGCGCACGCGGCGCTCGGCGGGCAAGACCAGCACGAGCACGTCGAGCGGCAGGAGCACCAGGCAGGTCTCGTTCCACCGGACGTAGGGCAGCGGGCTGATGATCGCCAGGCCGAGCAGCACGGTGCCGAGCACGACGTAGGGGACGACGGCGATCCCCAGGCCGAGGCGCTGGCCGCGGCCGATCAGTCGCGCGATCCACGCGGGGGACGTCGCGAGCGCGATCAGCAGGGCGAACCACACTCGCCCGCTCGGGGCGTCGCTGAGCGGCGGTGGCCCGCGCCGCTCGTACAGCGCCGTCGGCGGGATGCCCCACAGCTTGGCCACCGCCTCGCGCAGGTACTGCGGCAGGAACATGCGCTCGAAGTACGTCGGCCGCCGATCGGTGACGCGGCCCATCGCGATGTCGGTGATGAGCAGCGGCACGCGCATGCCGAAGAACCCCTCGCGGGCGAGGTCGCGGAAGGTCCGGTCGTCGGTCGGCTCGGTCATCGCCGACAGCTTGCCGCCGGCGGCGTCGTTGATGACGTCGCGCACGCGCGTCGTGCAGTTGTCCCAGAAATGGTCGTAGGCGTAGTACTTGTTGGCGTCGAGGATGTCGTGCTCGAGCTTGGCGATCACCTGGTGCTTCTGCTCGGGGGTCAGCGGCAGCGGCTGGACCCAGATGGTGCGGTCGGCGTAGACGTAGATCGACAGCATCTCCTCGACGGAGGACTTGCCGACCCAGAAGCTGCCGTTGCCCCGGAGGAAGCCCCACGCCATCGAGATCGGATGGCGGAAGTCGCCGATGCCGTAGTTGTAGCAGCGGTCGTTGCGCCGATCGCGCTCGTAGATGCACAGCGCGATGTGGCCGTGGCGCTCCCAGATCAGCGAGCCGACGCCCATCGTCACCAGCTCGACCACGGGGAACTGCTCGTAGAGCTGGACGACGTTGTCCGGCGTGCCGGGAGGCAGCGGGAAGTGGTCCTCTCGCGCGGCGCGGGCCGGGGCACCGAGCAGCGCCGTGATCAGGAGCGCGGTCGCCACCTGGGCGAGGCGGGTCATCGCCGGAGTGTGTTGTGCAGCACCGCGCGGCGCAAGTCCCAACCGCCGCCGGGGCGACCCATCCCACGGGTCATGAAGATCTCATGTGCCACGACGCGGTGCTAGGACATCCAGTGCCAGCGCGCCCGCGTGGCGGTGCCGAGCACCAGCTCGGTGTCGCCCAGCAGCTGGATCAGCCGCGCCTTGGGCTGGTTGACCTCGCGCGTGCCGTTGAGGCTCGCGGTGTCGATCGCGAGGATCGCGTCGCCGATCTGGATCAGCAGCGCGTGGACCCGCGACAGCGACGGGTCGTCGGCGAGCTGGGCGTTGTTGCAGCGCGCGTAGCGACCGATCAAGACGCCGTCGCGCAGCTCGTCCTGGCCGATCCGGATCGTGCCGCGGTTGCGCGGGCCGATCAGCTCGAGCGTGCCGGCGGTGTCGCCGCTGTCGACCAGGCCGTCGCTGGTGTCGTGCGGGCCGTGGGTGCGGATGATCAGGCTGCGGTGGGTGACCGCGGTGTTGAGCGACGGCAGCTGGGGCGACGGGCGGGATACGCGGCGCACCGAGCCGAGCGGGCTCTTGTCGAGCTCGTCGAAGTACACCCGCTCGGGCAGGAACGCCCAGGCGTCCTTGGCGTCGCCCGGCCAGTCCGTCGGATCACCGAGCGGCATGATGAACAGCCCGTAGCCGCCGCAGCGGAGCAGCGCCGGACCCTCGCAGCGCAGGCCGCGCAGCGCGCGATCGTTCTCGTCGTTGAACCCGTCGCTGGTGCGCAGGTCGAGCACGCGGTAGCGCACGTTCGCGCCCGGCCGCCAGTCCTGGACGGGGTCGAGCACGACGGCGAGGTGGCGCAGCGCGAGCCGCGCGTGCGCGTTGAGGTAGAGATCGCACTCGTCGTGGCGCCCGATGATCGCGGCGACGTGGCGCTGGACGCGCGCGAGCAGCCGGACCAGCCCCATCGGCCGGCCGGTCACCTCGTCGACGGCGACCAGCGCGATGCCGGGCTCGTTGATCTCGCGGCAACGCTCGGCGAAGCCGGCATAGGCGCCCACGAACAGATCGCGGAACCCCTTGCGGAGCCTCGGCGCCGACGTCGACTGCAGGCACGTGACGTTGTTGTTGCCGCCACCGCGAATCTGATCTGCCCAAAGATCGACACCGATGGTCTTCATCGACGTCCGGCGCCCCGCATGAGTCGACGGTAGCAGAGACCGGCGCCGCGTGCGTCATCCTGTGGGGTAACGAGTTGCGTGAGATCGCGGGGAATGGGAAACACGGGCATGTATGTGAAGCGCCTCCTGCTGCTCCTCTGGATCGGGTGTCACAGCTCGTCCCCGTCGATGTCTCCGGCTGCCGGGTCAGGTGAGACAGCCGTCGCGACCGCGCCGCCGGCGGGCTCCGCCGCAGCGCCGGCGCCACCGCAGCATAACGACGGAGCCGGGCGCAGCGTCGGGGACTGCATCGCAACCCGGATCCGGATCGACGACGACGACGACGGCGCCGGCCGCGGGCGGCCCCGGCATCGAGGAGGCGTGCGGGCCCGGCGACAGCTGCGCGGCCGGTCTGTCGTGCATTCACTATTATGGATTCGCCGGTCCACGAGGTCCCGAGTTCAAAAGCTGTGAGATCCGCTGCAAGGACACCTCCGCGTGCCCGAAGGGCCGCAGCTGCGTGACGGTCTCCGACGGACCTGGCCAGGTTTGCCGGTAACGCAGCTCAGTTTCGGCGACCGAGACGGAGGAGCCTGGGCGGCAGGTTGCGGCGTCGAGCCGGAATCTGTTGAAGGCGATCCGGTGCGTGGCTAGCTGGAGCGCCGCGCGAGCAGCGGGCGCTGCCGGGATCCGGACCCCACGCTGCGAGGGATCAGCGCTACCAGCGGTCGGCATCGCGGGCGAGGATCTGCGATACGACGATCGCGGCGGCCGCGGTGACCGCTAAGATCGCGACCACGGCGGCGGGGCTCACCTCCCGGAGCAGACCGGCGGTCGTGCACCCACCGTGCCTCGGCGCGCGCGTGCCAACCCTGCGCAGCGCGGTGCGCGCGATCGCGCGGTCGTCGACCGCGGTGCGCGAGGCGTCGCCGCGGGGAAGCAGCCGGACGAACTCTGCCGGCCTACGTGCCCCGACCGCGGGATACTGCTCGCGCTCCGCGGCCGATCCTCGCCGATCTCTTCGGTGCGCGCGATCGCGCGGTCGTCGATCGCGGTGCGCGCGGCGTCGCCGCGGGATGCAGCCGGACGAACTCTGCCGGCCTGGTGGCGCGCGGCGGATTGACGGAGCGCGATCGCACGGTCATCGTCGGAGCATGTCGTGGCGCTGGCTGTCGATCGCGGTCGCCGCCGTGGTTGGCGGGGCGACGCCGGCGCACGCGAGCGCGGAGGTCGTCGAGCTGCGCTATGCGGCTCCGGCGAGCTGTCCGACGCTCGGCGCGATCGAATCGGCGATCCTCGAGCGCACGGCGAACGTCCGGTTCGGGGCGCCGGCGCGCCGCGTGTTCGTCATCACCATCCAGGAGACCGCCGACGGATTTCGCGGCACGCTGGAGATCGACGAGCGTAGCGAGGCGGCGGGGGGTGGGGACCCTGCCGGCTCTGCCGGCGGGGCGGGGGGCAGCGCCCCCCGTGGGATCGACACGGCGGCCGACAAGGAGCTCGCGGCGCAGCGCTGCGAGGACCTCGCGAACGCGTTCGCGCTGGTGACGGCGCTCGCGATCGATCCGACCGCGAGCATCCTGCCGCGGCCCCGCACGGAGCCGCCGCCGAGCCTTCCGGCGGCGGCGGTCGAGGCCGATCTCGACGCGATGATCGATGCCGGCGTCGGCCCGGCGGCGATGTTCGCCGCGGTGGTCGAGGCGCGAGTTCCGTGGCGCGGCGACTACCGGCTCGAGCTCGCTGCGATCGCCGGGCGCGACACCAAGGGCGTGGACGGCGGAGAGGCGCGCTTCACCTGGCTCGCCGTGCGGCCGGCGGCGTGCCGGCGCTGGACCTGGCCTGCGATCGCGCCGGGGATGGAGATCGTCTGGCTCGCGATCGGCGCCCACGGGCGCGTCGGTTTGCCGCTCTACCAGAACATTTTCGCCCAGTTGCAGCTGGGAGCGTCGGTGCCGCTGGTGCGCGACCGCTACCTGTTCGCCCCCAACGTCGCGATCCACGAGACGCCGCTGGTCACCGGCTGGCTCGTGCTCGGCATCGGGCTGCAATTTCGTTGATCAAACGGGGCTGGACCGGCCATTGCTACTAACGGATGGTGAGCGAAGCCAAGCGGTTCCAGCTCTCAGTCCCGGTGCGCCCGGCGATGGTGGCCGATCGACTATCCGCGATGTTCCACGACCACTACGACTTCGTGTGGCGCTCGGTGCGCCGGCTCGGCGTGGCGCCGGATGCCGTCGACGATGCAGCGCAGGAGGTGTTCGTGGTGGCGTCGCGCAAGCTCGACGTGATCGAGGCCGGCAAGGAGAAGGCGTTCCTGTTCGGCACCGCCGTCCGCGTCGCGTCGGACACCCGGCGCGCGCTGCAGCGCCGGCGCCAGGCACCGACCCCGGAGCACGAGCCGGTCGACGCCGGGCCGGCGCTCGACGAGCTGGTCGACCAGAAGCGGGCGCGCCAGCTGCTCGACGAGCTGATCGACCAGCTGCCCGACGACACGCGGCCGGTCTTCGTCCTGTTCGAGCTCGAGGGCTCGACCATGGCAGAGATCGCGAGCTGCCTCGACCTGCCGGCGGGCACGGTGGCATCGCGGCTGCGGCGGGCGCGCGAGCTGTTCGCCGCGCACGTCGCCCGACTCGAAGCGAGGAGCAACCAGCATGGATGACCCGCGGCGTTTGATCGACGACCCTGGTTCTCCGATCGCGCGTGCGCTGATCGCGTCGGCCCGGTCCGATACGCCGCCGGCGGGGAGCCGGGCGCGCGTGGCCAGGCGGCTCGGCATCGTCGCGGTGCTCGCCGCGGGCGCGAGCGCGGGGAGCGAGGCCGGTGCGATCGCGGCGACCTGGAAGCTGGCCGCCGTGGTCGTCGCGCTCGGCGGCGTCGTCGGCCTGGCGATCTGGCAGTCGCCGGGGCGCGAACCCGCGGTTCGTCCGGTGGCCGTACGCGCAGCGCCGAGCGCGCCGCGGCTCGGGGGCGCGATCGAGCACGCGGCGCCGGACCCGAGCCCGCCGGCCCCCATCGCCGCATCGGTGGCGGATACGCCGGCCGCGAGCGCGCAGGCTCCCGTCGCTCCGGCCCCGGGTGCGGTGCCCGAGGCCGCGCCGCCCGCGCGTCGACTGCGAACGCACACCGCACCGCCGCAGGCGCGTGCCCCCGAGCCTCGCGCGCCGGAGCCGGCCGCGACGGCCGCGATGACGCCCGAGCCACCCGCCGAGCCTGCGCCCGTCACCGAGGCCGCTGAGCCGATCGCCCCACCTGCGCCGCCCGTCGCCGAGCCTCCGGCGCTGCCGGCCATCGCTACCGAGCCTCCGCCGCCCGCGATCACCGCGACGGGCCGGCTCGCCGCCGAGGTCGCGCTGGTCGACCGGGCGCGCGCACGGCTCGCCGCCGGCGATGTCACCGCCGCGCTCGCGGCGATCGCGGAGTATCATCAGCGCTTCCCGAGCGGTGATCTCGACGCCGAGGCCGACGTGGTGACGATCGAAGCGGTGATCGCACAGCGGGACGCCGCACGCGCCCGCTCGCTCGGGGCTGCATTCCTCGCCCGGTTCCCGCGCTCGCCCCATGCCCAGCGTGTCCGCTCCCTGCTCGACAGCTTGCCCAAGTGATCCCGGCGGATGCAAGAGCGACGTCTCGCTCGGCGGACCCAACACCCTCGTGCGCGTCGAGCTCGAGCCCACCGGCCCGAACTGCCCGACCGGCGGCGTCGCGATCCACACCGGCCTCGACCACGACGGCGACACCTTCCTCGACGACGACGAGATCACCTCGACCCAGTTTGTGTGCAACGGCTCGACCACCGTCGCGTGCGCGGGCGGCAAGGTCCTCAAGGGCACGATCGCCGTGCGCAGCGCGAGCGACTTCAGCCAGCTGACCGGCGTCAACTGCATCGAGGGCGAGCTATTGATCGCCGGCACCTCCGGCGACGCGCTGCCGCACTACGCCGATCTGCAGATCATCACCGGCGACCTCGTCGTCGCCGGCAACCCCAGCCTGACCTCGCTCGCGGGCTTCGATCAGCTGCGCGAGATCGGCGGCACCTACCTGATCCAGGGCAACGATGCACTGACCGACATCTCCGCGCTGACGCAGCTCAAGCGCGCCAGCGGTATCCAGCTGATCGGCAACGATGGGCTCCGCGATCTGCGCGGCCTCGAGTCGTTCGTCGACATCGACACCAGCCTGCTGATCTCGAACAACGGCGGCCTGGTGTCGCTCGCCGGCCTCGACAACCTGCAGACCACCACGTCGACCCTGGCGATCCGCTCGAACCGCTCGCTGGCCTCGCTCGCCGGCCTCGCCGGCCTGCGCCAGGCCCAGCTCATCGAGGTCAGCGGCAACGACGCGCTCGCCAGCGTCGCGCTCCCCGGCCTGCAGAAGCTCGACGTCCGGCTGCTGGTGACCACGAACGCGTCGCTGACGGCCGTGTCGGCCCCGGTGCTGTCGACGATCGGCGACTTCGTCCGGCTCGATGGCAACCCCAAGCTCGCGCGGGTCGACCTGCCGTCGCTGCTCACGATCGGCAGCCTGCTCGCGACCAACAACAACTCGCTCGCGACGATCAACGCGCCGGGCCTGGTGTTCGCCACCTTCGACGTGCAGCTGATGAACCTGCCCGCGCTGACCACGATCGCGCTCGACGCGCTGACCTCGATCGGCAACGACCTCGCGCTCAGCAACCTGCCGGTGCTCGCCGGCCTGCCCGGGCTGGCGCGGCTGCAGTCGATCGGCGGCGACTTCACGGTCACCGGCAGCGGCGGGCTGCGCGACTTCACGGGGCTCGGCGCGCTCGAAGGCGTGTCCGGCTCGATGATCGTCACCAGCAACGCGCAGCTGCGCAGCTTCACCGGGCTGACCCGGTTCGGCGAGGTCGGTGGCAACCTGACGATCACCGGCAACCCGCTCTTGCCGCGAACCACGTCGCAGGCGTTCGCGCAGCGCATCACCGTGCGCGGCACCGTCACGATCAACTGACGCCGCGCGCCGCGGGGGGCCCAGGTCTTTCAGGTCTTCTTGAGCGTCAGATTCATCTGGATCACCAGCTCCTTCTGGGCCGGGGCCTCCTTGGGATTCGTGGAGTCCTTGCCGACCTTGAAGTCGAGCCGCGAGAACGCCACCTCGCTCTTGATCCGGATGCTGTCGGCCGTCTGACCGACCACGTCGAACGTCACCGGATACTTCTTGGTGACGTCGCGGAACTTCACCGTCGCCTCGGCGGTGTAGGTCTTGTCGGCCTTCTTCTTGACCTTGTCGATGTCGACCGTGATGCTGGCGAACTTCTTGGTGTCGAGGAAGTCGGGGGTGTTGAGATGCGCGTCGCGCTTCTCGATCCCGGTCTTGAGGCTGCTCGTGTCGATCACGATCGTCACCTTGCCGCCCTCGACCTTCTTGGGATCGAAGCTCGCCTTGGTGACCTTGAACGAGGTGAACTGCACCTTGACCGGATCATCGGGCTTGGCCTCGGTGTGCTTGGCGAGCACGACGATGGAATCCGGCTCCGGATCCGCGGCGAATGCCGGGCCGCCCAGAAAGCCTGTGACTGCGCCGAAGACGGCAAAGATGGTCGAGGGAACGAGTAGCTTGAACAATCTCATGGTCTGCTCCATGCGCCGGGTCGTCAGCCGCTGGTGTGGCGCATCACCAGCGACACATGAATAGGGATCCGATCGCCGTCGAAGTCTTTGGCGTCACTCGCGAGGGCAGTGTCCTTGATCAGCACGGCGAAGTCGGCCTGCACCAGCAGGACATCGCCGGACAGGTTGAGCCGCTGCAGCGCGGCGGCGTCGGGCCGCTTGAGCGTGCCGGTGATCTCGATCGAGTGCGTCTTGCCGATCAGGCCGAGCGTGCCGTGGACGCGGAACCCGACGGTGTTGGCGCCCTGCTGGCCCGCCGCCAGGACGCGGTCGAGCGCGACGGTGACCTTCGGGAACTGGTCGGCGTGCAGGTAGGCCTCGCGCGCGTGCGACGAGCGCTCGTCGATGCCGGTGTCGACCCCGGCCGCGTCGACGTTGATCTGCGCCGCGACCGGCCGGGTCAGGTCGTGCGGGTCGCCCTGCCACGAGCCGCGGATCCCGCCGGCGAACCGCGCGTCGAACGTCTCGTGGCCCGCCGACACCTTCATCCCGGTGATGCCGGCCTCGATGCCCTGGATCGTCGACGCCGGCAGCGTGTCGAGCCCGCCCCGGGGCCCGCCGCCGCTCGCGAACGCCCAGATCGGCACGATCAGCGGCGCCGCCGCCACCAGCCACGCCGCCGCGCGCAGCCCCGTGGCGCGCTGACCGCGCTTCGCCTCGCGCCGCCGGATGATCCAGCCGCCGACCGCGAGCCCGACGGCGATCGCGGCGATCACCGCGCAGATCTCGAGGCCGACCCAGACCGGATGCACCGGGCTCACCTGCCAGCCGAGATCCGGATCCGGAATGTAGAACCGCTTCGAGATCGCCGTGTAGACGTTGTGCGAGCCCTGGATCTGCCACCGCGCAAGCGCGGCGAGCAACGCCACGATCGACAGCACCACAGGCGCGAACGGCGATCTCACGTGTCCTGGGTAACCCGTTCTTCGTCGCGATGCACGCCCGCAGCCGCGGAACATTGTGTTGCGGCTCGCTCGGGAACCAACCGCCGCCGACGCTGCGGTCGCGTTGAATATCTCCGCCACGCCGTCGTCTCTCCCGGCCGCGGCCTACCCGGTCGCGTCGGTGTGCGCGGTATCGCAGCGCCGGGGTGCGACCGCTCCGGTCATCGCTGCTAGTCGGTCAGCGCGCGGTACAGCGATGGCCGGCGATCGCGAAAAAACCCCATGCTGGCCCGGATCCGCCGGATCTGCTCGAGGTCCAGCGTCGCCAGTGCGATCCCGGTCTCGTCGCGGCCGAGCTCGGCGCGCTTGTCGCCGCGCGCATCGGCGACGAACGAGCTGCCGTAGAACGCGACCGCCGTGGGGCCGGCGCCCTCGGTGCCGATCCGGTTGGCCGCCACCACGCCCACCGCGTTGGCCACGGCGTGGCCGATCATCACGCGCTGCCAGGCGTCGCGGCTATCGAGCTCCGGCTCCTCGGGCTCGGTGCCGATCGCCGTCGGATAGAACAGCACGTCGGCGCCCGCCAGGGTCATCGCGCGCGCCGCCTCGGGGAACCACTGATCCCAGCAGATCGCCACGCCGATCGTGCCGAACCGCGTCGCGAACGCGCGGAAGCCGGTGTTGCCCGGCTTGAAGTAGAACTTCTCCTGATACCCCGGCCCGTCGGGGATGTGGCTCTTGCGATAGACCCCGAGCCGCCGGCCGTCCGCATCGATCACCGCGACCGAGTTGTAGTGCTCCGGCCCGGCCTGCTCGAAGAACGACACCGGGATCACCACGCCGAGCTCGGCCGCGAGCGCCTGGAACTGCCGCAGCGTCGGATGCTCGTCCGCCGGCCGCGCCCGCGCAAACTCCGCCTCGCGCTGCGCGCGGCAGAAGTAATGGCCCTCGAACAACTCGCTCGGCAGCACGATCTGCGCGCCGCGGCCCGCCGCCTGCCGGACCAGCGCCGTCACCCGCGCGACATTCTCGGCGACGTCGTCGGTCAGGGCAGTCTGCAGCGCAGCGACGGTCACTTCCATGCGCCCACCTTAGCGCGCCGCGCGCGGCGCGTGGCCATCACCCCGGCGATCCGGCGACCCGCGGCTGCTGCTGGGTCGCGCAGTGGAACGCGCCACCGCCGACCACGACCGGCTTGCCGTCGATGGCGACCGCTCGCCGCGTCGGAAACATCGCCGCGATCGCCGACACGGCCGCGTCGTCGGCCGCGACGCCGTAGGTCGGCACCACGACCACGGTGTCGGCGATGTAGAAGTTCAGGTAGCTCGCCGGCATCAGGTTGCCGGCGGCGTCCTCGACCGCGCCGGGCGACGGCACGGTGACCACCTCGAGCGGCTCGCCTGCGGCGGTGCGCGCCGCGCCGAGGTCGGCGAGCACGGCGGAGAGCGCGTCGCGGTTGGGGTCACCCGCCGCCGGCTCCATGCACGCGACCACGCCCGGCATCACGAACCGCGCGAGCGTGTCGATGTGGCCGTCGGTGTGATCGTTGGCCAGCCCGCGGTCGAGCCAGATCACCCGCTCGCCGCCGAGCGCCCAGCACAGCCGGGCCTCGAGCGCTGCCTGGTCCATGCCGGGGTTGCGCGCGCCGCCGAGCAGGCACTGCCGCGTCGTCAGCACCGTGCCCTCGCCGTCGACCTCGACCGCGCCGCCCTCGAGCACGAAGTCGAACGCCGCCCCGCGCACGCCCGCCTTCGCGATCACGCGGCCCGCGACCTCGGTGTCGCCCGCCATCAGGTACTTGCCGCCCCAGCCATCGAAGCCGAACTGCACCGCCGACAGCTCGCCGGGCCGCGTTACAAAGATCGGCCCGGTATCGCGCAGCCAGACGTCGCCGTAGCGCAGGTGGTGGAACCGGACCCCGGCCGCCGCGGGGCCGAGCAGCGCCCGCGCCGCCGCTTCATCGCCACCGTCGCGCACCAGCAGCTCCACCCGCTCGCCGCGCGGCCGGCTGCCCTCGAGGTCGACGATCGCGGCCACCATCGCCATCAGCGCCCGCTGCGGCGCCGCGACGCCCTCGATCCACTGATCCGGATCGTGTGGCCATGCCGTCCACACAGCGTCGTGCAGCTGCCATTCGGCCGGCATGCGAAACATGCCGGGTTCTTACCAGACGGTTCTGCCCGGCGGGGACGCCGGTGCGTCACAGCTCCAGCTTGATGCGATGCCCCGTCGGCAACACGGCCACGATCTCGATCTCGGCGTCGAGTGCGCGCGCATATCGGCGGAGAGTCGACAACCGCAGGTCGTCCCGCTGCTCGACCCGCGAGATCTCGCTCTGGTCCATCCCCGCGAGGCGTGCGATCTCCTCCTGGGTCTTGTCTGCGGCTTCGCGCAAAGCACGCAACGGCAGCTTGCGATCCTTACGAAGACCGCGGCCGAGAATCCTCGCTTTCGTCACGTCGATCTCGGGCAGATCATCGAGCGACGCCTGGGTCGGTTGCGTGATCTTAGCGGCCTTGGTCATAGAGTGTCTCCTCGGCGCGAGTCGCGACTGATGATGCGGTCTCGCTGGCCGCGCTCGACATGCACGACGAACAAGACGCGTATTCGTTTCGACATGCCGATCGCCACGAGTCGTTGCTCCCTACCGGAATCGTCTGCGAGAAACACGGCGTCGGGATCGACGACCGCAGTGACGGCTTCCTCGAACGAGATACCGTGCTTGGCCAGGTTCGTTGCCGCCTTGGTGTCGTCCCATTCGAAGTCACCATAGACGACGGTCGCCACCGAGGTAGTATGTGCTCAACCGCATAGCATGGCAAGTCGACCGCGGCGAGCGGCGAGGAAGGCCTGGGCGAAGGCCTGGGCCGAGGGGAAGCGCCGGTGCGGGTCCTTGGCCAGGACGATGGCCAGGACGTCCTCGACGAGCAGAGAGACGCGGCCGAGCGCGCTGGGGCGCATCGGCGCGGCGTGGACGACCTGGTAGACGAGCTCGGAGAGGTCGCGGCCCTTGAACGGCGCGCGGCCGGTGAGGCAGCGGTAGGTGATCGCGCCGAGCGCGTAGACGTCGGCGAGGTGGGTGACCTGGCCGCCGGAGGCTTGCTCGGGGGCCATGTACTGCGGCGTGCCGACGATGCCCTCGCCGGTCAGGGTGCCCTCGCTGCCCAGGAGCTTGGACACGCCGAAGTCGAGGATCTTCCAGGTCGCGCCGGCGTGGAAGAACAGGTTGTGGGGCTTGAGGTCGCGGTGGACGACGCCGGCGAGGCGGGCGACCTCGAGGCCGCGGGCGACCTGGTCGAGCAGGGCGACGATCTCGTCGGGCGGCAGCCGGTTCTCGGCGCGCAGCCGGGTGGCGAGGTCGGTGCCGTGCAGGCGCTCCATGGCGAGGTAGGGCACGGCGGCGTCGGGGCGCGACAGCTCGTAGACGCGGACGATGTGCGGCGACTCGAGGCGCGCGGCGACGGCCATCTCGCGGTGGAAGCGCTCGACGAGGGTGGTGCTGGCGGTGGAGCGCGCGTTGAGCAGCTTGACGGCGGCGGGAGTGCCGTCGCCGCGCGCGGCCTCGTAGACCTCGCCCATGGCGCCGCGGCCCAGGACGAGGCCGAGCTTGAAGCTGCCCACGGTCTGGTTGGTCCAGCGGCCCTCGTTGGCGCGGTTGGCGCGCTGCGCCTGGTCGACGACCTCGGCGAGGGCTTGCTCCTTGTCGCCCAGGACGCGCATCGCCTGCTGCAGCTCGGCGAGCGCCCTGGCGTTCAGGCTGCGCGCCCAGCGGCCGAGGCCGTAGCCGGAGCCGAGGAAGCCGATCACGAGGACCTCGGCGACCCAGAGCTGGCGCGGCTCGGCATAGAAGCTGGTGAGGACGCCGCGATCGGTGGTCCAGCCGAGGATGATCGGGATGGTGACGGCGAGGTGGCCGCCGATGCTGATCACCAGGGTCCCGATCGCCGGCCACTGCAGGCGGCCGAGCGAGATGAACACCAGGGCGAGCATGTGGACCATGACCACGGCCGAGAACGGGCCGAAGTAGACGAGCGCCGGCAGGAAGCCGAAGTTCGAGAGGAGCCACAGGATGCTGACCGGGAGCGGGCGGTAGAGCTCGGGGCTGGTGCTGAGGTAGAGCAGCACGACGTTGCAGCCGCCGAGCAGGCTCGCGCCGACCCAGAACACGGTGCGCGCGGTGGGATCGCCGCCGAGGAACGCCGACAGGAGGATCGCGCCGATCGCCGCGATGATGCCGAAGGTGTGGAAGGCGCGCATCCGCGACAGGTCGGTGCGGTCGAGCGCCTCGGCCGCGGTGGTGACCGGGCGCGCCGACTCGCTCCACGACGGCCGGGCGCGGAGGTCGCTGCGCGACCCGTTGACCGGGACCAGCGCGTGCGGCGAGTCGGCCTGCGTGGCGAGGGTGTCGCGCGGCGGCTCGGCCTGTGTAGCGTCGGGCTGCACGCGCGGATACTAGCGCGTCTTGCTGCGCCGGCCGGATCGGAGTGAGGGCCGGGGCCGCGGCGCGGGGGCCGAGTGGGCAAACGTGCGTCCGGCGGAGCTGCTATGGTCGCCGCCCATGCAAGGCCGTCACGTCGTCGTCACCGGTGGAAAGGGCGCGCTCGGCGGTGCCGTGGTCGCCTGGCTCGAGGGCCGCGGCGCGGTGGTCCATGTCCCCGATATCGCGACGGTGGATCTGTCGAACGAGGCGCAGGCCATCGCGTACTACGCCGCGCTGCCGCCGCTGTGGGCGTCGATCCAGCTCGCCGGTGGGTTCGCGATGGCGCCGGTCCTGGACACCTCGCTCGCCGACTTCGAGAAGCAGTGGCGGATGAACACGGTGACCTGCTTCCTGTCCTGCCGCGAGGCGGTGCGGTCGATGCGCCGGATCGGCGGCGGCGGGCGGATCGTCAACGTCGCGGCGCGGCCGGCCGTGGTGCCGGCGCCGGGCATGGTGGCCTACGCGACCTCCAAGGCCGGTGTTGCAGCGATCACACAGGCGCTCGCGGCCGAGCTGGTCACCGATCACATCCTGGTCAACGCGGTGCTTCCATCGATCATCGACACGCCGGCCAACCGCGCGGCGATGCCGTCCGCCGACCACGCCGCGTGGCCCAAGCCGGCCGAGCTCGCCGAGGCGATCGGCTTTCTGGCGTCGCCGGACAACGCGCTGACCTCGGGCGCGCTGGTCCCGGTCTACGGCCGCGCCTGAGCCGCGCGCGCTGGTGCCACGCCGCCACGCCGCGCCGCCCGCGATCGGCCGAGGTGTTCCGCGGAACGTTTCGCGGGGTTGCGCGCCAGGCCCTGCGTTTGCGTGCGGGTTCCGCGGGGTCGCCCGCGCCGGCGGGCCGCGTGGCCGGCGTCATCCGGACCTGCCGCTCGCGCGTAACTCGCTCGGTAGGTACAACGTAGTAGCCATACCGGCGGCCAATGCTCGATGAGCTACGCTGCCGGCGCCAAGGAGGATCTGTGCGCCATCCCCGCCAACCCGACCTCGACCGCTATCCCGAGCTGCAGAAGGCCTGGGATCGCCGCCAGTTCGTGAAGTCGGCCGCCGCGGGCACCTTGTTCATGGCGCTCGGCGGCGCGCTCGTGCGCATCGCCGGCGATGACCTGACCAAGGAGGCGCGCGCCGAGAAGCGGTCGGATGGCAAGAGCCGCTTGCCGCCCGGGCAGCGCGCGCTCGACAAGCTCCGTCCGATGGGCGGCGCGGAGGGCGACGGCGACGTCCGCAACTTCCGGCTGCGCGTGCACGGCGCGGTCAAGTCGCCGTTCTAGATCGACTACGCCGGGCTGCTCCAGCTGCCGCAGGTCGAGAAGGCAGCCGATGTCCACTGCGTCACCGGCTGGTCGCTGCTCGGCGGGATCTGGAAGGGCGTCCAGATCTACACCGCGAACATCCCGCTCAAAGAAGCGACACTCGACAACGCGTTGATCACGTATCGCTTGAACGGGAAGCCGTTCGCGCTCCAGCACGGCGCACCGGTGCGCGGACTCGTTCCCGATCTGTATTTCTGGAAGAGCGCGAAGTGGATCACCGGCGTCCGGTTCGTCAAGCTCGACGAGCCCGGCTACTGGGAGAACCGCGGCTACAACAACCACGCCGACCCGTGGAAAGAAGAGCGCTATGCCTGACGCCGCGGTCGCGGTCGGTGCGCCCGGAGCGCGCAGCCGCGGCCCCCACGAGCGCGGGGTGGTCGCGGTGATCCGCAAGCGCTGGCGCGCCTGGCTGCGCGCGATCCACCGCGACATCGGCTACCTCGCGGTCGGATTCACCGTGATCTACGCGCTGTCCGGCATCGCGATGAACCACATCGACGACTGGGATCCCAACTTCCACGCCACCGAGCTCGCCCAGAAGATCGCGCCCGTCCCCGACGACGCGAGCGACGCCGAGGCGGTCCGGCGGATCGCGGCCGCCGCCGGCGTCACCGGCACCCCCGACGACATCTACCGCGCCGGCGACGAGGTCCGCCTGAGCTTCCCCGACGGCACCAAGCTCACCGCGATCGGCGACACGCTGACCACCCAGCGCCGCCGCGACCGGCTGTTCTTCCGGCTCGCCGACTGGCTGCACGCCACCCGCGGCAAGCAGGCCTGGAAGTTCATCGCCGACGTCTACGCCGCGCTGCTGCTCTACCTCGCGGTCAGCGGCATCTTCATGATCAAGGGCCGGCTCGGCCTGCGCTGGCGCGGCGCCGTGCTCATCACCCTCGGCCTCGCCGGACCGATCGGCTACATCGTGCTGTCCGGCGGCCCCGGTGCGCAGAAGACCGAGCGCGTCGCCACCCGCCCCGGCGAGGTCGATCCGCCCGGCCCGCCGGCCAAGCGCAACGCCGACGGCATCACCCCGCTACCCCCCGACGACGACCCGCCCGCGAAGCCGTGAGCCGTGTTGACTGCGGAAGCTGATGTGATACTGGCTCGGCCGCATCAAGTGAGCGGCCGCCGCGCGGCCTTCACTGCCAGGTGATCGGGAACACCAGGCTCTGACGGGTCCAGCCGATGCCGCCGACCTTGGCGACGGCCTGCTCGACGCCCCAGAAGTAGCGCTCGCCGGGTGCGGCGGCGGTCTCGTTGGCCTGCTGGGTGGTGAACATGCCGTTGAACGTGGCGGTGCCGGCGGTGGTGGGCGGCGAGCTGCGAAACCCAGCCCGCGGTGGTGCGCTGCGCGTTGCCGTCCCGCCGGGATCAGCGCCGCTTGCGCCGCCGCATCAGCATGATCAGGCCCATCGCGATCGGCGTCGCATCCGCGGCGCCAGCACTGCAGCAGCCGGCGGGGCGCACGCTGGGAGTCGCGCGGATCGGCAGCGGCACGCGCGGCGGGGCCCGGGTGATCGATGCCTCGGGGTCGGCGGTGACCGTGCACTGCTCGTCGAGCGTGACGATCAGCGGCGGCGCGGGCCGGTGGCCGATCAGATCGACGGTCACGGCACACGCGTCGCCGTCGACCTGCGCCCGTATGCGGGATCGGACGTCGAGCATGACGTGGCTGACCGCGCGCCGCCGCGGTGCGCGATACGACAGCGCGCCGGTCTGCTGGGTCGGCCACACCACGACCGCGTCGCGCGGGCCTTGCAGGACCACGCCGCTCCCGCCGTTGCCCGAGATCGCCTGGCTCGTCGCGCTGCCGCGGGCATCGGTCGCGTCGATGACGTGCACCGCGCGCGCGTCGCGGCCGTCGACCTCGACGCGATAATCGATGACGGGGATCCGCGCGGCGTCGCAGTTTCCGCGCGGCGTGCCGGGCTGGAAGCAGTCCTTGAGCGCGGTCCGGGCCAGCGCGCCGGGAGGGGTGCCGCGGATCGTCACCCGCGAGCCCCGGATGACTGCGCCGACTGCGCCGACGGCACCGGCCGCGCCGGCCGCGCCGGCCGCCGCATTGCCACCGGCGCCGCTGCGGTCGAGCGCGAGTACGCCCGGCACGCGGAACCGCAGGTACATCTTGCGCCCCGCATCGCCGGTCCGGGCGCGGTCGACGATCACCAGCTGCGCGTCGCGACCGTCGGCGCTGGGCAGGAGCACGAAGTCGCGGAGCGCGCCCGCGACGTCGCTCGGCGTGTCCTGGAACCGGAACGCGTCGCTGTAATCGCAGCGCGCGGCGACCACGCCGCCCTCGGTCTGGGTGGTCCACTGCCAGCGCACGCCCGCGCCCCAGGCGCCCTGGCTCGGCTGGTACGGCTCGGGCAGCTGCTTCGAGCGCACCGTCGGTGCGTTGCCGGTCAACGTCGACAGCGAGCCGTAGGGCGACGGATCGACGATCAGGTCCGCAGTGCCGCGCGACAGCACGAAGTTGCCCGCGTAGCCGGTGCGGCTGAACAGCGTCGCGGTCCCGCCGGCGAGGTACCACAGCGGCCAGGTCTCGCGTGGCACCGCGGCCGCCTCGCCGACCGCGAGCGCCTCGAACAGCGGCGAGTCGCGGTCGCGCAGCTTGAGCCGCGCCAGCTCGCCGCGCGCCCAGCGCCGGTCGTCGGGCCGCGCGTCGCCGAGCGCGACCGCCGCCAGGGTCAGCGCCGCGGGCTCGGCGTACGCAGCCTCGCTGTCGAAGTCGCCGCCGACCCACAGCCGCCCGCCCGGGTTGAGCGCGTAGACGTGGCGGCGGAGCACCCCGTGGAGCCAGTCGGCGACGTCGACCTTGATCCCGACCTGCCGGGCGACCCGCGCGGCGAGCGCGTACGACGCCACCGCGAGCGGTCCGTACTGCCAGCCCTCGTCCCAGTCGCCGCCCTCGAGCACGCTGCCGGGCGACAGGGCAGCGGCCATGTCCTTGCCCCACATCTGATCGGCGACCAGCTTCCACAGCTCACCCCCGGCCTCCTCGGCCTCGCCCGCCTCCGCGATCGCGATCATCGTCGCGGCGAGCAGGTAGCCCGCCTGGTAGTTGCTCCCCGGATCGTGGGGGTGATAGCCGCTGCGCTCGTACCACGACAGCCACGCGGCCCAGCGCTGCCGGGCGCGCGCGCGCAGCTGCTCCGTCATGCCGGGCGCGCCGTGCAGCCAGTCGTAGGCGAGCGCCGTGTAGGGCCCGAGGTTGCGGATCGCGTAGCCCGCGTCGCGGTTGGCGGCCGTGTCGCCGCCCTTGCCGTCGCCGATCTTGTCGAGATCGTCGAGCAGCGCGATGAAGTACTTGAGCGCCGATCGCGTGTGGCGCGCATCGCCGGTCACCGCCCAGGCCACCAGGCAGGCCTGCAGCATCTTCTTCCACTCCGAGCCCATGTAGAGCGCGCCGCGGGGCTCGGAGCCGGCGTCGTCGTTGCACAGCTCGATCGCGACCGCCACCGGCCCGGACCTGCGCTGCGCCTGCCACGCCGCTCTCAGGTTGGCGTCGAGCAGCATGCGGGGATGCGGCCCGATCGGTTCGTGCGGCGCCGCGCGCGCCGCGGCCATCCAGCCTGTCAAGCAGATCGTCACCAGCGCGATGCGCACGGCAGCACGTTACCTTGCGACTCGCGTGCCGCGTGACCGGCGCGCAGCTTTGCCAGCTTCATCGCGATTCCCGGCACCTGGCGGCCCGACGGCGCCCCGGCCGGCGCCGGCACCGGCCTCCGGAGGCAGGCACCGAGCGCCAGCGCTCATCCGTCCGCTCTCATCGTTCGTGAAAATCCGCGTCGATTCGCCCACCGGCGCCTTGCAGCGGTGCTCGCCGTCACGGGACGATGGCGGTCAGCGCTCGTCGTCATGCTGTACAACCTGCACCTCCTCCGCGTGATCGCCGCGCTCGGCGTCGTCTACTTCCACGCCACCTCGGTCGCCGGGCTCAAGCTCGACTGGGATGTCGGCAGCCGCGGCGTCGACGTGTTCTTCGTGATCTCGGGCTTCATCATCGCGTACATCGGCACGAGCAAGCCCGATCAGTTCTTCATTCGCCGGCTGATCCGCGTCGTGCCGTTCTACTGGGCGGCGACCGTGTTCGTGTTCGCGATGGTCAGCGTCGCGCCGGCCCTGTTCCGCACCACCACCGCCAGCGCGCCCCACCTCGTCTACTCGCTGCTGTTCCTGCCGCACGAGGCCGCCAACAGCGAGATGCTGCCGACCCTGATCCTCGGCTGGTCGCTCAACTACGAGATGTTCTTCTACGTGTGGTTCGCGATCTCGCTGCGGCTGTCGCCGCGCTGGTCGCCGGTGATCTGCGGCGGCGCGCTGATCGCGCTGATGCTCCTGCTCCACGCGATGCACACCACCAACCCGATCGCCCTGTTCTACGCCCGGCCGATCATCCTCGAGTTCTGCTACGGCATCGCCGTGTTCTACCTGTTCCAGTGGTGCAGCGCGCGCCGCGATCAGCTCGCCCAGCTCCCCGGCCTGCGCTGGCTGCTCCTCGCCTTCCTCGTCGGCGGCCTCATCGTGCTCAACGTGTTCGAGGAGTACTACCGCGACACCCTGCCGCGCCACCTCGTCGCCGGTATCCCGTCGTTCTTCATCGTCGCCAGCGCGCTGCTCCTCGAGCGGATCTACGGCATGTCGACCAAGAACCGCGCGATCTTCCTGCTCGGCGAGGCGTCCTACATCATCTACCTCGTCCACCCCTACATCATCTTCACCGTGCTGCGCGTGTTCTTCAAGCACGCCGCCGACTGGTCCTCCCCGGCGCAGGCCGTCCTGATCGCCGGCCTGCTCGCCCTGGTCTCGGCGATCGCGATCGCGATCCACGTCTGGTTCGAGAAGCCGGTGATGGCGTTCCTGCGCGCCCGGCTGACCTGATCAGCGCAGCAGCGATCGCCCGCCGGCGTCGAGGATATTGTCGTAGATCTCGTCGACCGCGAACGCGCGCGTCAGCCGGGGCAGCTCGAAGCGCTCGCCTCCGCGGTACGCGTCCGGTTCGTCGCGCCAGCCGCGGTCGGTCCGGCGGTAGACCTTCACGCACCGTGCATCCTGGGTCACCATCACGTACGCCTGCAGCGACGGAAGCGACTGGAAGTCGCGGCGCTTCTCGCCCTCGTCGTCGCCCTGGGTCGTCGGGGACAGCACCTCGACGACCACGACCGGGTTCGTGGTGGCCTGAGGGTCGTGCGCCGGATGCTCGGGCTTGCCGTAGATGATCGAGCCATCGCCGTAGCGACCGCGCCCTGTCGCCTCGATCCAGAACCGCTGATCGGCTGAGTAGCCGCGGCACTCGGGCGGCATGCGCGATCCGAACAGGGCGGATAGACGGAATCCGATCGCGTTGTGCTCGTCGGATCCCCCGGCCATGGCCACGATCACGCCATCGATGAACTCGTGCCGCCGCTCGCTGTTCTGCTCGGCAGCGAGGTAGTCGGCGTACGTCGCCGGACACGGCAAGTGCAACAGCGCCTTCACGCGACCAGCCTACCAATGCCCGCCCCGCGACACGAGCCTCGATCCTCGTCGGATGTGGCGAGCTGGATCAGGCCGCCGCCGGGACCTGGTCGATCAGCAGCGAGAACGAGAAGTCCTGGGCGCGGTAGAGGCCCTCGGTGGGATGGCGGCCGACGCCGAAGCGCTCGCCGGCCAGGAACGAGGTGCGGTAGAGGCCGATTGTCTTCTGCTCGATGGCGAGGATCAGGTCGTAGGCGATGCGACCGAGCGCGGCGCTGGCGCCGACGGCGGCGATCCAGGGCGCGGCGGTGACCGAGGCGGTGGTGAGCAGCGCGGTGGTGGCGTCGCGGAACGGCTCGCTGCCGGCGCGGCTGGCACAGGCAGATGTCGACGAAGTCGCGCACGGGGCCGTGGAAGATCCGCGCGTGCTGGAGCGGCAGGCGCTGGCCGTCCTGGATGCCCTGGAACCGCATGGTATGCGCGGCGTAGGCCTCGGGCTGATTCGCCGATCGCGTGCAGACCAGGGCGTCGATGCGGACGTCGGCGGAGAACATCGCGCGGTTGCGCTCGACGACGAGCTCGCCGATCCGGATCGAGATCGCCTCGGGCGCCGGGGTCGCGAGCGCGAGCTCCGTGGCGCGCCGCGCCTCGTCGATCGATAGCCAGGCATCGGCGCTGCGCGCGCTGGCGCGGCCCTGTGGATTCTCGTCGACCTGGTAGGTCACGGTGTCGGCGATCGCCGCCTTGCGGGGATGAAGCTGATACGACAGGTGCTGGACGAAGAAGCCTTCCAGCGGCTCCTCGCCGATCTCGCGGGTCACTGCGCGTGGCAAGCCGTCCTGGACCTGCGCGAGCAGGTCTTGCAGCTTGGAGCCTGGCCCGCGCCGCCCGCCGCGCACGACGTAGTCCTGGGTCTCGAGCGGGTGCAGGCCGACCGGCGTGGTCGTGACGAACACGAACAGCGAATCGATCCGCGGGAAGGTCTCGGGTAGCCCCATGGGCCAGCCGAGCGGGAGACCGGCGAGCTTGGCGTTGCGCTGACCGAGCACGAGCTCGCACGCCGACGTTGAAGATGTGGATGTAGCGCGGATCGCCGGTGGTGTTCTTGACCTTGACGTAGATCCGATCGTGCAGGCCGAGCGAGGCGCCGTGGTCGGGCATCGGTTGCTCCTGGCCGCTCTGAACGACGCCCCACGAGATGTCGAGCCCCGCGCCCGACAGTCCGTGCTCGCCGACCATGTCGCGAACCCGCCGCGCGACGCCGAGGTTCGCCAGGTTCTTGACGGCATCCGCGAGGTCCTGGGGATACCGGGCCGGCGGAAAGATCGGACCTGCCGGGTCTTCGATCACCAGCTGCGCGTCGGCCAGACGCAGGATGGCGATCGCGGTACCGGCCTCCTCTGCGGTCGCGATCCCGAGGGTGCGCGCGACGCGGAGCGCAGCAGCGATGGCCTCGCGCTCGGTGTCGGGCGCGATCACCACGACCGGGTGGGTGGGTGCCGCGAGCGCGACCGGGATCGCGACGGCATCGTCGGGCAGGTGGCCATGGCCGTTCTTCCACGCGGCCGTCACGGTCGACATCAGCGGCGCCACCTCGAGGACCTTCAGCTCGGCGATCACCTTGGTCGCGTCGTAGCTCTCCGAGCCCAGCGGCATCGCGGCGTACGTGTCGCCCCGGGCGGTGCCGAGGACCTCGCCGGTGTGGATCACCAGCTCGCCGCCGGTCATGGTGACCGGCACAGCGCCGGTTCGCCGATCGGGTGTGAGCGTGAACAGCTGGCGCTCCGACGGGCCCTCGACGTCGGGCCGCTGGTGCTCGAAGTGCTTCAGCACGCGCTCGCGGACCGCGTTGCCGACGGCGGCCCAGCTGATCGCGGCATTGCCGATCTCGGTCAGGACTTCGATCAGCGCCTCGGTGAACACGCCGGTCCGCTTGCCGTCGGCATTGGCGTACTCCCAGGCCGATTCGGTCTGCGCGCAGGCCACGAGCCGGACCGCGTGAGGGTTTCCGACGGGATCGAGCTCGACGTCGCCGTACAGTTTCTCGAGCGCGGTCAGGTGTTCGCGGAAGCTGGTTCGCAGCGGATGCGGCAAGCTGCGCGGCACGGCCTGACGCGCTGCCGCGTCGCGGCTCATCTGCGACGAATGGCAGCAGTCGAGGATCACCGTGACGTTCTGGGTCCTGTCGGTGAGCTTCTGCAGCAGGATGCCGAGCTCCCACGCGGTGATCGCCTGAAAGTTCGGGGCTCCCCGTTTGTGGTCGACGGGGATGATCGCCTGCACCGTCCGGATCGGGTCATCGGGATCCCGGTTGAACGAGAACGAGCCGTGGCCCGCGTAGTACACGACCGCGGCGTCGCCGCCGGCGACCCTGCCGATCAGGCGGTTGTAGCCATCGAGGATGCCGTCGCGTGTGGCGTCCCCCCCGATCCGCGACTCGACCGTGTAGCCGTAGTTCTTCGCCAGGACGGTCGCCATGCACCCGGCGTCGTGGATCGCGCCTGCCAGACCTTCGGTTTCCGAGCCGTTGACGAGTGCGTACCTGTTCCTGT
>VBLP01000230.1 GCA_005887925.1 Deltaproteobacteria bacterium | reverse complement strand
TCCATCACGTGCCCGGCGCGGCCGCCGCGGCGAGCGCCGGCGAGCTCGCGTTCGGCACCATCGACACCTACCTGCTGTGGCGCCTCACCGGCGGCGCCGTCCACGCCACCGACGTCAGCAACGCGTCGCGCACCCTCCTCTTCGACCTCCACACCCTGGCGTGGTCCGAGGAGATGCTCGAGGTGATCGGCGCACCGCGCGCCGTGCTGCCCCAGGTCGTCGCGTCATCCGGCACCGTCGGCGTGACCCGCGGCGTCCCCCGCCTGCGCGACGGCATCCCGATCGCCGGCCTCGCCGGCGACCAGCAGTCGGCGCTGTTCGGCCAGGCCTGCTTCACCCCCGGCGACGCCAAGTGCACCTACGGCACCGGCGCGTTCATCCTGATGAACACCGGCGATCGGCCGGTGGCGTCGAGGTCCGGCCGAGGGATCGATCTTCATCGCGGGCGCGGCGATCAAATGGCTGCGCGATCGCCTCGGCATCATCGCCGAAGCCGCCGAAACCGAAACCCTCGCCGTCGGACTGAAGGACAATGGCGGCGTCTATTTCGTCCCCGCCTTCGTCGGCCTCGGCGCGCCGCACTGGCGGCCCGACGCGCGCGGCGCCATCACGGGCCTCACCCGCGGCACCACGCGCGCCCACCTTGCCCGCGCCACGCTCGAGGGCATCGCGCTGCAGAACGTCGACATCCTGCGCGCCATGGAGCGCGACGCCGCCCGTCCCCTCACCGTGCTCAAGGTCGACGGCGGCGCCTCCGCCAACGACCTGCTCATGCAGTTCCAGTCCGACGTCCTCGGCGTCGAGATCTCCCGCCCCGAGATGGTCGAGACCACCGCGCTCGGCGCCGCGTTCCTCGCCGGCCTCGGCACCGGCGTCTGGAAGGATCAGGCCCAGGTCCAGACCACCTGGCGCGAGCAGAAGCGGTTCCGGCCCACCGCCGATCGCGCGCCGATCACCGAGCACCTCGCCCGCTGGGACGCCGCCGTTCGCAAGGCCTGATCCTGCCGTCGCGTCACCGAACCGTCGGCTCCTCAGCCCCGCACCGCGTCGCAGCTCGCTCTCGGCAACTGTCCCTGGTTCACCATCGCCGACCCTCGCCCGGAACCGCAAGTCGCTCTCGGCGCATGACGCGGCGCGATACCGTCCGCGGCCGCCCTTCTTCCGCTGGCAAACTCTGCCGCGAACCCAGCGGGAGTGATTATTACGCCAGGCTCGCCGGGGTTCTTCCCCCGATCGCCCCCCGCCTGGTCGATTTCACCAAGTATTGGTGGAGAGCACCGTTCCGGAACCCGCTCGGCCAAATCAATCCGAAGGCTTACGCGTGGCATCATGGTTGCTCTACGCCTGCGCCGGAGGAATGCACATGGCTCTTCTCGCGACGCGCGCCTCGAGGAACCCTGCGGACTGGTCGGATCGGGAGTTGCTCCGGTGGGTCCTCCGAAACGACGCACGCGCGTGGAACGAGCTGATCCGGCGCTACCGGCCGCTCATCTACCGCTGCATCACCAAGGTCACGCTCAAGTACGCCCCCAGCCTCTCGAGCGCCGACCTCGACGAGATCTACGCCGACGTCATGATGCAGCTCGTCCGCGAGGACATGCACAAGCTGCGGATCTACAACCCCGCCCGCGGCACCAAGCTCGGCTCGTGGATCGGCATGATCTCCGTCAACGCCGCCTACGACTTCCTGCGCAGCGCCGGCCGCCGCCCCCTCCTCGACAAGGTCGACGGCATCCTCGACCCGCACGAGGAGTGCGATCGCACCCCGCTCGATCAGCTGATCGAGAAGGAGCGCTGGGAGCACCTCAACACCCTGCTCTCCGACTTCACCGACAAGGACCGCACCTTCGTCGAGCTCTACTACCAGCGCGGCATGGAAGCCGACGAGATCGCCGTCGAGATGCAGATCAGCCTCAAGACCGTCTACTCCAAGAAGCACAAGATCCGCGCCCACCTCGTCCGCTGCCTCCAGGGCCTCGCCTCCGCCGGCGACAGCCCGATCGCCGACCTCGCGGTCGCCTGAGCGACCCGCCGCGATCAGCGGCACGCGAGCCGCCGGCGCGCAGACCAGCCACTCCGCCGCCTGTCGAACTCGCCCCGACGCCCACGATCGCGGTGAGCGACGACGATGTATCATCGCCGCGGGGGGATCATGGACGGTCTGGAAGAAGTCCTCGACACGATGGAGGAGCTCCACCGGTTGCGGAACCACGCGCAGGAGTTACGCGCCAGCGGCATCCGCGCGCTCCTGGCCCGGCGAAACAAGCCCGGCAATCCGAAGCTCCCGGATCCCTGGGACGCGGCCGACGATCCCGTCGAGTGGAGCCTGATCCTGCGCACGTTTCAGCTTGCGCGCCGCCAGCGCCTGTTGACCGCGGACGAGCGCGCGCAGCTCGGCGCCGCGATCGCCGAGACCGTCCTGCGAGCCAATGACAGGTGTCTCGCCGGAACACTGTTCCAGGAGGACCGCGCCCCGCCGGTCCCGGTCCTCGCGGCCGCTCGCATGCTGCAGGCCCTCGCGGTCATTCCGAGTCAGGTATTCTCGCCACTCGGCGTCGCGTGCTACTCGCGCATCGTCCGCGAGCTGTACACGGTCTGTCCTCCCGACTGGATGGTGGGATCGGCGCGGGCCGGGATCAAAGGCGTGGCCAGCGCCTTCGCGACCAACGAATGCGTGCGCGCCGTGCTCGGCGTGGCGCGCTCGCTGAAGGACACGGCGAAGCTGGCGGAGCTCCTCGGTTACTTCGCCGAGCGCACGCGCACGATCCACGACGAGCTGTTCGAGCGATTTCATCTCCAGGATTGGGACAGAATCGAGCGCTTTCGCAGCGCGCTCGCGCTGCACGTCGCGGCCACGAGCATCGGGCTGCGCACCTTCGTCGAGGTCAAGGCGCTGGATGTGCCGGCGACCGACGACTCGGAGGTGATCGCATGGGCGAACAAGCTGGGCACCGAGGTAGCAGCCCAGCTCGCCGGCGAGGTCCCCGAGATCGAGAAGCGGCTCACCGCCCACGTCGCCGAGCTCGAGGCGATGGTTCCCGAGCCGCTGGATGCCACGCCGCACGCCCTCGTCCTCAAATACCTCCGTACCGCCCTGAACGACGTCGCTGCGGTGCGAGCGATCGTGACCGCAAATCCGGCCCCGACCATGCCGTGGGAGATGCTCGCGAAGCTCCTCGTGGAGACCGCCGGCCGGGTCGAGAAGGTCGTCGACCCCGCGCGGTCGTACCTGTCCGCGGTCATCGATCACGAGCTTGCCGCCGGCCGCAATCCCGCCTCGGTGTGCGACTATGCCGAGCTCGCGTTTGCCGCCGCCGCGTATGCATCCATCACGCGCCGGTGGGACGAAACGCGGCTCGCCGATGCCGCGCGGATCCTGGCAGCGGCCATGCTGGCCGACGGCACCTTGCCGATGGGTCGACCGTTCCACGTCCAGAGCGGCGGACTCCGGCTCCACACGATCGGGTTCGAGGTGACCCGCGCGTTCGCCTACGTGATGCGCCATCTCGACCACGCACCCCTCTCGGCCGAGACCGCGACCCGGCTGATGCGGCCGTTTCACACCCTGCAGCCGAACCAGGAGATCCATGGCTGGTGCGACGAACAACCGCCCATCCCCCGGCGTCCCACCGTGTGGACCTCGACCATTGCCATTCTTGCGCTCGACAACATCGTGCGCGTGCTCAGCCTGCACATCAATCGCGAGCTGACGCGGCACTTCACGGTCACGTCGCCCAAGGGGCTTCAGCTCCATGAGCTCCTGTACGGTGACTACGGGATCGCAACACACATCGGCGAGAAGAAGCGGCAGGCAGCGTGGCCGCACGACAGCTCCGAGCCGATCGCGATCCTGCTCCAGCGCATGCGTGCCCACGTGTGCGCCGGCCAGGTCCCGACGGCGACCAGGCCAGCCCATACCGCGATCCTGTTCGGACCACCGGGCACCGGCAAGACCACGCTCGCCGAGGCGCTGGCCGCAACCTGCAAGGCGCCCCTGTTCACCGTGACGCCGAGCGACATCGTCATCGGCGGGCAGGAGAAGGCCGAACGACGCGCCCGCGCCGTATTTCGCGCGCTGTCCTTCATCACCCGCGCCGTGATCCTGTTCGACGAGTTCGACTCGATCTTGAGCCGGCGCGACGGCAAGCAACCCACGAGCACCTTCGGGTTCATCCTGCCGGGCATGCTCCCCAAGCTCCGCGATCTCTACGATCGGTCCAGACAGAACGGCGTGGTCTACCTCCTGGCCACGAACATGATGTACTCGCTGGACGATGCCGCGATCCGAGATGGCCGCTTCGACGTCCGCGCTGGCGTCTATCCGTCCGACGCGCTGTCGCGCGCGGGGAGCCTCCTGTACGCGGCCACCCAGTCACAGATCTCGACGATCCCTACCGAGCGGTTCGCCGCATGTGTAAAGGCAACGACCTGGGTGCCGACGGCCAAGCTGGCGAAGCCGGGCTTCCTGCTCAGGCTGCTCGGTCAGATCAACCGGACAATCCCGCGCTGCGGCGCGAGCGCGAGGAGGTACACGAGGTGTACCTGGCCGTGGAAGGCCGCGTGCTGGAGGCCCTGCGCAGCATCCGGGACGACGATTCGTCGACACACAGCGCGGCGTGACGGTCACGTCGCTCAGCGGCCGCAGTGCCGACGGATGACCGCAGATGGCCTCGGCGAACGCGGTCGCATCACGATAGCGCGTTCTTCACATACTCGTGCAGCTCGGACCAGCCGCGCCGGGTCACCTTGGAGATGTGGCGAACCCCCAGCGCCTCCAGCTCGTCGACGATGTCGGCGTCGTCGCGGATCGAGAAGCACACGATATCGAGCGTCTGCGGACTGATATGGTAGTGCTCTCGAGCTTCGCGGCACAGCGTGACGCCGATGCGCTAGGAGTCCTCGTTCACCGCCTGTTCCAGCTTGTGGACTTCCTCGAGGCTGGTGAGCGCCATCATCACGTCGATGATAGCGAGCGCGTAGGTCTCCAGTCCGTCTGCGATTGCCGCGAGATGGCGCCGGCCTTCCGCCGCGTTGATAGCCACCACAGGCTCACCACCGCATGCCCGGATGGTTTCACGCAGATCATCGACGTGCTCGACGCTATCGTCGATGATGAGGACTTGCTTGGATCCACGCATGGTCAACTCCTGAACTGGATGCGAAATACGTTGAGCAGCCCATTCGCACCTGCTTCTTCAAGTGCGATCGTTGCACCGTGGATGTCGAGGATCTTCTTTACCAGCCACAGGCCGAGTCCGGTGCCTTCTGGAATCACTGCCTCGGCCCGCCATCCGCGAACGCCGCGCTGGAACAACCGGGGTCGCAGATCGTCCTCAATCGGCAGCCCTTGATTGCTGACCGTCATAACCACCCGCCCATCCGAGCGCTGAGCTTGGACCGTGATGGTCGTCTGATCAAGAGAGTATTTGATAGCGTTATCGAGGAGGTTCACCACTACCTGACGCAGCAAGGCCTCGTGACCCATGATGCCGCGCAGGTTCTGCACGCTGTGGTTGTCGATCGTGAGTTGTAGGTGCCTTGTTTGCAGCAGGTGCAGAAAGTCATTCTTTACGCGCAACACCAATACGCCCAGGTCCACCGGGGCCATGGGGAACTTTTCGCCACGCAGGACCTTGTTCAGGTACGAGTGGTTCTGCACCATATCGATGCACACGTTGGTCTGCCCGATCACCCAGCCGAGTCGCTGGCGCAGCTCCTCGCCCTGGATCTCGCCGGACGCGATCTTGTCGGCCGTGTTGCGCATAGCCACAAGCGGTGAATAGAGCTGGTGGGCGAAGCTCGGCAGGTAGTCGTAAAAAGTCTCGGCCTCGCGCTTGAGCTTCGCGAACAAGCGCGCGTCATCGAGCTGATGGTCCTTCTCGTTCAGGAACTCGCGCAGTTCAACCTGATAGGTCACGTCTCGGTGCACGCCTTCCACGATCTCACTACCGTCGGGCTCCTGGTAGATTCGAAAGTCGGTCTCGATCCAGATTGGCCGCCCCGAGGCGTGCTTCCACTTCACCACCTGCTTCCCGAGCGTGCCACCCGCCAACCTGGCCTTTGCGATCTGGAGCGCGCGCTCTTTCGGATTGAAGAACAGATCGGCGCGATTCATCTTCTTCAGCTGCTCCACCGAATATCCGGTGATACTAGCCTCGACCTCGCTTGGCACGAGGGTCTGACCCGAGGTATCGTCGCGGAAGTACGCGACGCCCATGCTGGCCAATAGATCGAGGTAGCGTCGCTGCTCGCGCCGGAGCTCGGTTACGTCACGAGCGATACTGAGGATCCGCGTCGCGCTGGGTGTGACGAGAGTGTTCTCGAGGCGCCAGAACGATCCGAGGAGCGTACAGCGCGAGCCGTCCGGACGAACGACCTCGCTCTCGACGAACTCACCGGTCGCGTCCTTGTTGCGGATCATCTGGCGAAGGTTGCCGGATGGGAACAGCGAACCGGCCGCGAGCCCACGCATCTCCTTCGCCTCCCGCCCGAACAACCGGGCCGCGCCCTCGTTCGCGATCTCGATGGTCGGAGGCGCGCCGTGTTCGGGCGCCGCGATCACGAGGATGGACTCGCTCGTCGATTGCAGGATGCTCTTGACCATCGACGTCTCGTCGTGCTCTGCGAGGATCACGCCCAGAAGGTCCCCGAACAGCTGCAGCGCGTTCTCGTCCTGACGCGTAAAACTCACTCGAGTGCCCTTGCGCGAAATGCGTACGACGCCAGTGACCTCTCCACGCCGGCGCACAGGTACACCGAGGAACTGGATCAGGATCTCGTTGTGAAGGTCGTACTCGGGAAACCGGGGACACGTGCGACCCGTCATCTTGGTCCGGTCCGTCACGAGACGGGCGTCCGTTGAGTCCTTGAGCCGGAGAGAACGGCCCTCTCGGAACACGTAACTCGTGAGCTGAGGCTCGTCCGGGTGATACTCGACGAGATCGGAATCTCTCGCGGTCGCGCGCTCGTACAACCGCCTGTCGGTTGTGGCGGCAAGGCGCAGGCGATCCCGCGTGCGGAGAAATAAGGTCACTGCGTCACTGGCGAACACCTTGGCCAGATCGTCCACAATCGACTGCAGGCCCAGGTGCGACACCTCGAGGTTGCGCACCAGCTTCTGCACTTCCATCACGCGCTGGTTCGTTTCCCACGACAGCGCAGCGCGGATCGGCCGCGCCAGGGCGTCCGCAAGCATCGCCACCGCCGACGGCTCCGTCTCCGGATCCAGGACCAAGAGCAGATATCCGGTCTTCTCGTGAATCGGCATCCAGCGGATGCATTTCGTGGAGTCACCGGCATGGAGCAGCGACGCCGGAAGTACGCCGCCGCGGAGATCTTCGGCCCGAGAGGTCTCGCCCACCAGCAGTACGAGCTGATCAAGCGCCGGCTCTTCGTCATCCACCGACCACTTCCACGTGCCGGCGCCGATCGGATCGCCATCCTCATCGACCGCAATCACCATCGCGGCTTGCCCGCGCGTCAGCACCGCAGCCAGTCCGGCCAGAAGACGAAGACACTCGGTGAGTGGACCCGGACGGATTGCCACGAGCGTCTGAACGAGCGCCTGGTAAAATGCCAGGTCGCGCTGGCACTGCACTAGTCTGCCGTGTAGGCTCACGTAACTCTCGATCGCCGAGGTCACGCCGTCGATGTCGCCCGCAAGCGACCCGCGACCCGCGAACGCGTAGCGCGGCTGATTGCCAGCGTATAGGATCCACTGTATCGCGTCACCAGCGCTCGAGCATTGCACAATCGACCTGCGCTGCGTGCGAGATTTATCGACGGCACCGGTCAACTCACGACTCAATGCGGTCGTACCGGTCAAGCCGATCGGCGGCGATGACGGCACCAAACGGAACGCGACCAGCTCCACTTCGCCGAGGGCCTTCCGTACCAACTCGACCAGCGTGCGGTCGAACTCGCCCTCATTATCCTCCAGTCCCTCCTGCGCCAGGCGCCGCAACCCCTCGGTGAGCCAGGACGTCACGAGCCGGGACCCTCTGACAACGGATCATATTGCTGGATCGGGTCGGTGAGAAGTCGGTTCGCTTGCCAGGACATCTGATTCAGAACTGATACCCCTTTCCATTCATATATCTCGTCCATAATATAGATCTGGATGAGCCGAGTGCAGGCGTCAGTGCCACGCCGCTAGCGCCCTCTCCACGCGATGGCGCAGATCGGACCAGCCGGTCGAGGTCACCTTGGGAATGTAGGGAATCTCCAGCTCCTTCAGTTCATCGATGATGTCGGTGTCATCGCGCATCGAGTAACACACGATATCGAGCATTTCCTGTCTGATGTGATGTTGCTGCCTGGCCTCCCTGCAGAGCGCGACACCGATGCGCTTGGCGTCTTCGTTCACTGCGTGCTCCAGCTCGGTGACGTCGTCCAGACTCTTGAGGGCCATCATCACATCGATGGTCGCTAGCGCGTATCTCTCCTCCCCGCCCGCAATCGCCGCGAGGCGGCACCGGCCCGCTGCCGCATTGTTGGCAACTACGGGTTCGCCGCCATAGCCCCAGATGACTTCACTTAGTTGGTCAATGTGCTCGACTGCATCGTCAATGATGAGAATTCGCTTGCGTGGAGTTGGCTCATTTCGTCGACGAATGCGATTGTCACCTCGGGAATATCGAGGCTCTCTTTCACCAGCCGTAACCTCTATTAAGCGGTCCAGGAAATCGCTGCTTCGGTCTGAAAGCTGCACAAGTCGCCGGATCTCGCTGACAATAATTCTAGGTGCTTGCCAGGACACCTGATTCAGGTAGAGCATACGATCGACTCGACTCAGCTCGATATTCGATGCCTCCGTTAGCGCCTGACGTGTGCGCGGAGTAACGGTCTGCGCGGCGATCCGATACGCAACGTCCCGTGGCGAAAACGTTGTCTCGGCAACTCGATACGAGATGCCCGACGCTGGGATCGTCGGCTCGACGACGTGACGCGCGAAGTCCACAGCCCTTGGATCCGCCACGGTCATGATCCGTGCGGCGGGGTCTTCGACGTGCAGTCCTTCGCGCCAGCGGAAGTGGCTCTCCACGACCTCGAGCATGTCGCACATGGCGTCGTCGTCGATCGCCGCTGGCTTGACGAGGTCGGACGCGAGCAGGAGAGTAGCCGCATAGGTGAGCTCGCCGAGCCCCGGCGGGGCTTCGATCAACGTCGCGCGGAACCGCGTGTGCAACGCCCGGATGTTGCTGCGCAACAAGTCGTGGACCTCCGACCAGCGCACGGCGCTCGAGGCGGCGGCGGCCCGACCGGTGGGCAGATAGCAGAGCTTCCGGAAGTCCGCGTCCGCGCACTTCACAGTATACCGCGGACTGGTGAGCTCCGAGCTCAGCCACTCGGCGCGGCGCGGCGGCGACACCGCGTGGTAATCGAGGCACAGATGTGCAAGGCCGCCGCATTCTGCCAGTCCCTCCCAGGCGAACGCCCCATCGAGTCGTGGCGCATCCAGATCGAAGTCGATGAGGATGACCGAGTAGCGACTGTCCTCGGGTGCGCCTTCCGTCAACAGCCTTGCGATCTCCGGGAGGACGCTCGTACCTCGCCATCCGCAGAATGTGATCGTACGGTCGATAAGCTCGTCCGTGGGCTCCTCCGGATGTGAGCCAGAGACCAGCTCTGCATGCGGACCTCCACGCCGAGCCGCGTGTGCCGCCGCGTCGCGAAGATCGAAGCACGCGCCGTCGAACGCGCCCAGCCCGAGCCGGCTGCACAGATCGCGGCCCGCCGGCGACAACTTGTAGTGCGCAGCTGCTTCGTGGCCCTGCACGCGCGCGTGCGTTCGCTGCAGCAGGCCCTCGTCGTCAAACTCGGCGAGGATCTGCGATACCCGCGCGGCAGTGATCACGCCGTCGGGAAGTCTCATCCGGCTGTGGATATCGCCGCGCTTGAGGTACTCGTCCGGTTCCGACGCCAGCACCCGTATCACCTCCCGGGCTGCGGGAGTCCGTGTCGAATCGGCGAGTTCTTGCTCGAGCCCGCGCCTCGTGAGTGACTCGTCGGCATGTTCGAGCAAACGAAGCGCCTGCCGGAGCTCGACGATCGCCGCCAGCGTCGCCGGAGCGCCGGTGCCGCGATTGCGATCGATGAACGCCGTGACGAGGCCGGCAAGCCGATCGACCCACCCACGGATCTCGCCGAATGCCCCGGTCGCGATGGCGTCCCAGAGCTGCGCGAACGCGGCATCGAGATAGGCGCGATACAGGTTCTCTGTGTCTGCCGCCTCACGTTGCGACAGCTTGTCCAGCTCGCGGTCGAGCTGACGCATGAGCGTCGAGGGATCCGTCGACGGACGCCTGCCCAGTTCCTCGGGTTTTCCCGCCGCTTTCACTTGCTTACTGTATACTGCGCCCGCGACAGGGGCAACAGAGAGTTCACTCCCGGCCCGATGGCATAAAATGACCTCCAGCGTCCTTACCGATGTAGGGCAATTGTCAGCGGTGGTCGGGCCACCGATACTGTGACGGGTGGCAGATTCTCGCATCGCGGCGCCGGGGATGAGCTTCGTCGATCAGGCCGTGACGGAGATTCGTCGCGCCGCGCACAAGGTGTCGGACCCGGACCCGGACTACGCTAGCATCGCACTGGCCGCGCAGATCTATGCAACAGCGGTGTATCTGTTCAGACATTACAAGCATCCCGAGATGGACTTGTCGGCGCGAGAGCTGCTGTCGAGTTTTGGTGAAGCCGTCGGTGTCGCGCGCGAGCTGGAGGCGACCTCCGTGTTGTCGCTCTACGAGCAGCTCCGGCAGGTGCTGTTCACGCTGGCGACGTCGTATGAGCCGTCCGTGGATCGTGTGGCGCTGCCGTTGCAGACCGAGCTCTGCCCCGTCCGCGATCCGGACCGGAAGCAGACGGCGATCGAGGGCGAGGTCATTCACTGGCTGCGTCCCCGCTCGAAGTGGCGGGAGCTGCGCGTCCGTCGCGACGCTGGCGACGGGCATCGATTGAACGAGCAGCCACCCAATCTGGCACAGGACCTCGTCCCGCTCGCCATGCACTGGAATCGCGAACCGCCGGACGTCGGTCGCGTCGACCCGGACGACGAGGTGCTTTACTCGCTGATCGACGTCGGGCACGTGCGCCTGGGCTCGTTGAAGGTCGCGCTCTGTCCACTGGTGGACGGTTCGACCCCACAGTTTCTCATCGATGATCGCGGGCAGTTCTTCTTCGCCGATCGCCAGCGACCGATCTCGGATCCGGACCAGCTGCGCCGCCACCTCGTTATCGTGCTCGAGGAGGCAGCGCAGCACGAGGTCGACATCGTGGTGCTCCCCGAGCTATGTATCGATCCCGCGGCGCGGCGCGTGCTCCTGCAGGAGCTGGAAGCACAAGGTCGTGCTGGCCATGGATTGCTGGCACTGATCGCCGGCAGCTTCCATATCTGGCCGGAGCAGCAAGCGCCCAAACCGGTCAACCAGGCCGTGGCGCTGGGGCCGGGCGGCACCAGCACGTGGCACCACGTCAAGCACGGCACCTTCACGATGTCCCACCGCCAGGTGCTCGATGCGAGAGGGAAGTTCTTTCCCGTCAACCTCCCGGACGAGCGCGTGGCCGACAAGGTGACCGAGTACATCGACAACGGCCGCGAGATCCTGGTCTGCGATAGCCGGCTCGGTCGGCTCGCGATGGTGATCTGCGCGGACGTGGTGCAGCCCGGCTCCATGGCCGAGGCGCTCAAGACCTGGATCCGGCCCGACTTCCTGTTCATCCTGTCGATGTCGCCCAACACGCAAGTGTTCCTCGCCGAGGCCGAGGCGATGCTGCGCTGCCACGTGAGCACGTTCTATGTGAACGCGCGCTGTACGTGCAAGCATCCGGCGCGCAACCCCGACGAGCCGCTCATCGAACCGCCCGATCTCGCGTTCGCATTGCTCGCTGTCCGGGAGCACCCGGAACTGCCGCCGACGCGGATCGGGCTGTACTCGGGCGAAGCTCGCCCGCGCTACTACGACCTCAAGCACAAGGACTGGCGCACGATGCCGAATAACCGCGGTGCGAGCCTCCTACCGAGCGGCGGCCTCGTGGTTGACGTCGGCGCTCACTTCGCTGAGCCGCCGGACCTGTGACCGAGGCCGCCGGCGCCATCAGCGTCCGGCACCCGGTCAGTTCTGACGGAGCCGTCGGCGAATCTCCGCTTCCACCTCGGGCGAGAGAGATCGAAGGTACGCCTCCGGCAGCAGCCGTAGCACCTCGACGGGCAAGGCAAGCGCCTGGTGATCGCGGTCCAGGCCGGCGAGTCGCTGCTCAGGAGCATAGTGCGAGAGCACCTGCTCGGCAGGCAGCGTGTCGAGCATCTTGTCCATCAGCTCCTTGTAGCCTTCCAGATCCTGCATGTTCACCACAACTTCCTTGGATCCTACCAGCTCTATCCAGAACCAGCGAGCCTCGGACGCGCTCGAAGCCGACATGCCAGATCACCCGTTTGGCGCCCACGGCGTGGCCTACGCCGGATGGCGGCTGCGGGCAAGCTTTCTGCCGACGGTGCCGTTGTCGGGCGCGCTCAGGTGCTGCCGAGGGTGCAGGCGGCCTCGCCGGGGCGGGCGTTGCACTCGGGGAGCGGGATCGGGTAGCGGATGTTGCGGACGTCGTCGGGCTTGTCGAGCGGCAGCACCTGCAGCTTGTCGAGCCGGCGCGCGTCGATCCAGCGGTGGCCGCCTTCAAACAGCAGCGAGTAGCGGCGCTCGTAGAGCAGCTGGTTGACGAAGGTGGTCTCGTTGGGGGTGCCGCTGAGGGCGGGCAGGCCGCCGGACTGGGTGCGGACGAGGTTGAGCTCGGCGACGGCCTGGGCAACACTGTTGGTCTTGAACAGCGCCTCGGCCTTGATCAGGATCAGCTCCTCGTTGCGGATCAGGGGCACGAGCGAGGACGGGCCGGAGTACAGCTTGGAGAAGTTGATCATCGAGCTCAGGCCGGCGGCGGAGCCGCCCTTCATGGCGACCGCGACCTTGCGGCTGTAGCGGTTGTCGATCGTCCCGCCGTTCATCTGCGCGTCGGTCTGCAGCGACGGGTGGGCGTAGACGTTGGGGTTGATGATCTGGTTGGTCGTGTCGCCGGTCTTGGTCGAGTACGAGTAGTACACGCCGAGATCGAAGTCGGGCATCGTGGTGTCATCGAGGAACGACGCGGCGAGCGCGGTGAGCGCGCCGGTGTAGTCCTTGAGGTAGAGAGCGACGCGCGCCCGGATCGCCCGGTTGAACTTGAGGAAGGTCGCCGGGGTGTCGAATCCGGCGTAGCCATCCGACAGGAGGAACGGGAAGGCGTCGCCGGCGGCCTTGAGATCGGTCACCGCGTCCTCGAGCAAGCTCACGATCTTCGCGTAGACCATGTCCTTGCTGACGATCGGAGCGAGCGGCTGGGTGAGGTCGCGGTCGACGTCGATCACGGCGCCGTTGCTGTCGTGGGTGACGATGACCTTGAGCAGATCGACCGCGCCGATCGTCTTGGTGAAGCCACGGATCGCGGCCTTGTCGGCGGCGGACAGCTCGGCGACCTTGTCGGCGGCGTGCAGGATGATGCTGCCGAGCTTGAGGTTGGCGTAGGAGCCGGCCCAGAAGTTGCCGCCGAACGGGCTGCCGCGGTTGAGATCGCCCTGGATCAGCTCGCCGATGTAGCGCGGGTCGGCCTGATCGAAGTTGTAGGCCTCGCGGCCGAGGATGCCGAGCTGGATGACGACGCCGTTCTCGGCGGCGGTGTTGCCGCGGTTGCCGATCAAGAGGCCGGTGCAGGCGGCGCCGACCGAGACCGCGGTCGGATTGGCCTCGAGATCGTCGATGCCGGGGTTGTTGAGGTCGGGGACGTCGAGATCGCACGCGGTGGCCAGGGTGACGCCGAGGCCGAGCGCAACAAGTCTTGTGATGTGCATGGCCAGCTCCTTAGATCCCCGCCGAGATCTGGAGCCAGAAGCTCCGACTCGGTGGATAGGGGGCAACGTCGTAGTTGCGGCCGATCGGCTGGTTGCCGAAGTTGGAGACCTCGGGATCGAGGCCGCTGTAGCCGGTGAACGTGAGCAGGTTGCGGCCGCTGACGCCGACCTGCAGCGTCTTGAGCGGGCCGAGCTGCGAGGTGAAGCGGCGGGGCAGGGTATAGGTCATGAGGCGCGCGGCAGCGGCCTCGGCGTCGGGCGAGTTGTTGCCGAAGTCGTAGAGCAGGCGGGTCAGGTTGATGACCTTGGAGCCGTGCTGCCAGTCGACCAGCGCGCTGAACGTGAAATCACCCGCGGTGAGCACGTTCGACCAGCCGACGCGGAACGACGGCTCGCCATCGCCGACGGTCCGCACCGTGCCCATCGAATCGACCGTGGAGACGATCTGCGTCGCGCTCTTGCCCTCCTGGATGCGGAACGCGCCCAGACCGGTGCCGAAACCGGCGACGGTGATGTCGAACGGCGGGACGTTGGCTGGCAAGGTGGTGACCTCGGAGCGGTTGAGGGTGAGCGTGCCGCGCGTGATCCACTCGAGGTCCTTGCTGACGACGGGCCGGACCTGGACGGCGGCCTCGATGCCGAGGTTGCGCAGGCTGCCGCCGTTCAAGTACTCGGTGCCGAACCCGGTCGAGGTCGCAAGCGCGCGCTGCAGGAGGAGGTTCGAGATGAACCGCCCGTAGCCGGTGAGCTCGGCGACGATGCGCTGGTCCTTGGTCGCGACGTCGGCGCCGAGCTCGATCTCGCGCTGGCGCTCGGGCTCGATGTTGGGATCGCCGGCGGTGCCCTGCACGGTGAGGCCGGCGTTGCCGTCGATGTTGCCGGTCGCGGTCAGCGGCGTGAACTTGAAGCCGTAGTTGGGCCGGTTGCCGGCCTCGCCGTAGGCGGCGCGCACCCGCAGGGTGTCGAACATCTCGAACGGGCTGGGCTGGCCGGACTTTGCCGGAGGGATCAGCGAGTACACCGCCGCGACCTTGGGGAACACGTAGTACTTGTCGCTGTTGCCGTTGAGGCTCGAGCGCTCGCCGAGCAGGCCGGCGAGCAGCAACAGCCGGTCGTCGAACACCGCGATCTCCTCCTGGAGATAGAGCCCACTCTCCTTGGTGCGCAGCCGGGTCTGGGTCGTGTTGACCACGGTCGCCGAGTCGACGTTCGACTGACCGGCGTTGAGGTTCTGGGCGACGACGTAGACCGAGCTGGTGTCGACGCTCTCGTAGGTCAGGCCGCCGGACAGGGCGCTGCGGAACTTGCCGTTGGTCGGCTTGTAGGTCCACAGCGCGCCCGCGCCGGCGTTCCAGTTGAGGTTGGACGTGGTCGCGTCGATCGACGTGCCGGTCAGGCCGTCGGTGGGCTCGAAGAACAGCGCGTTGGGCGACAGCAGGTTGTTCTTCTGGTCGAAGCTGTCGGCGCCGAAGTTGCCCAGCAGCTTGACCCGGCTGTTGCCGTCACTGCTGGCGTAGGCATCGACCTGGATCGTCGAGCCGGCGATGATGCGCCACACGTCCTCGCGGTTCTGGAACAGATTCACGGTCTGGATCGGGTTGGTGCCGCTGCCGACCGACGGGTTCACCGGGTAGATGCCGTTCTTGGGCTGCAGATCGACGAAGTTCGGCGTGCCCGACAGCACGACGTAGTTCGACGTACCGGTGTTGTCGTTGTTGGTCAGGCCGCGATCCGACAGCGAGTGGATCAGGTTGGCGGTGACACCGAGCCGGACCCGTTCGCCGAAGCGGTAGCCGACCGCGATCCGGCCGGTCTGCTTCTGGTAGAACGTGCCCTGGACGACGCCCGGGTTGTCGGCGATCAGCGCCGAGCCGTAGTAGTTGCCGTTCTCGGTGCCGCCCGACACGCTGCCGAGGGTCTCCATCAGGAACGGCGTGCGGGTGATCTCGGCCTCGTGGTTGAAGGTCTTGCCGCCGGCCGCGTTGAACGCGTCGACCAGCGGCGAGGTGTCGCCGAACGCGGCCTTGACGTCGTCGACCGTCGCGAACTTGCGCGAGCCGAGGGTGTTGGTCACCTGCGAAAACCCGATGCGCTGGATAACCTCGGCGTGGTTCTCGCCGTTGCGGCCGCGCTTGGTCGTGATGATCACGACGCCGTTGGCGGCCTTGGAGCCGTAGAGCGCGGCGGCCGAGGCGCCCTTCAGGACCTCGACGGTCTCGATGTCGTTGGGGTTGAGATCGGCGAGCCGGTTGACCGGGTTGTCCTGGTTGGACGAGCTGCCGCCGGCCGCGGCCGCGGTGATCGCGTTGGCGCCCGACGGGACCGCGACGTTGGAGATGATCACGCCGTCGATCACGAACAGCGGCGACGACTGGCCATTGATCGTCGAGATCCCGCGCAGCCGGAGCTGGGTCCCGCCGCCGGGCGCGCCGGAGTTGGCCTGCGTGTTGGCGCCCGACAGCTTGGCGGTCATCGCGGCGTCGAGCGTCTCGGCCGCGACGCGGTTGAGGTCCTTGTCGTCGATGACCGAGGCGCCGTTGGCGAGGTTCTGCTTGACGATCACCGGCGCGCGGCCCTCGATGACGATCTGCTCGCCCTTGGACATCGCGAGCGTCACGTCGACGGTGGTCTGCTCGGTCGGCACCTCGACGGCATGGCTCTCGTGCTCGGGCGCGGTGATGTCGAGCTTGACCTGCCCGGGGGGCGCCTCGACCTGGAACGTGCCGTCGGCCTCGGTCAGCACCATGGCGCCGGTGCCGACGACCTGGACCTGCGCGCCGCCGATCGGCTCCTTGGTCGCGGGATCGGTCACCTTGCCCTTGATCGTGTGGGCGGTCGGCGCCGCGGGGGCCGAGCCCATCGTGACCGCGACCGCGGCGCGATCGGCGGGGACGATGGCGCTGGTCACGGGCTGGCCCGGGGCCTCGATGTCGAGGGCGACCTCACCGAGCGACACGCCGGGCAGCGAGAAGCTACCGTCGGCGCCGGTCACCGTCTGCAGCTGCGTGCCGTGGACACGCACCGTCGCGCCGGCCAGCGGCACGTGCCTGGCATCTGTCACCACGCCGCCGACCATGCGGGTCTCGGTCGCCGGCGGGGCCGCCGCGGCGGGCTTGACGATCACGACCTGCAACTCGAGCGGCGTCGCCGCCCCGAGCACGGGGACCTGCTTGGCGGTGAACCCCGGTGCGGTGATCTCGATGACCGTCGCATTGGCGACCGGCCTGGCGTCGACGTCGACGATCATGCCGGTGATGTCTCGCTTGGTACCCGGCTTCGCGTTCTGCGCGAGCGCAGTGAGCGGCATCAGCAGCAGTGCGACCATGCACAGCGCGGCCCCCCACCGATCAACGAACCGTCTCGTAGGCATTTGGCTCCTCCCTAAGTGAATTCGCTGGTCATCTATGCGCTTGTGGCCGAATCTGCACAAGAATATGGAGCGACAGGTTCTGTCCGAGCCACAGGCCGGCCTTGCCACCTGCGGTGTCGCAGTGGCATGTTTCGTGAAGCGGCTTACTGATGTTCGGACTTCGTAAGCTTGGCTTCACGCCGCCCGCGCCCCATGCCTCGATCGGGCGCGAGCTCGCCGGCCTGCGACGCTGCGACGGCACGCGCGCCGCAGATGCGGTCGGTGGATCCGGTGTTCGCCGCGCGCGGCGCCGGTCCGATCGCGTGCATCCCCGGTGCAGATCGCCGCAGCTCCGTGTGGGCGCGTTGCGCCGAATTTTCGCGCATCGTGAAAATCATCCGAAGAAGCCTCATCGGATCGCAGCGTGCGCCAGAGCAACACCGCGAACGAGCACCGTGCTCTCGACGCGCACGATCCGGCCGGTCACGCGCGCCGACATTCGTCGACAGCGTAGCACTTGCCCCTCGGCGCCGCGCCGTGGCTAGATCAGCAGCACGTGCACGTAGCCGCAGTGCGTACGGCTGGCTCCCCGCGAGCTCGCGTCGCGATCGCGAATCGCGCCGACGGCGGAGTCGCGTTCTGGCTCGTGCGGCTCTACGGCTTCGCGCTGCTGGTGCTCGTCGCGTGCGTCGTGTTCACCGCGCTCCTCATCTACAGCTACTTCTCGCTGCACGCGCCGCCGGTGCCCGACCTGCGGATCTACGCGCGGGTCACGCCGGCGGTGTCGCGGATGTACGCCGCCGACGGCACGATGCTCGGCGAGTTCGCCAAGGAGTGGCGCGAGATCGTGCCGTTCGAGCGCATGCCGCAGCGGCTGATCGATGCGTTCCTCGCCGTCGAGGACCACGACTTCTACCACCACGGCGGGCTGTACTGGAAAGGCATCGGCCGCGCGCTGTGGACCAACATCACCGCCGGTGACTTCGCGCAGGGCGGCTCGACGATCACGCAGCAGGTCGCCAAGCAGTTCCTCGGCGGCGAGAAGTAGCTGTCGCGCAAGGGCAAGGAGGCGATCATGGCTCGCCGCCTCGAGGCCCGGTACTCCAAGAACGCGATCCTCGCGGTCTACATGAACCACATCTACCTCGGCGCCGGCGCGTGGGGCGTCGCGGCGGCGGCGCGGCGCTACTTCCAGAAGGACCTCGATCAGCTGACGCTCGCCGAGTGCGCGCTGATCGCCGGGCTCGCCAAGGCGCCGACCGCGTACTCGCCGATCCGGTCGATCAAGCTCGCCACCGAGCGCCGCAACGTCGTGCTCGACAAGATCGCGCAGTACCAGCTCGAGCCGCCGATCGTCGTCGAGGCTGCCAAGCACGAGCCGATCAAGCTCGACCTCTATCACGACGTGTTCCCCGACCGCATGCCGTACTACGCCGAGCACGTCCGGCGCTACATCGGCGAGCGCTACGGCGGCGACGCGCTCGGCGCGCAGGGCCTCCGGATCGAGACCGCGGCCGAGCCGACCTGGGAGGACAGCGCCTACGACAGCGCCGACTACGGCGCGCGCCACCAGGACAAGCGCGAAGGCTGGCGCGGCCCCGAGTGGCGGCTCGACGGTGCGGCGCGCGAGATGTTCCTCGGCCGGCAGCGCACGCTGTACGGCGGCGAGCCGCTGGCGCACGGCAAGCGCTACCTCGCGCTGGTCGACAAGGTCGACAAGGACCACGCCGAGGTCCTGATCGGCGATCGCCGGCTGCAGCTGCCGCTGCGCAACATGAAGTGGGCCGCGAAGTGGCAGTCGGGCAACGCCGAGAACGACGCCGAGGTCGACAGCGCGATCGCCGTGCTCAAGCCGGGCTACGTCGTGTGGGTCAGCCGCGAGATGCGCGGCGCGCAGCGCTACCACGAGTGGACGCTCGAGCAGAAGAACCCGACCTGGGCCGCCAGGGACGACCAGGCCGAGTGGAACCAGAGCCACAGCGACATCGTCAAGCTCGAGCAGGTGCCGCACCCGCAGACGGCGATCTTCACCGCCGACCACCACACCGGCTACGTCGTCGCCATGGTCGGCGGCGCGGACTACGACCGCTCGGAGTTCAACCGCACGGTCCAGGCCTGCCGCCAGCCCGGCTCGACCTACAAGCCGATCTACTACTCGCTCGGCCTCGATCAGGGCTTCGGCTTCGACACCGTGCTCGACGACGTCAAGGTCGACATCGTCGATCCGGTCACCGGCGAGGTCTGGACGCCGACCAACCTCGAGGGCACGATGGACGGCGACGTCACGCTCGAGTACGCGCTGGTGTTCTCCAAGAACATCCCGTCGGTCGACCTGTTCCGCCGGCTCGGCGCGCAGAACGTCGTCAACTGGGCGCGCCGGCTCGGCTTCACCACCAAGATCTTCCCCGACGACGCGCTCGCGCTCGGCGCGTCGTGCTCGCGGCTCGACGAGATGGCGCGCGCGTTCACCGTGTTCGCCCGGCTCGGCAAGTGGTGGCCCAGGCCCGGCCGCGAGAAGAACTGGGTCTACGTCCGGCGGATCCTCGATCGCGCCGGCAACGCCGTCGAGGACAACACCGTCGCCGAGGACCCCGAGCTCGGCACCGCCGACCGCTTCGACCGCAGCGCCGCCCTCGCCGGCATCGAGGCGCCCGAGGCGATCGCGCCGCGCACCGCGTACCTCATGACCAAGCTCCTCGCGCACGAGGTCGAGTACGGCTTCGCGAGCATCCTGCGCGCGACCCAGGTCAACGCCGCCGGCAAGACCGGGACGTCGAGCGCGACGTTCGACAACATGTTCATCGCCTTCACCTCGAAGTTCACCACGCTGGTCTGGATGGGCGACGACAAGCGGGTGCGCGCGCTGGGCAAGACCGACGCGGCGTACATGACCGTGGTGCCGCTGTGGGCGCGCTACATGTACGACGCCGCGCGGAGCTATCCCAACCCGCAGATCCCGTGGGCCGTGCCGCCCGGCGTCAAGCCGGACGACCGCGGCGATCACTCCAAGGGCGTGCATGGCCCGCAGATGGACCTGATCTTCCGCCCGCCACCGAAGAAGACCAACGACGACGCGCGCCCGCCGGTGTGATCGCCGGCGATCGGGAGCTACGGACCGATGGCCGGTGGTGGTGGGTCGCCGGCCTCGGCCGGGCTCGCCGGTGCCGGGTCACCGAGGTGGCTGACCAGGCCGCTGGTGATCACCGAGCGGCCGGCGCGGCGCTGCTCGATCTCGGTCAGGCCGGCGCACAGCGCGCGGCGGCTCGCCTCGTGGGGCGGGCCGCGATCGACGATCACGATCGCGCCGCCGTCGCGCACCACGCGGGACCAGTCGCGCAGCAGCGCCTCCCAGTCGGCGGCCGCCGCGAGGCCGGTGCCGACCACCGCGGCCAGCGACATCGGCTCGATCGCCGCGAGCTCGCGCGCCGCCCCGCGCAGCCTCTTCGCCGCGCGCGCCGACAGCCCGACCGGGATCACGTCGCGCACAGCGCCGAGCGCGGTCGCGAGCTTGGCGTTGCCGACCACGGCGATCGCACCACCGGCGCGCGCCGATGCCAGCGCGTCGGTGATCGCGGTGACCGCAGGTGTGACGAACAGTCCGTCGAGCACGCGCCACGCTACAGCCGTACCTAGCGGTCGCGCAAGTAGGCGCAGCGCGGCGCCTCGACCTGTGGCGTGATCCACGTGACACCGAGCAGCTCGTCGAGCAGCACGCGGAAATTTCCGTACGTCACCACGAAGAAATCCATCTTGCGGCCCTTGATCCCACCGCCGGTATCATCGGCGCGCACGCAGCCGTCGTGGATCGAGCCGTCGGGCAGCACCATGCCGTCGAACTCCGGGATGTACAGCGGCTCGCCGAGCCGGATCACGCGCGGATCGACCGCGACCGACTTGAACGGGATCAGCGGGCGCTGGCCGGCGCCGCGCCCGAACGGAAAGTCCGTGACGTCGAGCTGCTCGAAGCACGTGCCGTAGCCGAACTTGCACGAGCCGGTGTAGTTGACGATGCGATCGTCGCGCATCAGCCCGGAGCCCTCGAGCTTGAGCGAGCACGCGTAGCGCTCGGGGACGCGGCCCGTCATCCGGCACGCCCCGCCGCGCGGCACGCTCCCCGGCGCCATGTCGTCGTAGTCCGATTCGCGGGTCAGCCAGTAGAACCGCAGCGCCCACTGCTGGTCGGCGACCAGCGGATAGCCGCAGCACAGCTTGTTCTTGCCGCGCAGCACCGCCTTGGCCTGCAGCGGCACGTCCTCCTTGCCGAGCTTGCTGGTGTCGCCGGCGGCCGTCGCCGCGAGGCCGACGAGCACCGCGAGGCCGGCGAGCAACACCGCTGCGCGAGCGCGCAGCGCAGCGGCCCGCCACCGGCTTGGCCAGAGCGTACCCTGCGGGTTGGAATCAAGATCCATGTGACAAGCCGCTAGCTTATCACCTCGGGCTCGAGGTCCAGCGCTGCGAGCCGACACCTGCGAGCGCAGGGCCGTAGGCCGACGTCATCGGGGGCTCGATCTGGGGCTGATGCATCTCCTCGATCACGGTTCGGTGCGCCTCGCGGAGCCTGATTTTGGCGAGACGCGGTGAAACGCGGCGCGAGATCGGGTACCGTGAGATGGGGAGGAGGACCTTGGTCGGACAGATCGTCGCGCCGGGTGGTTCAGCGATCCCCGCATGGGATGAGTGCGATGTCGAGCTTCGATCCTGAGCTGATCACGGTTCCCGTGTTTCGCCGGCTGCGCGGTTACGCCTTGGATCCGAGCCTGTCCACGCAGATGGACACCGCGATGGTCAACGAGATCGTATTCAAGGTGCGCTGGGAGCCCGTCGACGCCGGTCCGATCGGCGAGTACCTCGAGGTGATCGATTTCGATCCGGCGAGCGGCGGATACTATGCACCGCTCGCTCTCGATCACCAGCATCTGCTCGCACAGGATGGATTGCCACCATCAGAGGGCAGTCCGCAGTTCCACCAGCAGATGGTCTACGCGGTCGCGACGACCACGATCGACAACTTCGAGCGGGCGCTCGGGCGTATGGCGATCTGGGCACCGCACCGCGGGCAGAGCGAGGGCGCGCGCGACCAGTTCGTCGACCGGCTGCGGATCTATCCGCACGCACTCCGCCAGGCCAACGCGTTCTACAGCCCCACGAAGAAGGCTCTGCTGTTCGGCTATTTCCCGGCTCCCGAGCGCAACGCACCCGGACCCGATGCAGCCTCGCACCTCCCTGGTGGCTGGGTCTTCACGTGCCTGTCGCACGACGTCATCGCCCACGAGACCGTCCATGCGCTGCTCGATGGGATGCACCGGCGCTACATCGAGCCAACGAATGTCGACACGCTCGTTCACCTTCCCGGAGGTGCTGCGGCACCAGATCGCAACGACGCGCGGCGACCTGAGGAGCGAGAACATGCTCGGCAAGCTCGCGCAGCAGTTCGGTCGCGCGATGGGCAAGCACAGCGCCCTGCGCGATGCGATCGGCGAGGTCGTCGCAGGTCGCTGGCGGCCGAAGCGACCCGACCCGCAGGCGCTCGCGTCAACCTTCGAGCCGCACGAGCGGGGATCGATCCTCGTCGCGGCGGTGTTCGATGCGTTCCAGGCGATCTACGAGCGCCGCGCCTCGGATCTGTATCGGATCGCCACGAGCGGCAGCGGCGTGCTCCCCGAGGGCCACCTCCACCCGGATCTGGTCAACCGGCTCGCCGCGGAGGCTGCGAAGTCGGCCAAGCACGTACTGCGGATGTGTATCCGCGCACTCGACTACTGCCCACCGGTCGACGTCACGTTTGGCGACTTCTTGCGCGCGATCATCACGGCAGATGTCGATCTGGTCCGCGACGACGACCTCAGTTATCGGGTCGCGTTCATCGAGGCGTTCCGGCGGCGCGGTATTTACCCGAGGGACGTGCGCACGCTGTCCGTCGACAGCTTGCGCTGGCCCGACTCCGGGCGCGGGCATGAGGCCGACAGGGTCGGCCGGCTGGCGGCGCTGATCGATGACAAGCTCAAGGAACTGCGCGACGACGCACGCACGCGCAAGGTGTACTTCGAGAGATCGCAGCGCCTGGCCGAGGATCTCCGCAACATGATCCGCGCGAGCGACTTCGTGCGTCACGAGCTCGAACAGCTGATCCGTCGCCACGTCGTGATGTCGTCGCCTCATCCGGAGATCGAGAACGATCGCAGCGACCTGCCGCAGTTCGAGGTCCATGCCGTGCGACCGGCGCACCGGGTCGGTCCCGACGGCGATGTCGTCAACCACGCGGTAGTGGTGATCGCGCAGCGCCGCAAGGTCCGGCTCGATCCGGCTGACCCGGCGAGTCCTCCGCTGACGTTTCGTGGTGGCGTGACGCTGATCTTCAACCTCGCGACGTTCACCCTGCAGTACGCGATCGGCAAGGGTATCCTCGACGATGACCGCCTGCATCAGCAGCGCGAGCTGTTGAGCACCGGACGCGTCGGCAGCGCATGGAACACCTACTTCGGCGCGCCGCACCTCGGGCTGGCTGCGGAGCCATTCGCGATGCTGCACCGCTCCGACGAGGAGCTTGCGCCATGAAAGTCCGTGTTCGCATGTACCGCGCCGGGCTGGGTGATTGCTTCCTGCTGACGTTCGATCCCGGTGGCGCCGCGATCCACGTGATGATCGACTGCGGCGTCCTGCTCTCCACCGACGACGCCGCTGCCCGGATCGGCACGTGCGTCGATGACATCATCGCGGCCACCGACAACCACGTCCACGTCGTGGTCGCGACCCACGAGCACTGGGACCACGTGTCGGGCTTTCACCAGGCGTGGGACAAGCTGAAGGATCTCGTCATCGACCAGGTGTGGTTTGCGTGGACCGAAGACCCCGATGACGAGACCGCAACGCGGCTTCGCCGGGACCGGGCCCAGCGCCGGGCTCAGCTCGCGGCCGCGGCGTCGCTGTGGTCGACGATGGTGACCGGCGGCGCCGATGGCGATCCGTCCAGCGCGGCCACCCAGCTCGCCATGACGCGCGAGGTCCTGGCGTTCCACGGTCCGTTCGGCGAACCGAACCCCGCCGTGCTCGGTGCGGCCTCGACGAGCGGTGCGCTCGATCGCCTCCGTGTCGAGCGCGGCGACCGCGCCGAGTATCTCGAGCCCGGCACGCATCGACCGCTGCCGGGATTGCCCGGCGTCGGCGTCTATGTGCTCGGGCCGCCGCGCGACGAGCGCCTGCTGCGCAAGGGCCGACCATCGACCAGGATCCCCGAGACCTATGGCGACACGACGCCGACGCTGGCCGCGACGTTCTTCGACAGCGTGGCCGCCGCGCGAGGCGTCGCGCCGCCGCTGGGGATGCTGACCCGGCCATTCGATGCCGTGCTGTTGCATCCGGTACCGGACCCGGCGTCGCAGGTAACCGGGGCGGACAGCTTCTTCATCGAGCACTACCTGCGCGGCGAGAGCTACCGAAAGATCGACGGTGACTGGCTCGCGGTGACCACCGATCTCGCGCTCGCGCTCGACAACGACACCAACAATACGAGCCTCGTCCTGGCGTTCGAGATCGGTGACGGCGGCGACGTCCTGCTGTTTCCCGCCGATGCCCAGGTCGGCAACTGGCAGTCGTGGGACGAGCTGGTGTTCGACGTCGGGTCGGGAACGTCGCGACGGATCGTGACGAGCGATGAGCTGCTCGGTCGGACCACGCTGTACAAAGTCGGTCATCATGGGAGCCACAACGCAACGCTTCGCGCCGGTGGCCTCGAGAAGATGACATCACCCGACCTGGTGGCGATGATCTCCGTCGAGCGCACCATGGCCAACCGGCTGGGCTGGGCGATGCCATTTCCGCCGCTCCACGCGCGGCTGCTCGAGAAGTGCTGCGGGCGCGTGCTGTTCCTCGACGAGGATCGTCCGGACGGCCGCCGCATGCGCCGGATGTCCAGGGCCGAGGCAGAGGCGTTCCTCGCGCGCGTGACCACGACCAAGACCTACGTGGAGCTGCGGCTGGGGTAAGCGGCGATGCAGATCGGCCCACTCAAGCAGCTGGTCGCCACGCTCACGTTCCACGTCGTGCGAGAGCGGATCGACGCGCCGGCGCACTACGGAGAGCTCGCGGAGTGGTTCGGACCGCTCTCCGAACGCGAGGCCGCTCTCCGAGGAGACAGCACGCTCAACGTCGACGCTCATGTTCGCGAGCTTGTCGAGCGAGCCGAGGAGCTCCCGGAGCTTCCCCCGGGAATCGCGCTGGTGTCGGAACTCCGGAAGTCGTGCTTCCGGTGTGGTGACTGCGCGAGCTCTGCCTGCGGCGAGAGCACCAGACGGAACGCCCAGAACCTGATCCACGCGAAGCGATCATGCATGGAGTACGTGGTCGCGCACTTTGCGGACCTTCGCGAGGTCGTCGCAGACCTCGTCGGGCGCCACAGCGAGGGCATCGCGGTGCAGCCGCCGATCGTGCGCCTCGAGTTCGACGTGCGCACTGCAGGGATCGGGGAGCCGGTCGTCGCGTCGCATCGCCGGCAGGGCGGCGAACACGTCGTCACGCTGGCGATCGACGTCACCCGCTTCACGCGGCGCGCGTTCCACGCAGTCACCGCGGAGTTGTTCCGCGTGCTGTTGTGCAACGTCTGGGACGGCGCCGCCGCGCCGGCGACGCGGCCGTCGGCACCGAGCGACCCGTTCATCGAGGGCTGGATGGCAGAGATCGCAACGAAGGCGCTGGAGAAGTGGCTGGAGGATCACCTGACCATGCGTGCCCGCGCCGAGCGAGGCAGGGAAGCGCGGCGTCTCCTGGAGCTCCGTGCCCCGATCTTCGAGTACGGCGAAGAGGAGAAGCCTGGCGTCGCCGACATCCGGACCGGCATCCGGATCGCCCAGGATTTCCCCGAGGCGTGCGTGAAGGTGTCGCTCCCGCCCAAGCTGGCGTGGGAGTTCACGCTGACATGGTCCCTCGGCTTGCTTCTACGCCGCCCCCCGTCGCGGGAAAATGTCGTGCGCCGAGGGATGACTGCCAGGCAATTAGATAAAATAATTGGGAATTTCGCTGCAGACCGAAAGGGCTGGCGCTTTGACACGATCTGGAACAAACTTGAATCCTCATTCATTTGACGAATGAATATTGATACTGGTAAGGTGACCAGTATGGCGAAGCTCAAGACGATCATGGGAGCGATCGCGCTGGGGGAATTCACCATCCAGCAGCTCCACAAGCGGACGGGCGTTGCCACCTCGACCCTCCATACCATCATCGACCGCAACCCGGAGCTGTTCATCGAGATCGGGAAGGACAGGACCCATCGACCCGGCGGGCAGCCGTGCATGTATCGCGTCCAGCTGGAGGCGGCAAAAGCGTACGTCCACGACCAGACCCATCCCACCACGGTCATCGGGGCGCGGTTTCAGGCCGAGTACCAGAACCTGCTGTGGCGCATCCGCAAGGCCGACGATGCGACCGCGAGAGAGATCATCCAGCGCGCGGAGAAGTTCCTCGAGCACCTCGAGGGCAAAGGCGACCCGCGCGATGACGACGGCAACGGCCCACACCGCGAGCTGATCAGCGCACTCGTCGAGTTCGCGCGGCGAGAGCTGGCGCGCGATCCGAACGCGATGACGAGCGCGTTCCAGGCTCGCGACGCGCTCCGCCTCCAAGCGTACCGCATGACCGAGATCGGCCAGGCCAAGCTCGCCGAGGCGATCCACAAGCGAATCGACGACAGCAAGCTGTGCGCGTGGATCGACGAGGCCGCGCAGCGCGGCGCGCCGCGGCGCGAGCGCCGCACGGAGTCCATGGAGTACACGGTCCCGGATCGCAACGTCCTGCTCGAGGACTCCATGATGGGTGAGATGAGCCCGCCATCCGATACACCGCGGGCTGCATCGCCCGAGCCCTGAGATGCGACTCAAGAACCCTTCGTTCGGGATCCCGCCGGATCGCCGATTTTCTCCGATGTGGCGGCGCATCCAGCGCGCGTTCTCGAGAGATTTCCTGGCCCGCGACGGGGCGACCAAGGAGCTCGAGGAACAGCTCTACGTGTCAAAGCGCGTGCGCCAGGGACTCGAGGAGCGCGACGTTCTCGACCACGTCGACTCCGACGCGCGCAGGCTGATGCTGGTCATCGGTCCCGCCGGCATCGGAAAGACGACCTTTCTCCGCCACACGCTCGACCGTTGCAGCGAGCGAAGCGACATCGCACTGGTGTGGGTCGACGTGCTGCGCGACGTGGTCGACGTTCTCGAGGGGCCACCCGACGTCGGTCCGCCCATGCAGGTCGCGCGGAAGATCGCCGACAAGCTCAACTCGCTGACCGCGTCATCGTCGACCGAGTGGCGGCGGTTCTTCCTCGAGCGCTGCACGGATCTGACCGGGGTCGCCCGCAACTTGCGCGAGGAGCTCGCGACCACCGATACCCTGCGCGCCGCGAGCCTGGACCAGCTCAACCGGCTGCTCGCGGAGACCGAGCGGTTCCTCGACGAATCGATCCGGCTCCGCGTCGAGTACCTGTGGTCGATCGGCCGGCGCCCCGTGCTCGTGATCGACAACGTCGATCAGCTGAAGGCGCGCTACATCGACGCGCTCGGCCGCTTCGCGTTCGCGCTCGCGGAGGGCACGACCGGCAAGTCGAACGCCGCCCGTGTGATCTTTGCAGCGCGGGCGGTGCACGCCCGCCGGATGCAGGAGGCCGTCGGCACGATGATCGTCGGCGAGCTACAACCAGCGGACATCGCCACGATGATCGAGCGGCGGCTGCAGTTCTTCCTCGACGGCCTCGGCGAGAAGGTCGCGCCCAGCGAGACGATCCCGATGCCGAAGGGCGGCGAGATCCGCGTCAAGGACTGGCTCGCGAGCGACGACACGCCCGAGCGCTATCTGCGCGACCTGCTCGAGGTCTCGACGCGCCTTCTGGTCACCGCCAGGACGCCGTACGGCACGCCCGCCGAGCTGGTCCAGCGTCTCAACTACTACAACACGCGTGTCACGCTGATCGTGATCGGCCAGTACGTGGCGTCGGACCACCTGCCGTGGGTGCAACTCTACATCGCGCTGCGTGACGCGGCCGGCAAGCCCGACGAGCAACCCGCCGCCGCGGCGCGGACCCTCCACTGGCCGCAACTGTTCCACGCCCTGTTCCTGGGGACGCGCACGAGCCACGTCAACGACGCGAGCTGGCTGTTCCATCTGTTCAACGATGGGTCCAAGGACCGCATCGGCGTGATGATCCGGATCCGCGTCCTGTGGGCGATCGCGGCAGAAGATGGCACCGACCTGGCCACGATGTCCGATGCACTCGAGCGCCTGTTCGACTATCCGGGCGACCGGACGGCGCGCGTGTGGAACGACCTTGTGGAATATGGCGTGATCTACGAGCCTCGCTCCGAACGATTCGCGCTGAGCGACGCCGGGAAGGCCTACGTCACTAAAATGATCCACGAGTTCGAGTACCTTCAGCATGTACTCGTGGATGCGTGGACCGACGCGGCTCACTTCGTCAAGAGCGAGCCCGGCGAGGACGCCGAGACGCGGTTCCGGCGTGTGCTCGAGTTCGCCGACTGGATCCGCATCCTCGAGATCACCGAGTACCGGCACGTGATCGCCAGCGGCGAACAGGAGCGGTTCGACAGCTACTACGGCGACGAGACCATCGCCGAGTTGCTGTGCGAGTGCCTGCTGACAACCGACCGGCTCGCGGCCGCGATCAAGGCGCCGTACCGATCGCTGATCGATCGAGCGCGAGCGCTTAAGGCGATCAGCAGCTTCGACTCGATCCGGCAAGCAGCGATGGCACTTGCTCACCGCGAGTATCCGTAGCGGGCCGGCGAGCCGACGCGATCGCCGCATCGGGTCGGACAGACAAGCGCGCGGCGGGCGCGGTACAACGCCGCCATGTCGATCCGTCCGCTCGCCGAGGCCGATGCTGCGTGCGGCGCCAAGGCGCACGGCCTGGCGCGGCTGATCGCGGCGGGGCTGCGCGTGCCGGATGGCTTCGTGATCGAGGCCGAGGTGTTTCGCGACGTGACCGGGCTCGAGCTGCCGGCGGAGCTCGCGCGCGAGGTCGCCGATCGCGCGGCGGGGCTCGGCCGGCTGGCGGTGCGGTCGTCGGCGTCGATCGAGGATGGCGCGCTGGGGGCCGCGGCCGAGGTGTTCGCGTCGCTGACCGATGTCGCGCCCGGTGAGGTGTGGCCGGCGATCCGCGCGGTGTGGACGAGCGCGCTGACGCCGCTCGCGGTGGCGTATGCGCGGCGGCGCGGCGCGGCGATCGCGATCGCGGTGATCGTGCAGCGCTTCGTGCCGGGGGCGCGGATGACGGTGTACACGCGACCGATCGGTGCACCGGCGGGTGACGAGCTGTGGCTGTCGCACCACGGGCAGATCGAGCGGGTCCTGCGATCGGCGGCCTGCGATCGCCCGGAGGCGGCGCTCGCGCTCGCGGCCGAGGCGGCGATCGGCGCGGCGCAGGGCGCCGATGTCGAGCTGGTGCTCGAGCCGGTCGCGGGCGGAACGCGGTCCTGGCTGGTGCAGGCGCGGCCGATGCTGCATCCGGTGCGGCCGGTGCGGCGCCCGCCGCCGCCGATCGTGCTCGCGCCGCTGCACGACGGCCGGCGCTGGACGTGGGATATCGCGCACAACCCCGATCCGCTGTCGCCGGCGCAGGCGGGGCTCGTCGCGCTGATCGATCGCGCGCCGTGGTCGCCGGACGCGATGCGGGTATGCGGCGGCTATCTGTACACGGCACCGCGCGCGCCGATCGCGCTGCCGGCGCCACCGGCCGATCGCGCCGAGCTCGCGGCGCGGATCGCGGCGATCGAGGCCCGCCTCGCGGGCTTGCTGCAGCAGGACGCGGCGACCGTTGCCGACGCCGCACAGCGCTACGTGGCGGCCCTGCAGATCTGGATCTGCGAGCTGTCGCCGCTGGTGGCCGCGGCCCGCCGCCGCTTGCTCGATCACCTTGCAGCGCTCGGTCATCCGCCCGAGCGGATCCCCCGGCTGGCTGCATCGCTGATCGGAGCGCGCCGCGGGCCGCGCGATCCAGTTATGTCGCCGGCCTGGGACGTCGCCGTGCCGACCTTCGCCGAGACGTCCGCCGAGACCCGCACCGCGCCGCGACCGGTCGTGCCGCCGGACCCACCTCCTGCGCTCGCCGCCGAGGTCGCGCTCGCGCGCGCCGCCGCGGAGGCCGCAGAGCACGATGATCTTTGGTTTGCGCGCGCACAGTGGCTGGTGCGCCGCGCGCTGCTGGCCCGCGCGCGTGAGCGGGCGCTGCGCGA
>VBLP01000233.1 GCA_005887925.1 Deltaproteobacteria bacterium | reverse complement strand
AGCCACGGATCGCCGGTCTTGTCGATCAGCGCGAGCACCGGGCGGTAGGCGTCGCGCGCGGCCTCGTAGTGCGCGCGCAGCAGGTGGATGCGGCCGCGCCCGACCATCGCGGCCATCTCCTCGGTGACCAGCCGCTGGCGGTGGAACAGGTCGCGCGCGGCGCCGACCACGTCGAGCGCCTCGTCGAACCGGCCGACGCGCTCGAGGATCTCGCCGCGGACGCGCAGCGCCTCGCCGCGCAGCCGGTCGTCGCGGGCGGCGAGCGCGTGGGCCTCGGCGGCGAGCGCCTGGTCGCTGGCGCCGGCGTAGTTGCCGAGCCGGAGCAGGCGCTGAGCGCGGCGGATCGCGACGTCGGCCAGGCGCGCGGGCTCGCCGGCGCACAGCCGCTCGAGCTCGTCGAGGTCGCCGGGATCGGAGGCGAGGTCGCCTTGCAGCCGGTGCGCCTCCTCTCGGCCGACGAGCGCCTCGCGGCGGCGCGCCTTCGAGGTCGCGGTCGGCGGGGCGGCGCCGAGCTCGCGCTCGAGCGCGAGGGTGCGGGTGAAGCAGGCGATCGCGGCGCCGGCGTCGGACGCCGACAGCGCGAGCCGCCCGGCGCGCAGCCAGAACGCGGCCGCGCCGGCGAGCTCGCCGCCGCGCTCGAGGTGCTCGGCGATCGCCGACGGTGGCTCTTCGCGGCCGGCGAAGAACCGCGACGCGAGCAGCCGGCCGACCCGCGCGTGGGTGTCGCGCTGGGCGCGCCCCGACAGCGAGTCGTAGACCACCTCGCGGACCAGGCCGCGCGCGAACGCGAGCTCGCCCTCGGCGGCGCCGGCCGCGCCGTCGGGCCGGACCAGGAAGCCCGCCGACACGACCTCGTCGAGCTCGTGCTCGAGGCTGTCCTCGCCGAGCAGCTCCTCGAGCAGGCGGGTCCGCACCGTGCCGCCGAGCACCGACGCGAAGCGCAGCGCGGTCTTGGCCTTGGCCGGCAGGCGATCGACGCGCGCGGACACCACGTCGCGCGCGGTGGCGGGGACGTCCTCGGCGGCGCCCGCGTCGCGCACCGCCTGGGCGAGCTCCTCGATGAACAGCGGGTTGCCGCCGCAGCGCGCGAGCACGGTCGCGACCGCCGCCGGGGTCGCGGCGTCGCCGAGCCGGTCGGCGATCAGCGCGCGCAGGTCGGCGCCGGCGAGGTCGCCGAGCGCCAGCACGGCGTCGACCGGGGGCGGCGGCGGGCCCTCGGGCCGCGTGGTCAGCACCAGGAGCTCGGCGCCCGACGCCGGCATCGCCAGCGCCTGGCGCATGGCCTCGAGGCTGGCGCTGTCAGCGAGGTGGATGTCCTCGACCACGATCAGCGCCGGCCGCTCGCGGCTGGTCATCAGGGTGCGAAACGCGGCGAGCCCGGCCGAGATCCGCGGCCGCAGGTCGGCGACCTCGCGGGTCGCGACGCCCAGGCCGTCGCGCAGCTCCATCGCGCGATCGAGATCGACGGTGACGGCGCGGGCGCGCTCGTCGGAGAACCCGGCGCGGGTCATCAGGTGATAGAGCCGGTGGACGACCTGGGCGCGGGCGACGCGGCCGCGCGCCGGCGGCAGCCCGAGCGCCGCCTGGTAGAGGTCGATCACGGTGGCGAACGGCGCCATCCGGCTCGCCGGGCTGGCCGCGGTGGTGACCACCTCGCGGACATCCGGCGCGCCGCCGGTGCGCCGCCCGACGAGCTCGGCGACCAGCCGGCTCTTGCCGATGCCGGCCGGGCCGGTGATCAGCACGCACAGCCGGCGATCGGCGGCGCGCGCGCGCTGGAACCAGGCCTCGAGCTCGGCGAGCTCGGCGGTGCGGCCGATGAACCTGCCGCGGCGCTCGAGCCGCGCCTGGATCCGCTCGTCGAAGCTGCGCGGCCCGATCACCTCGATCACGCGGCTGCGGCGGGCGATCCGGCGGGCGGCGGCGACCTCGCGCAGCGCGTACAGGCTGCTGGTCAGCCGGCCGGCGCCGCCGACGAACAGCGGGCGATCCGGCGCGGCCTCGCGGGGCGGGGCGGCGGGGCGGCGCGGCGCGGTGGCGACTCCGGCGCGCGCGCCGATCCGGACCTGCACGGCCTCGCCGTCGGCGGCCGTGTCGCGCGCCATCGCGGCCGCATCGAGCGCCCAGCCCATCGCGATCGCGACGTCGTCCTCGCCGGCGATCTCGAGGCCGAACGCGACGATCAGCGCCGCGGGCTCGAGCGAGAGCACCACGCCGCCGCGCTGGTAGGCCAGCTCGCCCAGGCTCTTGGTCACCGGCCGGAGCGCGTCGGGCGGCGGCCCCGACAGCAGGCCCGCGAGGATGACGATCCGCCGCCGCTCGGCCAGCGCGCCGCCCGCCATCTCGCCGAGGTCGTCGTCGATCGGCGCGTCGCCGAGTGCGAGGGCGGGTGCGGCGGCCTCGGCCGGCGACTCGGACTCGACGTCGAGCTCGTCGTAGCTGGTGTCGTCGGGCGCGCGCGGCGGCAGCGCGAAGCCATAGTGGGTCGCATCGTCGTCGAACCGCAGCGCAGACGGCGCGACACCCGGCGCGAGCTCGAGCCGCTCGTACGATCGCTGGCGAAGCGATGCCACCTCGGCGGCGGCCTTCCCGGCGATCCCGCCGGCCGCGGGGGTCTCGGGCAGCGCGTCGGCGAGCCCGGCGTGCCCGATCGACGTCGGCTCGTGCGGCCAGCGCGCCGACCACCGCGCCGGGTCGTATGCCTGCTGGCTGGTGGTGCTCGGCTCGCCCTGGGCCGCCATGGGGTGGGTGGCCGCCGCGTCGTAGCGCATCGCCTGGGTGGTGCTCGCGTCGGGCTCGAAGCGGGCGAGCGACGGCAGGCTCGCGGTCGACGTCGGCTCGATCGGCTCGGGTCGGCCGCGCTGCTCGAGCCAGGTCGGCCGATCGAGCCAGGGCGGGCGCTCGAGGCGCTCGACGAGGTCGGTGCGGTCGATGCGCTCGGCGCGCTCGGTGCGGTCGCCGGGCTCGGGACCGTCGGAGAGATCGATACGCTCGACCCGCTCGGTCGCGTCGGCGCGCTCGCTGCGCTCGCCACGGTCGGCGAGGGCGGCCTCGAGCTCGACGCGCTCGACCGGCTCGGTCGGGTCCGGCCGCGACGGCCGGTCGGCGCGGAACACCGGGGCCCCGGCCGTGCGCGCGGCGGCCCGCGCGGCGAGATCGGCCGCCGGGGTCGGCGTCCCCGGGCGCGCGGGCCGGGCCTCGACCGCCGGCACCGCCGCGTCGTGCAGCGAGATCGTCGCCGACGGCCGCGACGGCGGCACCGCATCGCGCGCCGGCCGGCCCGGCATCGGCAGCGCCTGATCGTGCGAGCCGAGCGCGGTCCCTTCGCCGTGCCACGGGCTCGCGATCTTGTCGGGCCGCGACGCGAGGTCCTTGAGCCAGCGCGCCAGCGTGCGCGGGCCGGCCTGCATCGCGGTCCGCGCGCACGCGTTGGCCAGGTCCGCTGCCGTGCCGCGCGCCGCCGGCTCGCGGATCAGCGCGGTGGCGACCCCGTCGACGATCTCGGCCGGGACATCGGGGGCGATCTGGTCGATCCGCGGCGGATCGGTGCGGCGCACGGCGTCGAGCACCGCGCGCAGATCGGTGCCGCGGTACAGCGGCATGCCGGTGAACAGCTCCCACGCGATGATGCCGAGCGCGAACACGTCGGACGCCGGCGTCGGGGTCTCGCCGATCGTCTGCTCCGGCGACATGTAGCGCGGCTTGCCGCGCAGCCGCCGGCGCTCGAGCGCCGACGCGAACGTCGCCCGCGCGAGCCGTCGGCCTTGCGGTGCGCATAGTCGAGCCCCGACGCGACCTCCGAGATGATGTACGCCGCGATCGCCGGGCCGGGCAGCGCCTCGCGCGACACCGCCTGGGTCATCGCGGTCCGCAGGTCCTTGCCCTCGATCAGCTCCATCGCCAGGAACAGCTCGCCGTCGGCCTTTCCGAAATCGAATACTTGCACGATGTTGCGGTGGGTCAGCTCGACGGCGATCCGCGCCTCGTCGATGAAGCTGCGAATGAACCGGGGCTCGCGCCCCTGATGCGGCAGGATCCGCTTGAGCGCCTGGATCTTCTCGAACCCCGCGATCCCGACCGTCTTGACCTTGTAGACCTCGGCCATTCCACCCTGCGCGATCTTCTCGAGCACGTGGTATTTGCCGAAACGCTCGCGCAGCGCTTCCACCGATCCGAGGGTACCATGGGTCGTGGCCGAGCCATCTGACTACGGCGCGCTCGAAGCCGTGCTCGGCTACGCGTTCCGCGACCGCAGCCTGCTCGAGCAGGCGCTGCGCCACGCGAGCTGGTGCAACGAGCATGCGGCAGAACGCCTCGAGGACAACGAGCGCCTCGAGTTCCTCGGCGACGCGGTGCTCGATCTCGTCGTCGGCCACAAGCTGATGATCCGGTATCCCCAGCTGCGCGAGGGCGAGCTCAGCGTGACCCGCGCCCAGGTGGTGAGCGAGGCCGGCCTCAGCGAGGTCGCCGGCCAGCTCGGCATCGGCGCGTGGCTGTTCCTGGGCAAGGGCGAGGAGAAGTCGGGCGGGCGCAGCAAGCTGTCGATCCTGGCCGACGCGTTCGAGGCGATCCTCGCCGCGGTCTACCTCGACGGCGGGTTCGACGACGCGGTCGACCTCATCGGCCGGCTGCTCGCGCAGCGCATCGAGACCGTCGAGTTCAAGGGCTTCTTCGACTTCAAGACCCGGCTGCAGGAGACCTCGCAGGCCTGGCTCAAGGCGACGCCGACCTACCGCGTCGTCCAGGAGATCGGGCCCGACCACGACAAGCGCTTCGTGGTCGCGGTCACGATCGGCGAGGACGAGTGGGCCCGCGCGGTCGGCAAGTCCAAGAAGGAGGCCGAGCAGATGGCGGCCGCCGACGCGCACTTCCGGATCGAGGGCAGCTACGCCGGGCTGCCGCGCCGCAAGCGCTAGCCCACTAGGGCGACTTGGTGGCGGCCGGCTCGACCCGCTTGGTCGCGGCGTCGAGCGCCGCCTGACTCCTGGCGTCCAGGGACTGGCCGCTGCACAGCCGCTGGGTGAACACCAGCTTTCCGTCGATGTGGTACTCGGTGAACTGCGGCGACACCGCCATGCACTTGATCCGCGCGGTGGTCACCTTCCACGGCGCGCTGTGCAGTGAGCCCGCGACCTGCTTGAGCTCGGGCTTGGCCAGGCAGCCGGAGGTCTGCGGCAGCGCGTTGCCGTCGGCGTCGGTCTCGTCGCGCGTCCACGCGCCGCTCGCGAAGATTTTCACCGTCGACGTCGGCAGCTTCGCGCCCGCCCTGGGCGCCGGCCTGGTGTCGGGGGCGGCGGTGGCGGGGCCGGCGATCGACGCGCAGGCGAGCGAGCAGGCCGCGAGGAGCTTGCAGATCTGCATGCCCCGAACATGACTGACCCGGCGGCCGCTTGCATCTACCAAGTCACGGTGCCGGCCGAGGCGAGCCGAGCGCGAGATCGCCCCGGCGTGCGACTTCCGTCACCGCGGTCAGCTCCGGCGGGTGCGGACCAGGGTGAGCACGTCGTCGCGGCTCGGCATCGCCGACCACGGGCCGAGCTCGCGCAGCGACAGCGACGCGGCCGCGGCGGCCAGCTCCATGCAGCGCGCGAACGGCAGCTCGCTGAGCAGCGCGGCGGCGAACGCGCCGTGAAACACCGAGCCGGCGCCGTAGACGTCGAGCACGTCGCTGGGGAACGCCGGGCAGCGCACGACCTGCTCGCCGTGGCGGCCGATCGCGCCCTTGTCGCCGAGCGTCAGCACGACCGCGCGCGGGCCCAGCGAGAGCAGCTCGTCGAGCGCGTCGGTCAGCTCGCCGCGCGGCGCGAGCTCGCTGGCCTCGCGCTCCGAGGCGATCAGGATGTCGGTGACGCGGATCAGCTCGAGCGTGCCGTCGCGCAGCTCGCCGACGTCGAAGATCACCGGCTGCTTGGTGCGCTTGGCGAGCCCGGCGGCGTGCAGCTGGTCGGCCGGCGCGGTGCCGTCGATCAGGAGCGCCGAGGCGCCGGCGAGCGCGGCGCTGACGTCGACCGGGACCGGCTGGCCGCGGTCGCCGTGATAGCGGGTGCGCAGCGTGCCATCGCCGGCGACGGTGACCAGCTCGCACGCGCTCGAGCCGACCGCGCGGAGCAGCTCGACGTCGATGCCGGCCTCGCGCAGCGCGGTGCGCGCGAGCTGACCGAGGAGGTCGGCGCCGTGGGTGCCGGCCGCGCGCGCCCGGCAGCCCAGACGCAGGGCGGCCCGCAGCGCCACCGCGATGCCGGTCGCCGGGGCGGTCGACAGCGCGGCGAGCTCGGCCGCCGGTGCGCCGATCTCCGGCAGATTCGGACCAAGCGCCGAGATGGCCACGCCAATGCGGCCAACGCCGACCACGAGAGGCGCTTGCACTGCGTCATCATACACCACCGCACACCGGGTCGAAAGCTGGTGCTAGATCGCTGGGTTGCTGATAGCGTGGCCACCAGGCCGGCCTACCCCCATCTCGAGCGTGATCGACGTGATATCTCGTGGTTCCGGGCAACGAGTTCCCGACTCCGGTGGTCCCACCCAAGACCCACCGCAGAGTGGGGCGCCGTCACCTGGGGCACCCGTGACCGACCTGGCCGAACCAGCACCCGCCGCGCTCGCCGAACCCCGGACCCGTGTCTCCGCCACCCTCACCGACGACGCGCACCTGATCGCAGCGTGCCGCCGCGGCGAGGCGCGCGCGATGGAGATGCTCTATCACCAGTACAAGCGCCGGGTCTTCGGGATGGCGCACCGCATCGTCGGCGGCTCGGACGCCGAGGAGGTCGCCCAGGAGGTGTTCGTCCGGGTGTTCCGCGGCCTGGCGGCGTTCCGCGGCGATTCGGCGCTGTCGACCTGGATCTACCGGCTCACGGTCAACGCGGCGCTGTCGCATCTGGCGCGGCGCGGCCGCCGCCACGAGGTCGGCGACGAGGGCCTGACCGAGCTGCCCGCCCCGGCGGTGATCGAGCGCGATTCGGCGCTCGCGGCGCGGATCGAAACGGCGCTCACGCAGCTGCCTGCGGGGTATCGCGCGATCCTGGTCTTGCACGACGTCGAGGGCTTGTCGCACGAGGAGTGCGCGGCGATCCTCGAGTGCCGCATCGGCACCTGCAAGTCCCAGCTGCACAAGGCGCGCGCGCGGATGCGCGAGCTGCTCGGCCCCGGTCTCGACGAGCGGAGCTCCCCGAAGCCATGACGATGTGCGACAAGATCCGGCCGCGGTTGACCGCGTACCTCGACGGCGAGCTCGCCGACGAGCACGGCAGCGTCGTGCGCGGCCACCTCCGCGAGTGCCCGGCGTGCCGGGAGATGGCGCGCGACGAGGCCGCGCTGCGCGACGGGCTGCGTGCGCTCGCGCCGGTCGACCCGCCCGCCGCGCTGTGGGCCGGCATCCTGGCCCGGCTCGCTGCCGAGGAGGTCGCCGACGCCCGCAAGCCCAGGTGGCGCCGCCACGCCGGGCGCTGGCTGCGGTGGCTGCGCGCGGCGCGATTCGCACCGACGATGCCCCAGCTCGCGGCGGCGGCCGTGGTCGCCGTGGCCGCGATCGGGCTCCTGACCTGGCGCACCCACCGCAGCGACGACGCAGGCCACGTGGTGGTGGCGCCGCCGCTGGTCCATCCCGGGCACGGACCTGCGCCGGTACCACCGGCCACCCAGGCGCCGGCAGCGCTGCACGGCGATGTGACCGAAGAGCTGCTCGCCGAGCCTGCGCAGACAACCGCGAGCTACGCTCGCGTGATCGAAGAGCTGATGAAACTCGCCGAACAGGACAGCACCGGGTGGAGCGCCGAGGCCAGGGCCGCGTTCAACGCCCGGATCACCGGGCTGCGCGATGCGATCGCGCGCGCCGGCCAGGGCCACCCGTCACATCTCGCCCAGAGCTCGATGATCCACTATCTGCAGACCGCCCTCGCGCGCGAGGACGGGCTGCTCGCCGCCGGAGGTGCGCAGTGATCCAGGGCCGTGCGCTGGCGCGGCGCGCGCTGATCGCGATCCTCGTCGCCGCGGCGCCGGCCGCCGCCCTCGCCGAACCACGCGCAGGGGCCGCACCGCCGTCGCGCGAAGGCCCGGCCGCCGAGCCCGGCCACACCGCCGGCGCCAGCGAGCGCGCCCGGCTCACGATCGAGCCCGCCGGCCACGCGTTCACCCGGCTGTCGATCGAGAACCCGCTCGGCGACGTCAAGGTCGAGGGCTACGACGGCACGGCGATCCAGATCGAGAGCCACAAGTTCGCCCCCGACGACGATTCGCTCGATCGCCTCCACATCTCGCTGGTGCCCAACCCCGACGGCACGGTCTCGATCAAGACCGCCGTCGACGGCGGCAAGGAGGTCCGCCCGGTCCCGCGCGCCGCGATGCGGATCGATCTGGTGATCCGCGCGCCGCGCGATGCGCGGGTCGAGGCCGAGGCGGGCAGCGGTGCGCTCGAGATCGCCAACCTGGACGCCGGCGGCGACCTCGACACCGCGTCGGGCCCGATCTTCGTGCGCAACGTCCAGGGCGAGGTGCTGACCCACAGCGTGTCGGGAGCGACCCGGCTCGTGCAGGTGTTCGGCTCGGTCGATGCCCAGACCCTGGCGTCGGACGTCGATCTCGACACGATCAGCGGCGAGCGGCTGGTCGCGTCGGTCCACCGCGGCCGGATCGAGGGCCAGCGGGTCCGCGCGCGCTACGTCGAGCTGACCACGACCGAGGGCCGGATCCGGCTCGAGGCCGAGGCCGCGCTGCGCGGCCACCTCGTGGTGTCGTCGCTGTTCGGCGACGTCAACGTCCAGCTGCGCCGCCACGGCGCGGTGGTGGTGCGCGCGAAGGGCAACAAGGTCGACCTCGGCGCGCCGGCGCGGCCACAGCCCGATGGCTGGGTCGAGTCGTCGTTCGGGCAAGCCGCGGACGCCGCCGCCGCGACCGCCGCGCTCGTCGAGATTCGCTCGCCGCGGGGCAACGTCAACTTCGCGATCATCGAGAGCCGGCCGTAGCCCGATCCGGCGAACCGCGGTAATCTGGCTCATGCTCGAACCGGTCCCGCCGCGTGTGCGCGAGTACGCCGATCAGGCGGTCTCGTACGTCCGCCGCGCGCTCGGGATCCAGCTCGAGTACGACAGCAACACGCTGCCCGTGCTCGACCACTACCTGCGCACCGTGCCCGACGATCAGCCCGCCGCGCTCGAGCTCGTGGTCGCGACCTCGGGCGCGTACTTCGGCGAGGTCGTCCGCCGGCGGCTGGGCGGGCGCTGGGAGCTCGCCGACGAGGAGGCCGAGTGGCGCATGGTGCTGCCGACCGGGCTCAACTTCTCGCCGGCCGGATTCGTCGCCGCGGCGATCGCGCGCGCCGATCTCGCGGACCTCGACTCCGAGATCGCGGCGCCGCCGCGCATGCTGCCGTACGTCCAGCAGGCGCTGGCGCGGATGGGCGAGGTGTCGATCGACGACTACTACTCGCTGTGCGGCCGGCTCGACACGCTCGAGCACGTCCACGAGGTGCTGGTCGCGGTGGCGGCGCAGATGATGGGCGGCAGCCCCGACGATGACGCGGAGCTCACCGGCGACGCCGGCGGCGAGGCCGCGGTCGACCCGGTCGCCGACGAGCCGAGCGGACCGATCAACTGACAGGTGGCCGCGATCGGCGAGATCGGCACGCCGGCCCTCGTCCGGCCGGTCGCGACCTAAGCATCGCGTCGGCGATCGCCGCCAAGGCTCCGGCGCTCGTCCCCGCGATCCCCGATCGCGCCGCGGCTCCGGATGCGGCGGACGATCTCGGCGTGAACCGGGCGTTCTTCCGGCGGTTCTTCGCCCGACACGGCCGCACCGCGCGATGCGTCCCCTGCGGTGGAATCGTGAGTCCGCCCTACAGTGGTCGAGCCGGAGCAGCCAGCGTCACGCCGGTTACCAGCAAGCTCGTGGTAGATGCGGCGATCGTCGGCGCCCCCAGTCCGCCGAGTTCAGGTATCATCGGTCAGCTGTAATGCGGATCGGCATCTTCTCGGACGTGCACGCGAACATCGAAGCGATGAACGCGGTCATCGATGCCTATCAGTCCGAGCGGATCGACAAGTATGTCTGTATCGGAGATGTCGTCGGCTATGGGGCATCGCCCAACGAGTGCTGCGATCTGATCCGCAAGACCGCCGCGTACACCATCCTCGGCAACCACGACGCTGCCGTCGCCGGCCGCATGGATTACTCGTACTACTACGACGCGGCTCGCCAGGCCCTCGACCTCCATGCCCGCCAGCTGTCGCCGGAGAACATGGTGTGGCTGCGCAACCTACCGTACGAGGTCCGCGAGGGCGAGATCACGTTCTGCCACGGCTCGCCGATCAACCTCGAGGAGTTCGAGTACATCTTCTCGGTCGAGCAGGCGACGCGCTGCCTCGACATCTGGGACGAGCTCGGCATGGTGACCTTCATCGGCCACTCCCACTTGTGCAAGTCGTTCGCGCTGACCCGCGACGAGGTCTACGAGGTCGTCGCGACCAAGTTCGTGATCCGCCCCGAGCACCGCTACATCATCTCGGTCGGCTCGGTCGGCCAGCCCCGCGACTACGACAACCGCGCGAGCTACACGGTCTTCGACACCGACGAGCGGACCTTCGAGTTCAAGCGGGTCGCGTACGACATCGACGGGGCCGCGCAGAAGATCTTCGCGGCCGACCTCGAGCGAAACTTCGGCAACCGCCTGTTCCTCGGCGTCTGAGAACTGCCCCGTCGACGATGATCGACCGCGCGACGCGACGCGCGGAGGGGTGAATTTGCCGGCTCTGCCGGCGAAGAGGGGACGGGAACGTCCCCTATGGATCGACGGGGCTGCGCAGAAGATCTTCGCGGCCGACCTCGAGAGAAACTTCGGCAACCGGCTGTTCCTCGGCGTCTGAGAATTGCCCCGGTCAGCGCTCGGGCTCGACGGCGGAGGCCGTGAAGCGCAGGCCCGAGGCGCGCGCGGCCTCGAGTTGCTCGGCATCGAGGGCGCCGTCGCGGACCATCGCGCGCAGCACGACGTCGACCCGCGCGGCGGATTCGGGGTCGAGGCCGGCGGCGCGGCGGACCCGGCGGCTCATCGAGCTCGGCTCGGAGGTCAGCGCGGCGAGGAACGCGGCCTGGCGGAGGGTGAGCTCGCGCGGCGCGACGCCGAACCAGTGGCGCGCGGCCGCGCCGAGGCCGAAGGCGTGCGGGCCGAGCTCGATGATGTTGAGGTAGCGCTCGAGGATCTGGCGCTTGTCGAGCCGGGCCTCGAGCCGCCAGGTCAGGATCGCCTCCTGCAGCTTGCGATCGAAGCTGCGGCGCTGCGACAGGAAGGCGTTCTTGATCAGCTGCTGGCTGATCGTCGAGCCGCCGCGGACCAGGCGATGCTCGCGCAGGTCGATCTCGAGGCTCTTGGCGATCTGGTCGAGGTCGAAGCCGGCGTGGTCGCGGAACCGCGCGTCCTCGGCGCTGATGAACGCGGCCGCGACGTGGGGCGGCAGCTGCGACAGCGCGATCCAGCCCGGCTCGCCCGTGCCGGTGCGCGCGCGGCTGCCGTCGGGGAAGGCGCGTTCGCCGGGTGCGGCGAGCCGCGAGACATCGGCGGCGGGCGGCTCGGCGACCGCGCGGCAATCGTCGGTGATCGAGGTCGCGAGGGTGACGCCGTCGCCGGGGGGCGCCGCGAGGTCGACCGCGAGGCGGACCCGGGCGCCGAACGAGCCGCCCAGCACCATGCCGTCGAGCGGGCCGCGCAGCTCGGCCGGCAGCGCGGCGAGCAGATCGCTGCACGCGGCGGTCGCGAGCGCCAGGTCGAGCTGGCCGGAGACCGGCGAGCCGCGGCGCAGCCAGCCGCTCAGCGTCCAGCGCGCCGCGCCGAGGTCGATCGCCGCGCGCGGCACCGCGATCGCGTCGGGCGACACCGCGATCGACGCGCGGACCGCGCCGGACAGCAGCACGGGGACGGCGGCGATCACGCGGTGATCGAGCGCGACGCCGTCGAGCGCGCCGTCGAGGTCGATCACGGTGCGCCCGGCGTCGCGCCGGATCGCGAGGCCGCCGCTGGCGTGCGCGGCGCCGAGATCGAGGCCGTGCGGCGCCGCCGCCGCGAGCGCGCCCAGCGGGATCCGCTCGCCGCGGACCGCGACCGCGAGATCGCGCGGCTCGAGCTCGATCGCGAGCGGCCGCGGGATGCCGTCGTCGTCGACCGACGCGCGCAGCTCGAGCGGACCTGCCGCGGCGAGCCGGCCGACCGCGACGTCGCGCAACCGGATCGCGCGGGCGGGCTCGCCCGGCGCCGGCGTCGCGGCGATCGCGCCGATGCCACCGACCGCGAGCACGCGGTGCAGCCGGAGGTGTGGCAGGGTGAGCTCCGCGGCGCTGCGCGCGAAGCCGAGCTGGCCGGCGACCGGGCCGGCGCGGCCGTCGATCCGGACGGCGCCAGTGATCACGCGGATGCCGCCGGCGTCGGGGACGATCTCGACGCGCTCGGCGGTCAGCTCGCCGAGCTCGGCGATCCGCGCGGTCAGCGTGCCCGAGCTGACCACGATCCGGCGCAGCCGGCCGCCGCCGGCCTCGCCGCGGCCGCGGATCAGCCGGCGCATCAGGCGCGCGACGTCGGAGTCACCGTCGCCGTCGACCCGGATCGCGACCCGCGGCCCGGCGACCCGGACCTCGTCGGCGCGCAGCGTGCCATGCAGCAGCGAATCGAGTGCGACCGAGGCCTCGACCGCCTCGGCGGCGATCGCATCGCCGAGCGCGACGTCGGACAGCCGGATCGCGCCCGTGAGGTCGGCGTCGATGCCGCCGATCCGCGCCGCGACGCCGCCGGCGGCGCCGAGGTGGCGGGCGACGGCCGCGGTGCGTGCGTCGAGCCAGGCGGCCGCGCTGGCCGGCACCCCGACCGCGCACACCGCGGTGGCGAGCAGGATCCGGCGTTCGCGCGCGCGCATCGGTCAATGGTGGTCGTAGGGCTGCTCGGCCACCGGCTCGCGCCGGCGGTCGTCGCCGACGAACGCGCGCTGCGCGATCCGGCGCTCGCCGCGGCCGCGCCGAGTCGCCAGGCTCGCTCCGGCCAGCATCATCTCGCACAGCTCGCCGAACGAGATTCCGGCCGAGTCGGCAATCTTGGGCAGGAGGCTGGTCGGCGTCAGGCCGGGCAGGGTGTTGACCTCGAGGATGAACTCGTTGCCCGACTCGCTGACCATCATGTCGACGCGGGTCGCGCCGCGGCAGCCGAGCGCCATGTGCGCGCGCAGCGCCTGGGTCAAGACGCCCCGGTAGCGCTCGGGCGACACGCGCGGCGGCACGAAGTAGTCGGTCGCACCGCGCGTGTACTTGTTGGCGTAGTCGTAGAACCCGTCGCGCGGCGCGATCTCGACGGCGCCCAGCGCGCGATCGCCCAGGATCGCGACCGAGACCTCCTTGCCGGCGATGAAGCGCTCGACCAGGACCTCGTCGTCGAAGCGGCGCGAGCACGCGACCGCCGGGCCGAGCTCGTCGAGGTCGTGACAGATCGAGACCCCGACCGAGCTGCCCTCGCGCACCGGCTTGACCACGCACGGAAAGCCGAAGTCGCCGTGGATCGCGGCGAGGTCCTCATCCCAGGGCCCCGCCGGCGGCGCGCTCAGGGTGTAGTACGCCGGGGTCGGCAGGTTGTGGAGGCGGAACAGCTCCTTGGCCTTGACCTTGTGCATCGCCAGCGCCGATGCGAGGACATCGGAGCCGGTGTAGGGAATCCCGAGCATCTCGAGCAGGCCCTGGACGCAGCCGTCCTCGCCCCACCGGCCGTGGAGCGCGAGGAAGGCCACGTCGATGTGCTCCTGGCGGAGTGCGACGTCGAGGTCGCGGTCGACGTAGATCGGGATGGCGTCGTGGCCGCGCTGGCGCAGCGCCGCGAGCACCGCGTCCCCCGTGCGCAGCGACACCTCGCGCTCGCTGGACAGACCTCCGAGCAACACAGCGATCTTGCGGGACTGCATCTCGTGACTCCTTGCTTGCCGCCAGTTGCCTGGCTTGCGACGAGAACGCACGACCGGCCCGTCGCCATTCCGACGCTAAACCGCCGGACCGACCCGGGCAATTTTTCGTCCGGTTCAAGCCGCGGTGTGGCCGCCTTGACGCAGCTTCGTGGTGCCGGGTCGACACGCCGCGATGGCAAAGCACAAGTCCGGCGGGGAGGCCGCCGAGGCCGGCAAGCGCAGGCCGCAGAAGAAGGTCGCTTCCAGGCCGGGCCCCAGAAACCGGCCGAGCAAGCCCGCCCGCGCCGCCAAGGCCAAGCCGGGCAAGCCGGCCAGGTCCGCGCGCCCGAGGCGCGAGCCCGGCAAGCCGGTCGAGCCGACGCAGGTCGAGCTGCCGATCGACGACATCGCCGATGCGCTCGACCTCGACCTCGACGTCGACGCCGAGGACGCCCAGGGCATCGAGGACGCCGACATCCTCGCCGAGACGCCGGCCGAGGCCGGGTCGGCGGAGCTGTCGACGCTGTACGGCGACGACCTCGCCGCGCCCGCGATCGCGCACGGCGAGTACGCCGACCGGCAGACCGCCGACGAGGATCGGCCGATGGTGCCGGAGATCAACGCGCGCGACGAGCGCAAGGCGCAGTGGCAGGAGCGCCGCGACCGGCGGCGGCGGCGTCGCGACGAGCGCGACCGCCAGCGCCTCGAGCGCCGGGGCGATCATCAGCAGCGGCACGAGCCGCGGCCGCAAGAGGCGCGGCCCGAGCGCACCCAGCACGCGCGCATCGCCGCCGAGCCTCGCCAGCCCTACCAGCCCGGAGGCCGGCCGCAGGGCGCACTGGCCGCGGCGGCCCCCGCAGCGCCAGCCGCGGCGCCGACCAACGGCGAGCCCCAGGACGCCCTCGCGCGGGTCGGCACGCCGCTCGGCGATGCCGCCGCCCAGGTGTTCGCGCAGCTGCGCAACGGCCAGCCGCTCCCGGTGCGCCAGCTCGCCGCGATGATGCGCAAGCGCAGCCTGGTCGAGACCGATCCCGAGCAGC
>VBLP01000754.1 GCA_005887925.1 Deltaproteobacteria bacterium | reverse complement strand
GGGCCGCATCGCCGCGGCCGATCCCAGGACAATGGCCGCCGCGGTGAGCGGCAACGAGGACGCGCCCACGGTGACGCTCGACGGCGCAGCGACGGCTCTGGGCACCGTGAAGGACGTGCCGGCGCCGGACGGACTCAACTTGTCCGTCGCATGCACGTCGCCACTCGACTGTCAGAAGCTGGTCTTCGACTTCCGGCAGAACGGCCAACCCGGGCAGCCGCCGATGTCGTCGGTGACCCTGACAAGCATCACGTATAACCTCCCCACGAACGCCAGGTTCGTGCTGGTCTACAAGCACAAGGTCAATGGAGCGGACAGGTCGGTCACGCTGTTCACATTGAATGTCGGCGTCACGCCGTCGCCCGGTCCCACCGATACCGGCGGCGGCGCGACCGCGGGGAGCCTGTACAAGCTCGCCACGACGCAGTGCCAGCGCATCGAGATGGCGCCGGGGCCGCGCGAGGTGTTCGTCACGCCGCTCGGCACGACGCTCACGCTGCTTCCGTCGTATTTCTCCGAGGCCGACACGCTGACGGTCACCGTGGTCGCCGACGTCCACCTCATCTACAGCCTGCAGGTGCGGCGCAAGTCGGCGATCCGCATGGTCACCGGGCGGATCCTCGGTGAGGACCAGCAGCTGCCGCGGCTCGACCGCCAGGCCGAGACCGCGGCTGCGAAGGCACCGTGCACCACGAGGTCATTCACCGTGACCAACTTTGCGCCCGGCGCGGGCGAGATCGAGATCGTCGCGAGCATCGACGCAAATCCTGTGACGCTCGGCAGCTTCCAGCTCCTGGTCGACCCGGTGTACCAGGGCATGTTCTCGATCGGCGCGCTGTGGACGCCGCTATTGTCTCCGGACTTCAATGTGGCGACGCGCAATGGCCAGCAGGTGATCGTGGCGTCCGAGACGGGAGACCGCCGCATGGCCTACATGTTTCTGTTCACGCCGTTCGTCTGGGACGGCCTCGAGCGCGACGTGCGCCGGCCCATGCTGCAGCGAAAGTACTACGAGTGGGTCAATCCCTCGGTCGGCTTCGTGCTGAATGATCCGCTCAACCACGTGCTGCTCGGTGCGACGGTCGATCTGCAGTCGGCGCTGCTCATCACGGGCGGCGCGATCTTCAGCCATGTCCGCGAGCTCGACGGCGTGAAGGTCGGCGATCCGTTCGCGGGCGCTGCGTCCGATCTGCCGGTGCAGCGGCACTGGAAGAGCGACTGGTTCCTCGGCGTGAGCGTCGATGTGCGGGTCGGCGTGAAGCTGCTCCGGGCGGTGCTCGGCACGGCCGGCGGCGGCTGAGCGGCGAGCCACGGCAGCGGGCGGCGCACGCACGGGCAACGACTGGCAAGCTCGTGCGCGATGGCGAGCTTGCTTCACCCAGGCCGGGACATGGGCGATGCGGATTCGCCACGATCCGATAGCGGCTACCAGCCCGATTGGGAGCGACGCGGGCGCCCGCGGAGGGTAGGGTGAATACGGCATGCCTCGCGTCTGGCACCACCGGCGCGGGCGCAGGCAGCGCGGGCGCGGGCGCGGGCGGCGCGGGCGCGGGTAGCGCCGGCAGCGGGAGCCAGGCGGTGGCGGCACCGCCGGCGAAGCCGAAGCCGACGAGCACGATCGAGCTGGTGCGGCAGGGCGCGCCGGAGGGGACGCGGGTCGCGCCAGCGGAGCTGACGGTGCCGGGCGTCGAGCTGTTCGCGCTGACCGACGGCAAGCCGGTGCCGGACGACGAGGTCGCGCCGGTCAAAGTCGTGGGGGTGGTCGGCGGGGTCGGCGGCAAGGTCGTCGAGGGCCGCGAGCTGGTGCGCGCGGCGATCGAGGGCAAGCCGGATCGCAGGACGCTCGCGCGGGTCGCGCTGTGGGCGGCGCAGGACGACGGCGAGGTGCTGGATGCGCCGAAGACGGCGGAGCACAGGAAGGCGAAGGTCGGGCCGCAGGCGGTGGCGCGCGGGGCGCTGGCGTTCTGGGTGTGGACGACGGATGTGCCGCGGACGCTGGAGCGCGGCAAGCTCGACCTGACGACCGGGGCGCTGGACATCGCGCCGCTGCCGGTGTCGCACGAGGTGGCGATCAACCACGCGATGACGACGCTCGGCAGCGTGAGCGTGGCGCGGCACGAGGTGGCGATCCGGACGCTGGCGGCGGCGTGCAACGAGGCGAGGCCGCGGGCGGCGCTCCTGGCGGCGCTCGGCAGCCATCCGCGGGCCAAGTCGCGCGCGGCGGTCGCCGACGAGGTCCACCGCTGCGGCGCGGCGGCGGTCGATCCGCTGATCAGCGCGATGCAGCACGATCGCTCGCCGCTGGTCCGCCGGCAGGCGGCGATGGCGCTCGGCCGGATCGGCGACGCGCGGGCGCGCCCGGCGCTGGCCAAGGCGGCGCGCGGCGACGATGGCGACCTGGCCTGGACGGCGAGCAACGCGCTGAAGAAGATCCCGTAGCCGCGGCGCGCACGGCCGGACGGTGGCTACTCGAGGAAGCCGGACTCGGCGAGCTTGCCGCCCTCGCGGAACTCGGCCCGCACGGCGCGCTCGAGGTGGTCCTGCGACAGCGGGACCTGCTCCTCGGCGGCGAGGAAGGCGGCGCGCAGCGCGGCGTTGCGGATGTAGCCGCCCGACATCTTGTAGCGGCGGGCGAGGTCGGCGAGGTCGAGCACGCCGGCGAGCGGCTGCTGCTCGGGCAGGTGGACGCGCCACAGCCGCTCGCGGGCCTCCTCGTCGGGGAACGGGAAGGTCAGCCGGCACGACAGCCGGCGCTTGAACGCGGCGTCGATCGCGGTGCCGAAGTTGGTGGTGAGCACGGCGACGCCCTCGAACGTGTCGAGCCGCTGGAGCAGGTAGTTGACCTCGAGGTTGGCGTAGCGGTCGACCGAGGTCCGGACCTCGGTGCGCTTGCCGAACAGCGAGTCGGCCTCGTCGAACAGGATCAGGGCCTGGCCCTCCTCGGCGGCGTCGAACACCTTGGCGAGGTTCTGCTCGGTCTCGCCGATCCACTTGGACATGACGCGCGACAGATCGATGCGGTAGAGGTCGAGGCCGAGCTCGTGGGCGATCGCGCTGGCGACCAGGGTCTTGCCGGTGCCGGGCCCGCCCTGGAACAGCGCGGTCAGGCCGCGCGACGTCGACATCACCGAGTCGAAGCCCCAGGTGTCGTAGACGGTGCGGCGGTGGCGGATCCGGGCGACGAGCTCGACGATGCTGTCCTGGATGTCGGCGGGCAGGACGATCTGCGCCCAGGTGGCGAGCCGGGTCACGCGGGTCGCGACGGCGCCGAGCTTGGTCTCGAGGTACTGGCGCAGCGCGGTCTCGATCGCGCGGTCGGGATCGGCGGGCGCGCCGCGGGCGACCGAGGCGACGACGCTCTTGATCGTGCCGGGGCCGACGGTGAACCGCGCGGCGAGCTCGTCGAGGTCCTGCACGGCGAGGCCGGACGCGGCGAGGATCTCGCTCCACTGCGCGGAGCGCTCGGCGATCGTCGAGGTCGGCAGCTCGATCAGGACGTAGCCGGGGTCGAGCGGCGGCAGGACGTGGCGGGCGAGCCGGACGGCGAGCGGCCCGACGTGGTCGCGCAGCACCTCGCGCACCGCGCCGCGGGTGGCGGTGTCGTCGGACGCGATGGTGTCGAGACCGTCGACGCACGGCAGCCAGCCGCGCAGGTCGGCGTGCTGGAGCATGCCGGCCAGATCGGGGACGCGCTTCTCGCGGATCAGCATCGCGGCGTCGATCGTCGCCAGGGTGCGCCCGGCGAGCCGTGCGAGGGTGGCGAGCAGGCTGCGCCGGCCGCTGCCGCTGCGGCCGGTGACGACGACGCGGCCCAGGCCGGGCGGCGCGGCGGCGAGGTCGACGAACGCGCGGTCGATCACGCGGCTGGGGATCATCAGCCGATCGAGCGGGACGGTCGCCGGCACGCGGGTGACGCCGTGCTCGACGTCGTCGTCGACGGCCGAGCCGGCGAGGAGCTTGACGACGATCGGGTCGGCGGACAGGCTCTGGAACGGCCGGGGCCGATCGTTGGCGCGGACCAGGCCGTGGTGGAGCAGCGGGCTGTCGGGATCGACCTCGCGGGCGAGCTCGCGGCGACCGATCGCGTGGCCGAGCAGCTGCCACAGGAGGTGCTCGTCGCAGGTCGCGCGCGCCGCGTCGTTGGCGAGGATGCCGTAGAGCCGGGCGAGCTCGCCCCACAGCGCCGGCGCCGCGATGAACAGGAGGACGATCTCGCCGGTCATGCCGACGCCGTGCTCGGCGCACAGCATGTCGAGCGGCGAGGGCCGGCCGCCGAGCGCCGCGCGCGCCGCGTGCAGCGCGTTGCTCGCCTCCTCGAGGGCGTCGGCGGCCTCGGTGACGCGGGCCTCGGCGAGCCCGCTGCGGCGCCCGACGATGCCGAGCACCTCGGCCTCGAACGGCGGCCGGTCGTGCGTCGAGAACGCGAGCCGGCCGCTGTCCCAGTCCTGCGCGATCGCGCGCAGCGCGGTGGCGGCGGCGTAGTGCCGGCAGTGGTCGAGCAGCGCGAGGTACTCGTCGGGCGTGCAGCGGGCCGGCACGCTGCGCGGCGCCAGCGTGGTGATCGCCTGGTCGATCGGGGGCCGGATGATCGGCGGAGGCGCCGGGGCATCGACGAGCGAGCGCGACCGCGGCTTGTCGGCGGGGCGCAGCGGCTCGACGGAGCGCGGCTCGGCGGGACCGCGGCTCGGCTCGCGCGGCTCGCTGCGTCGGACGGGCGGCGACGCGATGCGCGCGCCGCGCAGCTGCAGCGACGCGATCCCGGGGCGTGCGACGCTGCCGCCGTTGATCTCGCTCGCGGGCGGCTTCACCGCGGCCGGCGGCGGCGAGGGCGCGGCGGGCGCGGCGGGGTCCTCGAGCCGGCGGCCGACGGCGCCGGCGCGGCCGAGCGAGGTGGGCGGCAGGTCGTAGAGCGAGCTGGAGCGCGGCAGATCGCCGTGATCGGCGACCGGCGTGGTCTCGCCGGCCAGCGGCACGTCGGCCGCGCTCGGACCGGCGGCGGGGCGCGGGCTGTCGGCGAGGCTCGGACCGGCGGCGAGGCTCGGACCGGCGGCGGCGCCCGGGGCGACCGAGCGCGTGGCATCGGCCGCGGCGCGCGTGGCCGGGCTGGCCACCGGGCGGCCATCGAGCCCCAGCACGCACAGCGGGTGACCGGCGCGCGCGGCCAGCACGCCGAGCCCCGGGCCGGCGAACAGCGCGATGCTGTCGACGCGGTCGATCCCGGGAAGCTCGATCGTGCGCAGCGGCTTGCCGTCGAGATCGACGACGTAGAGCGCGCCGGTGTGGCGGCCGATGCAGGCCAGCACGTCGTGCTGGGGGTGGCCGCTGACGTGCGCGATCGGCTCGGGCAGCTCGTGGACCTTGGGCTGCCCGCGGTTGACCTGGGCGATCACGTCGATCCGCGACGGATCCTGCTGCGTGGTCATCCAGACCACGCGCTCGGTGCCGCCGACCTGGACGATCGCCGCGGGCCGCGGCAGCCGTAGCCGGCGGCGCGGCGTGCGCTGCTGCAGGTCCCATTCCTCGATCGCGCCGGCGACCGCGACGATCAGCTGCTGGGCGGCGGGACCGGCCGCGGTCGGCACCGAGCGTCCGGGGAACTGGTACGGCGTGAGGTGGGCTTCGCCGGCCGTGAGCACGGCCATGCCGGTCGCGCCGATCACCAGCGCGTGCGCGCCGACCGCCGCGCCGATCCGCATCGCGCCCTCGATCTGGATCTCGACGCGGACGCGCGGCCCCTCGATGTCGATCAGGTGGACGGTGCTGTGCGTGCCGCGGCGCGACAGCACGAGCAGCCGCGGGGTCGGCCCGATCCACGCCACGTCGCTGTGCTCGGTCGCGACGCCGATCTCGGCGACCAGGGTCGCCCGCCGCGCTCGGCCGCGACATGGCTCGCGGTCTCGGCAATGCTCCCCACCCTGCGAACGTAGCGCGGCGGTCGGGGGAAGTCTCGCGGCCGGACGGCAGGCTCAGAACCGGACGGACACGCCGGCGCCGTGCGGCGCGGCCACCGGCGTGACCCGGGCGTGCTCGGCGCGCTCGCCGCCGATCGTGAACAGCAGCGCCGCCCCGATCCCCGCGGCGCCGGCGAGGCCGAACGCCGCCCACGACAGGTGCTGGTAGCGCTCGCCCTGGTCGATCAGCTCGCCGTAGCGCGTGCGGGTCGCGCCGTCGAACGCGGGCGGCTGGCCGGCGAACCCGGCGTAGAGGTCGCGGACATCGTTCTCCGACGAGCGGGCCGCGTAGGCCAGGACGCCGCCGAGGGCGACCAGCGCGATCGCGCTGCCGCTCAGGATCCACGCCACCTTGTGCTGCGTGCTGGGGATCGGGATGGCGGCCGGCGCGGCGGATCCGGCGGCCTCGCTGCCTGCGGCGCTGCCCTGGTTTGCTGCTGCGCTGCCGGCGGCGTCGCCGGCCGGCGCCCCGGCGTTGCCGGCGCCCGGGGTGCCTGCGGCGCTGCCGGATCCCGGACCGGACGCGGTGCCACCGACGGGGTTCGCGGGTGGCTCGCCGGCGCCGCCGCACGCCGCGATCCGCTCCCGGGTCAGCGCGGCGAACTGCTCGGTCGGCTTGCCCTCGCGCAGGTAGCGCGCGTAGTAGGCGAGCGCGGCCTCGCACTTGCCGGCCCGCTCGTGGGCGTGGCCGATCTTGAAGAACAGCGCCGGATCCCGGCTGAGCTCGTACGCGGCGCCGTAGTCGCGCGCGGCGTCGTCGAACCGGCCGTCCTTCATCGCGGCCTCGGCGGAAAGATACAGATCCTTGG
>VBLP01000756.1 GCA_005887925.1 Deltaproteobacteria bacterium | reverse complement strand
GTCGTATGACCAAACGCTCAAGGTCTGGGAGCTCCAAAGCAGATGCGCTTGACGATGCTCCAGTTGCGGAATCCCGTGCACTTAGGTTGGTAGACGGTGCCGGGACCGCAGTGGAACGCAGCGGAACGCAGCAAGACGACGCGGAACCGCTGCAGGCCGTAGCGGATCCCGTCGCTGCCGAGCTCGAGGCCGCGCTGGCGCTGCGCCGCTCCGGGGCCGATCCGAAGGCCCTGCGCCGCGCGCTGCGCAGGATCGAGGAGCTACTGGACGAGTAGGCAGGTGCCCCCGAGATATCGCGCTCACGACGCCTTCAAGCGTCGACGGACAAGTACCGCAACACCGAGCCCAACGAGGCCGATGAGCGCGATCTTCATCGCCATCCACGCCAGCTCGCCGCGTTCTTCGTCCTTTTTCGATTTCGCATCCGCCCTATCGGCGGCTGCCCGATTCTCGAGCAGCGAAGCATGCTCCGCCTCGGTGAGACGGAAGTACCCGCTGCTGAGCAAACCCTCGATCTTGTCGCGATCGGTGACCCACTCCACGGAACGCGATCGCCAGCTGCCGGCGGCCTCAGGTTCCTCGAACCATCCGGGCTTCGTTCGTTCGGCTTTGGCCTCGGCCTGAGCTCGCTTTGCCTCGGCCTGAGCCCGCTTTGCCTCGGCGTCATCGGTGATCTCCTTTGCGGTCATCCGCCAGGCCCCGCGCCGCTCAGCAGCTTCGACCAAGTCGTCGTCCATGTCGACGACTCCGCCATCGGGCTTGCGCATCTTCACCTTTGGAATCCGCGTCCACCCGTCCTTGATCGCGTATTCAACGCTCGCCTCTGGTACGTCGCGTACCTGCCCGTTCGGACCGCGTAGTCGTTCCGCATCCGATACGCTGCACCACAGCAAGATCGTCACCACGATCCATCTCGACATCTCGCAACGGTACACCTGTGAGCTGCTCGCGGTGGCGGTGGAGCTGCTGCAGGCGAGGCCGCGCCGTCGGCGATCGCGGCGGGCGGCCCTGGTGTCACCGGCCCGGGCTCGCCGCTCGGGTGCTCGTGGCGCTCGCCGGCGACCTCGGTCCGGCCCGAGGCGTGGCGGTGAAGCTCCTCGCCGAGCGTGGCGGCGACGACCTCGACGGCCCGAGGAGCTACTGCGCGTCGTGCTCGCAGTTGCAGCGTAACCACCCGATAGTCGCCGTCTCGTCATCCCCCACGGGGTCATGCGAGGGTGGAGCTCGATGACGAGCGCCAAGCCGAAATCCCGCCGAGGACGGAGCGGAAGCTGCGCCGATCGGCTCGCTGGGTCAGGCAGCGGCGGGGATGTCGGTAGCGACGGCGTCGGCAGCTCGGTCGGATGGCTGCTGCTGTCGGCGCTGGTCGGCCAGCCAGGCGGCGGGCAGGAGCTCGCGGAGCCTGGCCTGGGGCCAGCCGTTGGCGAGTCGACCAAAGATGTCGCGGAGGTACTCGAAGGGCGGCGCGCCAACCAGATCGCAGTTGACGATGAGAGTATGCAGAATCGCGAACCGGCGGGCACCGTCGTCGGAGCCGGCAAACAAGAAATTCCGGCGCCCGATGGCGGTACGGCGCTGCTGGCGCTCGACATGGGCGTTGGACAGCGGGACCCGAGGATCGTCGGATCGTCGAGGAAGATGATGAGGGTCGACCACTGGTTGACGGCGTACGTGACGGCCTTGCCCAGCGGACTCTTGGGCGTGGCGCGGCCCGCCAGGTCGCCGATGACCCGGTGGAGGCGCTCGATGAGCGGGCGGCTGTCGCGCTGGCGGCGGCGCAGGAGCTCTTCGAGGTCGACGCCATCGGCGCGAGCCTGGGACTCCACCGCGTAGATACCGCGCAGCACCGCCACCACGACCGCGGCTCGGGCATCACCGGCGTCGAGCGCGGTTACGAAGCGGCGGCGGCAGTGGTCCATGCAACCCGCGCGGCGGGGGCCGTCGGGACGCGCAAAGATCGGCCCGAGTCCGGCGTAGCCGTCGGACTGGATCACCTTGCCGCGGAAGTCCGCCAGGATCGCTTGTGGCCACGTGCCCTTCCAGTCAGGGGTGTACTCGCAGAACGCGACTTCGCCGCCATCGCCCAGGAAGGTCCAGATATGGCCGCGCTTGATGCCGCGTACGTGGCCGCGGTCGCGCACCGGCAGGTTGGTATCGTCGAGGCTGAGCAGGTAACGACCGAGGGTGTCGTCGCGGAGCGCTCGATGAAGCGGCTCGACGAGGTCCGCGGCCCCCGCGTACCAGTCGCCGAGCGTCGACGGCGCGATCCGCGCGCCACCGCGGGCCAGAATCTTGCTCTGGCGCTCCAGCGGCACGGCGTCGGAGTTCTTCGACGTCACGAGCTGCGCGAGCATGCCCGGACCCGGGCGGGCACCCTCGATCGGCGGTGGCGTGGTCGGCGCGGTCGTCACGTTGCCTTCGCAGATCTTGCAGGCGCGGACCTCGGCATGCTCCTCCACCGCGTAGGCTTCGCCCGGGCGGTACTCGATCGTGATCCGCACGTGGGTCCCGATGAGCGACTTCTCGGCGCCGCAGCAGCGCAGCTCTTCGTCGGGCGTCGGGACCTTGGTGATCACGCGCCGCATCGATGGCGGCACCGGCTTGCGCCCGCCGCGCTTGGTCTTGTCCGGCTTCTGCGGGCCCGTGGCCGGATCCCCGGCGGCACCTTCGACCGGCCCGGTCGGTGGCGCGGGCGTCGGCGGCAGCGGCGGCTCGTCGGGCGGCGGCTCGTCGGGCGGCGTGGCGGTCTCGTTGGCAGGCAGCTGGGCGAGGAACAGCGCGAGCTGTTCCGACGAGACCTTCTCTGACTTGCTCCGGTACATCTGGCGCAGCATCGACGTGTAGCGCGCTGCCAGATCGCTGTGCTCGCGCGTCAAGCGCTCGAGGATTTCGAACAAGGTTTCGATCACTTGCGCGTGCTCGCCGGCAGCGACCAGTGCCTCGAGCTGCGCGCGCAGCGCCGGCAGATCCGCAGTCGAGCCGAGCACGTGTCGAGCCACGTATCTCTGCTATCAGAACGGATCGATCCGGAACAGGGGTCGTGATCAATAAATCATGCGGCGATGTCGATTGTTTCGGGTGGCGTTGGCGTCGCGGTCCAGCGTGCTCGCCGTTTCGCACCGCGCAGATCGATGCCCTCGAGGATCAGCGCCAGCTCGGCCGCTTCCATCTCTACGGTGGCTCCCACCGCGGGCCCGTCCCAGGGCAGCCGAAACCGGCCGCGCTCTAATCGTTTCGCAAATAAGCAATATCCCTGACGATCCCAGAATAGGATTCGCACCTGATCACCTCGCCGATTGAACACGACGAACAGATGACCACTACGCGGGTCATGGCGTAGTCCTTGCTCGACCAGCACGGCGATCCCGTCAAACTGCTTGCGCAGATCGCACGGCGCGGTCGCGACGAACACGCGTACCGTCGGTGGCAGGCTCAGCATGCTGCCTCCCCGAGCGTCGCAACCACGCGCCGCAGCAGCTCGCCATCGAACCCGGGCCCCACCCGCACCACCGCCCCGCCGACCACCACCTCGAGCCCGCTCGCCGTCGCTGGCTTCGCCGTCACGCGCACCGGCGCGAACGTCACCGGCTGGGCCGTGGCCGACGACCGGCGATTCCTGTTCACTCGGCTTACCCAGCGTTGAACACGAGCCTCGTGCACTCCGTGCCGCCGCGCAAACGCGGCCAGCGTCTCGCCGCTGGCACGCAAGGCCGCGACCATCGCCTCGCCGTCCTCGAGCTGCCATCGTACGCGTCCCCGCGGCGGCGTCCATTCGACCGGGGGACCCAGCGTGCGCACGCGCACCCCATTGCTCCGATCCGTCGTCGTCTCTGGCATCAGTACCTCCTTGCTCGCCACACTGACCGAGACACG
>VBLP01000755.1:540-6198 GCA_005887925.1 Deltaproteobacteria bacterium | reverse complement strand
TCTTTTGGGACTAGTAGCGCGGGCTAGCGCCCCATAGAATCGCATCGCAAAGGCGCGCGCCGCGTCGTCGCCGATCGCACCTGCCATGCCCACCACGCAGTCGACCCGAGCGCGCAGCGCTTCAGCCTGCAGGTTGGTGTAACAGGCGTTGAGCACGACCAACCGCACATCCTTCGCCGCCGCGTCGAGGATCATCGCGAGCGCGCGCATCGACACCGGCTGCTGGCCGTGCTCATTCTGGAGCAACAGGCCATCTTGGCGGCCGCCGTGGCCACTGAAGTGGATCACCGTCGGGTTCAGCTCGTTCAGGTGGCGGATCAGATCGTCGATGCTGACAGACCACCGCGATACGAACTGGAAGTCGTCCCGGTGGGGCGACAGCCTCAGCTCGCGCTCGATCGCGGCACACTCCTCATCGAGCCGGAGGCTGTCGGTGGCGTGCGGGTTCGCAGCCAGGAACAAGATCGTGTGTCGGCTCATGGCCACAAACCACCCGGTGCCTCCGCCGGTCCCAGCGTCGCCCTGGACCCGCTCATCGATCGCGAGTGTAGCTGCGGCCCGGTCTGAATCGGAGGCGGCAGCGGTGGCGGGATCGGAATCGTCACGATCGGCGGCAAAGTCGGAGGCGGTGGGGTAGGAACGACGGAAATGATCGGCGCGATCGGGACGCTCCGCGCGGACGCCGTGATCGCGGTGAAGAGCGAGGCGGAAAGCAACACGAGTTGAAGCAGCTTGGCGTTGTGCATGGGTTCCTCCTGCCCAACCCATGCGCGTGCCCGGGCGCGATGTCTGAAAAAATGCGAAGCTCCCGAAGAAAAGCTTGCCGCCGCGCAGCCTCCGTTTCCCGCGGAAAGGCGCGATCGCTTCCACTTCCGGAGCATCACCGGCGCACGCGAGGGCATGGCCCAGGTCGTGCGCGCGCTCAAGGATCACGAGAACGCGCTCGCGACCGTTGCGTCGCGGCGCCAGGCCGCGTAGTGGTCCGACGATCGAGCGCGACGCCGGTCTCATCGTCAATCGTGCGCTATCCTCGTTCGGTGAGCCGGCCCGACATGCTGTATCACGGCAGCCGCGTGCCCGTGCTTGAGCCGCGCAACGGGCCGGTCAATGCCACGCGCGACCGATGGGTCGCGCTGCCGTATGCGCTCGTGTTCCGACCGGATGAACGCGGCCGCTGCCAGTGGAGCATGCGCGTAGGTGCCGAGACACGTCTCTCTCTTCAGTATGGCTCGCTCGACGCGACGGCGTGCGGGGGAAGACCCGTACGACGTTAATGCGGAGGAGCGGCAAACCTGCACCTGGGCCGCGCAGAAACATCGACACTGCCCATGTTGCTGCTGTGCGTCACCTTACAGGCTGATGAGGACCGATGGCTGCAACTGCGGTCGACATGTGCACCGCTGGTCACTGGGCCGATGCGAAACGCGACCGGGCACCCGAGGCACCACGCGGTGTCGGCATGTCGCATTCTGCGATGCTCGGCGCGATCTTCGGCGAGCCGGACGAGGTCACGTCTCGAACGCGTTGTTGGTCGCCGCGTCCGGGCGCAACGAGAACTGGCGGTGGGCGCAGCGGTGGGTGATCATGTAGAACTGACGCGGAAGCACCTGGCGCGGGAGCATACCGTGGCGCTATCAAGATCTCGGCCAATCGATCGCGAGAGATCTCCCGCAGTTGATGCCGCCAGCGTCCGGTAGTCGGTAGTCGGTAGTCAGCCATTGTGTCCGAACTTCGGACATACGAGGCGACGTCCATGAACCTCCGTCGCTGATCGAAGCCTTGACTCGGCGCCTGTGCCAGCCGAGCCATGTCCATGTCCGAGTCTTGTCCGGATCCCGGCCAACAACGTCCGCCGGTAGGACACTCCGGACACGCGGCACCGTGATTCCCGTGAGATGCGCTGGCGCGACGCTTGCTGGCGTCCTCCGCTGTCATGACCGCTCGCCCGCACGATGCGCTGTTCAAGTCGGCATTCGAAGCTCCCGCCGACGCCGCAGCGCTGCTGCGCGAGCTGTTGCCCGCCGTGTTCCGAGAGCTCATCGCGTGGGACACGCTGCACGGCGAGCCCGGGTCGTTCGTCGATCCGGTCCTCACTGACCAGCACAGTGATCTGCTGTTCTCCGCGCGGCTGAGAACCGATGCCGCCGAGTTCATCCATGTCTTGCTCGAGCACCAGAGCACCGCCGATCCGGCGATGCCACTGCGCACGCTGTCGTATAGCACTCGGGTTTGGAACCGGTATCGCAAGGAGTGCCCTGACGCGTGGCTTCCGCCGATCCTCGCTGTGCTTGTCAGTCATGTACCGGGCGGCTGGACGAGCGCGCGCACGCTCGATGACATGTTCGATCCGAGTGTGCAGGCGATCCCGGGCCTGTCAGCGTCGATCCCGCGATCCTCGCTGATCATCGACGATCTCGCTCATCTGTCCAATGATGACCTCCAGGCGCGCCCGCTGGGCGCATTTCAGAAGCTTGCGCTCTGGCTGCTGCGCGACGCTCGTGCTCCAAGGCGTCTGCTGGACAACTTCGACACCTGGATCGGAACCTTTGCCGAGGCGGAACGAGCGCCGGCCGGCACCGACGCAACCACCACCCTGTTGACGTACATGTTCCGGGTCATAGATCCAGTGCACCACGACGAGCTACGTGCCAAAATCCATCAGCTTGGTCCCCACGCCGAGGAAACCGCCATGACAATCGCCGAACAGTGGCACGAAGAAGGCCGGATCGCTGCGTTGCGCTCCCTGCTCATCTCAAGGTTCGGATCCCAGGCGCTGGACGCGAAATACGAAGCGCACCTGAAAGCAGCGACGCCCCCGGTGGTCGACCATTATCTCCAGCGCGTGCTGGTCGCTGATTCGCTCGCTGCGGTGTTCGACGACTGCCCCCCGCCTGGGGGAAGACCCGTACCGGATTAGTTCGGATCGGAGGAACGGCGAGACCGAGAACGGCGGTCAACGAGACGTTGAGGTCCGTCGCCGCGACCAGGAGCTGGTTCTTGCCCTGGGTGCGACGGCTTGCAAATGCCCATCAACCTTGCGATCGATCCAGAGCTCCTCGAGCGCGCCCTCCGGGTAAGCGGAGCCAAGAGCAAGACGGCCGCCGTGACGCAGGCATTGACCGAGTTCATCGCGCGGCGCGCGCAGCCCCGGCTGCTCGATCTGTGGCTCGCTCGCGTGGGATCCGGGTTTCGACTACAGAGCGAGCGCACGCGCAGATGAACCGCTTCGTCGACAGCAGAATCACCAAGAGATCCACTGCACGTTTGTCATATGGTGTCTCCCGACATTGCACATCCTGGCTCACCACATCTTCGGCGGCTCGGTGGTCAGCGGCACGAGCTGATCGAGCAGCGCCAGGGCGAGAGAGCGCGCGCGGTCGAGCACATCGCGCCGGGCCGAGCTGCGCTCGAGCATCATGTCGAAGATCGTGGCGCAGTCGGTCAGCGCATGACGCGCCTGCCGGAACAGCGCGCGTCGCCCGGACATGTCGGCCGTCGCCAGCCCTTGCGCGATCAGCTGCGGGATCAGCGATGACTTGCGGTCGAGCTGGTCGCGCAGGAAGAACCGCTCGGTCTCGGCGAGCTCGATCACCGCGTGCGCCTGGCCGGCCAGCTCGAGGGCGCTGTGATAGATCGGCACGCGATCGTGGCGCGCGGCCGGCGCTGCGACCTCGCCCCGGATCGCTCCGGGCCCCGGGTGGTCTTCGTTGGCCGGCTGGCCCTTGAACCGAATGCCAAATCGGGGTGTGTCCGCCATCAGTGAAACTCGTAACACCCGGGTCGCGGCAATTCATGCGTCGATGACCCACCCGTACCCGTCCGCCCGCCGCGATCTGCTGCGCTCCCCGCACCGGTCATCCGCTCGGTGAGCGATCGAACCAGCCGAGCCACTCCGTGAGCAGCACGAGCCGCGCCTGGTCGACCGCATAGACGTGGTTGCGGCCCTGGCGCTCGTGGCGCAGCAGGCCGGCGTCGACCAGCACGCGCAGGTGGCGTGTCGTCGTCGGCCAGGCGTGCGCGAACCGACCCGCGATGTCGCCGGCGGTCATCGCGCCCCGCAGGTGCACCGTCAACAGGATCTGGCGGCGCGCCGGATGCGCGATCGCATCGCATACCGCGTCGAGCGCCTCGAGCTTGGCCCTGGCGTCGATGGTCAGCCGATCGCGTCGAGGGTGATCAGCGTCATGTCCTCGAGGTGCGGCCCCATCGTCTCCCACACCGCCATGACCTCCGGGGTCTGGTGCGCGACGTCCGCGGCGGCGCCGTCGCGCCAGACGAACTCCTCGACCACGAACGCCCCGGCATCGGGCTTGCGCAGATCCGTGGCGCGATAGACCCGCACCGGGTCTTCGGTGATGAGGCCGATCCGGCGCAGCACCGGGCCGTGCTGCTTCACGAGGGCCTCGAGCGCGGCGAGGCTGCCGGCCCTGGGGCGGTAGATGACGAGGCGGTGGACGGGATCCTTGGAATCGCTGGTGCGGGACATGGTTCGCTCGCTCCTGATATTTAGCCTTTTAGCTAAATATCATGGCGCCGTCAAGCGCCACCGTGTACGGTCGCGCCGTGCGCTGCGTGCTGCTGCATGGCTTCGCCGGCGATCCGGCATCCTGGGACGACGTCGCGATCGACGGCGAGCGGATCGCGCTGCCCGGCCACCGCGGCGGCGGGCCGCTGGCCGACGACTGGGCCGGCAACCTCGCCGCGATCGCCGCGCGGATCGGTCGCTGCGACGCCGTGATCGGCTACTCGCTGGGCGCGCGCGTCGCGCTCGGCCTGGTCGCCGGCGGCCACGCACCCCGCGGTATCCTGATCAGCGTCAACCCCGGCATCGCCGACGCCGAGCGGGCGGCGCGGCGAGCATCGGATGCCGCGTGGGCGAAGCTCGCGCGCGAGCGAGGCACGGCAGCGTTCCTCGCGGCGTGGGAAGCGCAGCCGCTGTTCGCCACGCAGCAGCGCGCACCGGCCGATCGCCTGGCCGCGCGGCGCGCCCGCCGGCTCGCGCTCGATCCGGAACAGCTCGCGCGCAGCCTCGAGACCACGGGCCTCGCGGAGATGCCGGACTACCGCGACCAGATCGACAGCCGCTTCACCTTGATCGCAGGCGCCGACGACGCCAGGTACGTGGCGATCGCGCGGGCGCTAGCCGCCCCGCTCGAGGTCATCGCGGACAGCGGCCACGATCCGCTGCTCGAGCAGCCAGCACCGCTGACCGCGGCGATCGATCGCGCGCTCGGCCGCGCACTCGGCCGCACGCCCGGCCGCGCGCCCGGCCGGTGACCGAGCCGCGCTACGGCAGGTGAATGACGCCCTGCGCGCCGGAGGCGTGGCAGCCGCCCTTGTTGCAGCCGTCCATCGTCGCGGTCACGCGGGTGGCCATCGGCGCGACGTTCGGACACTGGCTCGCCGTCACGCTGACCGGAAAGCTGATCGTCTGCGACGTGTAGAAGTTGCCGTTGCGCTGGCTGACCAGATCGATCGTCCTGCCGGTCGCGTCGACCACCGTGATCGTCGCGCCGACCAGCGGCGCCGTGCTGTTCGCCGAGGCGAAGATCGTCCCGCCGAGCGTGAAGCCGTGGTTGTGGCACGAGCCCTGGCAGTCCTCGCCGGGGTGATGGTTGCCGCTGCCCACGTTGGCGACCTTGTCGCGGCATGCGAAGC
>VBLP01000755.1:0-342 GCA_005887925.1 Deltaproteobacteria bacterium | reverse complement strand
CCGCCCGCGTCGTGCAGCTTGCGTACACCTCGTACCAACCGCGTCCAGCTCGTGACCCGTGCCGCACCCCTCAGTCACAGCCGTCGGGGCCGCACACGGCGCCCTCGACGAGCTCCGGATCGCCGCGCTCGGACCAGGCGCGGCCGAGCGCGCCGAGCAGCACGTCGGCGGGCTGCGCGCCCGACACGCCGAGCCTGCCGCCGAGCACGAAGAACGGCACGCCGGTGATGCCGAGCTCGCGGGCGATCGCCTCGTCCTGCCGGACCTCGGCGGTGTAGCGATCGCCGTCGAGCACGTCGCCGACCTCGCGCGCATCGAGGCCGACCTCGACGGCGAGCGGGC
>VBLP01000055.1 GCA_005887925.1 Deltaproteobacteria bacterium | reverse complement strand
AGCACCTGGCCGACGCAGAACCCCCACACGAACCAGGTGACACCGCCGAGCGCCAGGGTCAGCACGCCGAAGCCGATGAGCGGTAGGTGCCACCAGCGATCGAGCCAGCGCAGCTCGGGATACTTCGCGAAGTCCTTGATCCGGGCCAGATCGGTCGCCCCGAGATCGGGGCTCAGGATCCAGCCCTGGTGCGCCCACCAGAACCCGGATTGCTTGACCGAGTGCAGGTCCCCGGGCTCGTCGGACAGCTTGTGATGCGTGCGGTGATGCGCCGCCCACCACAGCGGACCCCGCTGACCGGTCAAGATCGCGCCCAGGCCGAGCACGAACTGAAACCATCGCGAGGTCTTGAAGCTGCGATGTGCGAAGTAGCGATGGTAGCCCGCGGTCACGAAGAGCATCCGAGGAACATGGAGCGCGAGCACCAGGACCGCGCCGCGCCACGACCAGCCGGTGAGCGCGACCCCGACGGCAGCGGCGACGTGGATGCTCCAGTACGGCAGCGTCCCGCGGTGGAAGTAGGCGTGTCGCCAACCTCTCGCCCGGGCGGTCTGGGCAGCGGTGATGGACATGTCGTGTCGACTGTATGCGGCCGCACCGGATCGGCCGGTCATGCTTTGGTCAGCGAATGACCACGGCGTGGCTATACCGTCGCTGCCAGCGCGACCGCCGTGATCACCGCGATCACGAGCAGACACAGCGCGACGAGCGCCGGGGGCTGGCGGCGATGCTCGGCAGCCGGCGCGGCCTCCGGTCCGGCCGGCAGTGCGGGTACCACGAGCTCGCCGGACGGCGCGCCGGCGTCGATCGGGGCCCGATCGACCGCCGCCGGCTCGACCGGCGGCAGCGACGCTGCCACCGGGGTCACCGCGATCTCGATGCTCGCCAGCGGCACATGACCCGGGCAGGCGGGCACCGGCGGTGACACGGCCCGCGGTAGCTGGACGGGTGGGGAGGAAGGCAGCCGCGGCGCGAGCCGGGCCGGCGGGGAGGACGGCGGTCGGACCGGAGCCAGCCGGATCGGCGGCGACGACGGCGGTCGGACCGGCGGGGACGACGGCGGTCGGACCGGCAGCGCCGCCGGCGCCGATCCAGATGGCAGCGGCAGCACCAGCGGAGCCGGCTCCGGGGACCCGCTCGGACTGCCCAGGGTCCGCACCGCGCGCTGCACCGCGCCCATCGTCTGCGGGCGATGCATCGGGTCCTTGGCGAGCATCTCGGCGATCAGCTGGTCGAGCACCGCCGGCACCTCGGGCACCAGCGAGGCGGCGCGCGGCGGCGCGGCGCGCTGGTGGCGCTCGAGCAGCTGGCGGACGTCCCCGTCGAACGGCGTGCGGCCGGTCACCAGCTCGAACAGGATGCAGCCGAGCGAGTAGATGTCGCTGCGGTGATCGATCTGGGTCGCCGACCGGCCCTGCTCGGGTGACATGTAGCGCGGCGTGCCGAACACGGTCTGGAGCTGGGTCTGCCCGCCGTCGCCGAGCTTGGCGAGCCCGAAGTCGAGGACCTTGACCCGCTCGCCGCTGGGCATCGCCGGATCGGGGACGAGATAGATGTTGTCGGGCTTGAGGTCGCGGTGCAGCACGTCGACGTGGTGCGCCGCCTCGAGCGCCGATGCGACCTGGCGCACGATCTCGCAGGCATCGGCGGCCGCGAGCCGGCCGAGGCGGACCAGCCGGCTCGACAAGCTCTCGCCGGACAGGAGCTCCATCGCGATGAACGCGGTCGCGCCGCGCCGGGTCTCGACCATGCCGCAGTCGTGGATCGTCACGATGCCCGGGTGGGCGATGCGCGCGGTGGCTTGCGCCTCGCGGAGGAAGCGCTGCACGACCTCGTGATTGGTGAGGTGGCTGGGACGCAGCACCTTGAGCGCGACGCTGCGGTCCAGGCTCGGATCGTACGCCGTATACACGACGCCGAAGGCGCCCCGGGCGAGCCGGGTGTACAGCTCGTACTTGCCGATCCGGCCGCGCGGGCCGCGGACCTCGTCCTTCACCGTGGTGGGCTCCCGCGCCAGATCGAGCGGCACCGGCGTCGGTCGGATCGTCGTGGGCTCCTCGTCTGGAGCGAGGTTGTCGGCGACGGTCTCCTCATCCGGATCATCGATCGAACCCGCCGCGTCGCGCGCCGGTGCATCGCGCGCCATGCGCTCGGACCCCTCGTGCGCGAAGACCTCGTGTGCCGGATCGCGCACGGCAAGGCTGGTGAGCGGCACGGGCGAGCGGGCTGCACGTCGCGTGCCTTGTCGCGCGCGACTTTTGTCATGTAGTTGCACAGTTGCGGTGAGGAGACCAGACCCCAACGCCGCCACCGCTGCACCCGCGGTGTTACCGTGCGGGCGGGGACAGACATGAAATACAGGAACCTGGGGTCATCCGGTGTGAAGGTGTCGAGCCTGTGCCTGGGCGCGATGACCTTCGGAGAAGCGGACGAGAAGTCCTTCATGCACAAGGCGGGCTCCGACGAGGCCACCGCGCACGCCGTGCTCGATCGCGCGGTCGCCGCCGGGATCAACTTCGTCGACACCGCCGACATCTACGGCCAGGACGGGCTGTCCGAGCGCGTGCTGGGCAACTGGATCGCGTCGCGCAGCGCGCGCGACCGGATCGTGCTGGCGACCAAGTTTCGCTTCACGATGGGGGAGGGACCCAACCGCAGCGGAGCGTCGCGCTACCGGATCATGAGGTGCGTGGACGACATCACGGTTCCGGAGGACGAGACCCTGCGCGCGCTCGATGATCTCGTGCGCGCCGGCAAGGTCCTCTACCTGGGGTGCTCGAACTACACGGCATACCGCCTGATGCGGAGCCTGTGGCTGTCGCGGACGCACCACGGGGCGGCGTTCGTCACGCTCCAGGCGCAGTACAGCCTGCTGGTGCGCGACCTCGAGCGCGAGCACGTCCCGCTGTGCCGCGACGAGGGCCTGGGCATCCTGCCGTGGTCGCCGCTCGCCGGCGGCTTCCTCACCGGCAAGTTCGAGCGCGGCAAGCCGCCGCCGGCCGGGACCCGGCTGGGCGAGAAGGCCGAGCGGTTCGCGCGCTACGACCTCGAGCGCAACTGGAAGATCCTCGATGCCGTGCGCGCGGTCGCCCGCGAGACCGGCAAGAGCCCGTCCGCCGTCAGCATCGCGTGGCTGCTCGCCAGGCCGCAGGTCACCTCGGTGATCTTCGGCGCGCGCACCGTCGAGCAGCTCGAGACCAACCTGGCCGGCGGCGAGCTCGAGCTCGCTCCCGGTCAGCTCGCAGCGCTCGACCAGGCGTCGGCGCTCGATCTCGGCTATCCCTACTCGTTCATCCAGGCGAGCCAGTCGAGCTGGTGACCGACGGGCCTGGCCCGACGCGTTCGGGCGATCGTCAGCTCAGGCGCGCATCGGCACGCTGCCGATGTACTCGCGCTTGCCGAGCTCGACGCCGTTGTGGCGCAGGATCGCGTACGCCGTCACCGCGTGGAAGTAGAAGTTCGGCAGCGCGAACTCGCTGACGTACTCGTCGCCGCGCATCCACTTGCCCTCCATCCACGGCAGCGTGATCTTGCGCTCGTCGGCGCCGGTGAAGTCCTCGCGCTTGAACGTCTCGAGATAGCCGATCGCGGCCGCGGTCCGCGCGCGCAGCTGCTCGAACGTGGTCTCGGTGTCCACTTGGTGTTGTCGCACAGCGTTTGCACCTGCCGGTCGAATGCGAACTGGTCCGGGGCGAGGCGGGCCTTCATCAGGATGTTGACGTCGAACTTCTTCTTCTCGGCGAAGCCGATCGCGGCCGCGAGCCAGTGGTCGACGTTCTTCAGCATCTTGATCAGCTGGGGCACCGTGAGGTCGTAGAGGTTCATGGCCGCAGGGTAATGCAGCTGCAGCTCGGCCGCGATGCCTCCGCGGCAGCTTCGAGGCTGCACGATCGGGCAGGCATCCTGCCACGCCGCGCGATGCCCTCGGCGACGCCGCCAAATGCTGCAGACTCGTTACTGGCGCGCTGCGCGGCGATCGATGCCGCCCTGGTGCAGCACCAGGGCCGTCACCTTGCCGCCGGCGTCGACCTCGAACGTGATGCTGGCGCTCGCGCTGAGGATCGCGAAGTCTCTGGCCGACGTCGCGTGCAGGCGGATCCGCGGCTGGCCGGTCGCCTGACCGTAGAGCTTTCCACCGCGGCGCGCGATCGTGATCACGAACGCCGGCGACAGCGCATAGCTGCCGACGTAGCTCTCGAGCGTCTTGTCGTCGACCGGCCTGTCCGACGGCAGGTCGAGCGTCGCCGGCACCGGCTCGCCGGCCACCGCGGCCAGCGCGGCATTGCCGAGCTTGTCGACGACCGGCGCGCCGCCATTGGCGAGAACCACGACGCCGACCTGGCTCGATGGCCGGAACGCGACGTAGCTGTGGTAGCCGCCGGTCTGGCCGTTGTGCCAGATCGTTCCGTCGGGGCTGATGTGCCAGGCCAGTCCGATCTTCCTCCCGGGCCGCGGCGAACCGGCGCCCGGCGGCGGATCGTCATCGAGGTCGCGCTGCGGCGTCTGGGTCAGCGCCATCGCCCTGGCCAGCCGCGACGTCGCGCGCTTGCTCGCTGCCAGCTCGGCCTTCACGAACGTCACCAGGTCGTTCGCGGTCGAGCGCAGCGCGCCGGCGCCGGCGAACGTCGGCAGGTCCCACGGCTTGGCCGGCTCGCCATCGCCGTCGTAGCCCTGCGCGAACCGCGCCCGCGCGTCGTCGGTCAGCGCGACCATCGTGCTCGTCCTCGCGAGCGGCCTCGTGATCTGCGTGGCGACCAGCGTCGCCCAGTCCGCCTTGCCGCGCCGGGCGAGCGCCTGTCCGAGCAGCGCGGCGCCGAGGTTACTGTACTCGTACTTCGCTCCTGGCTCGCGGCCCAGCGTCGCGGTGCCGAGGAACGCGAACAGCTGATCCTCGGTATAGTCGGCATACGGATTCTCGGCATCGGCCGGATGCAGGTTGTCGGGCATCCGCGGCAGCCCCGAGGTGTGCGTCGCCAGGTCGAGCAGCGTGATCGCGCGCCTGCCCGCCGGCAGCTTCGCCTTGGGCAACAGCGTCGCCACCGGCGTATCGAGCGTGACCTGCTTGTCGATCACCGCCTCGGCCAGCACGAGCGACGTGAACGTCTTGCTCACCGAGCCGATCTCGAACACCGTGTTGCCATCCGGCAGCTTGCCATTGCCGCGCGCCGTCTCGCCCCACGCCAGGATCTGCGGCGACCCGCTCGCCGGGATCAGCGCCACCACCACGCCGCTGCAGTACTGGCCGTCGACCAGGCTCCTGGCCAGCGGCTCCAGCGCGGCGCGCGGCTCCGCCCCGGGCTCAGCCCGCGCGGCGTTGCAGGCAGCCGTGACAGCCAGCGCGAGGACACAAGCGACCCAGTGGCGCATCGCCCCAAGCATAGTGCGATCCGGCGGCCATGCCTCGCCATTCGCTGCATCGTCACCCAGCCTTCGCCTCCAGCGTCGTCGTCGCAGCGCGCGACACCGCTGCGACAGGTGCGGCCGCTCACCGAGCACGTTCACCGCGCTCACATCTTCGTCAACAAGAACACCACGACCAGCACCAGCACCGACTCGATCATCCCCAGGCCCAGGATCATCAGGTTTCGCGCGCGGTACAGCGTGCCCGGATTGCGCGTCGTGCCCTCGAGCGCCGCCGCGACGGCTCGTCCCTGCGCGAGCGCGGCTCCCAGCCCGGTGAGGCCGATCCCGAGCGCACATGCGGCGCCGATATCGAGCGCACCACCACCTGCGGCAACGACCGATGCAGGCTCCATACGTGACCTCCTTCCGACGCGCGCCGTCGACCGGCGCTCCCATGAGATGTCGCGTCGAGCGCCGCGGCTTTGTGCTGCGACTTCACGTCGCACGACGCCGCCGCGCGGCGCGACGGGCCTGGAGCGCCGATCCGCGCAACACCTGGGGGTGCTCAGCGGGTGTCCTCATAAGCGCTCGCTTCATCGGGAATCACCGCGGCCTCTTTCGCTTCGTCGGCGCCGTCGCACGATGCGGCTGCTCACGAGCTGGGCCGAGCGCCTTTCGTCCCAGGCTGCCCTCGAGGCGACGAGCTTCCTCGACGACCCGATCGAAGTCCGAGATGTACTCGGCGTCCTGGCGCTTGCGATACACCTCGTACTCGCCTTCGGCCTTGAGCTTGGCCTCCAGCGCGTTCACCTTGCCCTTGTCGGCGAGGATCGGGTAGCTCGACAGCTCGAGGAAGCCGTTCAGGAACGTGGCCCAGTCGTTCATCTTCATGACGATGCCGCGCTGCGCGCGGTTCTCGGCGAGGTCGAGGTAGGCCGAGACGATGCGGTTGAGCTCCTGGACATGCGCCTCGCTCAGGTAGTTCTTCGCGACGGTGACGTCGGACTTCAGGATCTTGCCGTGCGGCGCGTGCTTCCAGGTCGTGAGGCCCATGAAGGCCTTGGTGGCGTCGGCCGAGGAGTAGATGATCTCGGCTGCGGTCTGCCGGGTGATCGCCCAGTGCAGCTTGTTCTGGACGGTCGCGAAGAACTCTTGGGTCAGCGGCGCGCGCGGGTCATAGTCGACGGAGAGCGCGTAGATGTCGGCGACCTTCTGGTAGAACCGCCGCTCGCTGGCGCGGATCTCGCGGATCCGCTCGAGCAGGTCGTCGAAGTAGTCCTTTCCGAAGACGGTCTTGCCTTGCTTCAGGCGCTCGTCGTCGAGCACGAAGCCCTTGATCATGAACTCGCGCAGGGTAGCGGTTGCCCAGATCCGGAACTGCGTCGCCTGGTGGCTGTTCACGCGGTAGCCGACGGCGATGATCGCGTCCAGATTGTAGAAACTCGTCTTGTATGCCTTGCCGTCCAGAGCAGTAGTTTCCAAAATGGAAACTACTGCTGATTCTGTAAGTTCCTGAGATTCAAAGATATTTCTCAGGTGCTTGGCGATAGCTGGGATATTGACGCCAAATAACTCAGCGATGCCGCGTTGCGTGAGCCAGGCGGTCTCGTCCCGGAACAGCACGCGGACCTTCACCTTGCCGTCATCGGCGGCATAGAGGAAGAACTCGGACTCCTGGCGGACGAGATCAGTCATGGCGCGGCCGGAAGCGCACTTTAACTGGTCGGTCTGACGCAGCAGAATGACGACGGCCGGACGGTCGCCGCCATGGATGTTCTCGTGCCCGGCATCGGCGAGATCATCGGCGGCAGCCAGCGAGAAGAACGCCTCGACAGGCTGGAGGCGGCGATGCAGGCACAAGATTTGAACATGGAGACCTATCGTTGGTATGCGGATTTGCGCCGCTACGGCACGGTGCCGAACCGCCGCAGGTCGCGGTACCACCAGTACACCTGCGGATCCAGATGCATGTCCACCAGCCGCCGATCGAGATAGTCGAGTCGCTCTTCGCGCTGTGAGCCGCCGATGATCTCGCCGATGCCGGGCGCCAGGACGTCCATGGCCGCGACGGTCTGGCCGTCGGGGTTTTGCCGCATGTAGAACGCCTTGATGTCCTTGGGGTAGTTGATGACGGCGACGGGGGCGTGGAGGACCTTCTCGGTCAGATAGCGCTCGTGCTCGCTCTGCAGGTCGATGCCCCACGCGACGGGGAACTCGAACTTCTCGCCCGACTTCTCGAGGATCTTGATCGCCTCGCCGTAGTCCATGCGCTCGAACGTGGAGTCGATCAGCGCGGCGAGGCGCTTCTGGCACTCGGGGTCGACGAACTTCTCGAAGAACGCCATGTCGTCCTTGCGCTCGTCGAGCAGGGTCCGGAAGATCGCCTTGAGGAAGTCCTCGGCGAGCTGGGCGTTGGCGGCGAGATCGGCGAACGCGATCTCGGGCTCGATCATCCAGAACTCGGCGAGGTGGCGGCGGGTATTGGAGTTCTCGGCGCGAAACGTCGGGCCGAAGGTGTAGACCTTCGACATCGCGAGGCAGTAGGCCTCGACGTTGAGCTGGCCGGAGACGGTGAGGCGGGCTTCGCGGCCGAAGAAGTCCTGCTCGAAGTCGACGCGGCCGTCGGGGGTGCGCGGCGGGTTGGCCGCGTCGAGGGTCGAGACCCGGAACATCTGGCCGGCGCCCTCGGCGTCGGACGCGGTGATGATCGGCGTGTGGATCCAGAAGAAGCCGCGGTCGTGGAAGAAGCGGTGGATGGCGTAGGCGAGGGTGTGGCGGACCCGGGTGACGGCGCCGATCACGTTGGTGCGGGGCCGGAGGTGCGCGACGTCGCGGAGGTACTCCATGGTGTGGCGCTTGGGCTGCATCGGATAGTGGTCGGGGTCGTCGACCCAGCCGACGACCTCGATCGCCTCGGCGCGCAGCTCGACGGTCTGGCCCTTGCCCTGCGATGCGACGATCTCGCCGGTGACGTGGACGGCGCAGCCGGTGGTGATGCGCAGGACGTCGGCCTGGTAGTTGGCGAGGTCGGCGGGCGCCACGACCTGGAGCGCGTCGAAGCAGCTGCCGTCGTGAACGGCGATGAACGACAGGCCGGCCTTGGAGTCGCGCCGGGTGCGGACCCAGCCCTCGATGGTGATGCGGCTGCCGACAGGCTCCTTGCCCGCCAGCACAGCGGCGATGCGCGTCGACATGGGGCTAGCGTTCGGCGTCCTTGCTGCCGACGACGGTCAGGTTCATGCCGATCTGCACCGACACCGCCTTGCCGTCGATCGAGACCACCGTCTTGCCGTTCATGTACCAGCCGAAGCTGCCGGTGGAGAACTGCTTGACCTCGGCGAGCATCTCCTGGCCGTTGATGATCACCTTCATCGGCTCGGCCTTCTCGAGGAACTGCGTGAGAGATACGGGACAGGAGGTCTTGGGCGGCATGACCCCCGCATCTGACCAGAAACCGGGCCAGCGCGCCAGATTCGGGCCCCGCAAGGGAGCGAGATCTGGCTCGATCCGGCCGGCCGGGCGTGTCGCGCATCGCGGGCGGCGCTGCTCGGGTCGGCGGCGCCGGCGTCACGCGGTGAGCTCGCAGCGCCGCAGCGCGAGGTGGGCGAACGCGACGACGACGAGCGCGTGATCGATGTCGCCGGCGACGAGGCGGCGCTGGCAGTCGGCGAGCGCGGCGGTCTCGACGGCGAGCACCTCGCTGTCGTCGGGGGCCGGCGGCCGGGTCAGCGCGACGCCGCGGGCGAGCACGGTGTAGAGCGTGTTGTCCTGGATCGCGGGGTTCGGGGCGACCTTGCCGATCAGCTCGAAGCTGCCCCCGGTGTAGCCGGTTTCCTCGGCGAGCTCGCGCGCAGCCGCGGCGCATGGCGACTCGCCGGGCTCGATGATGCCGCCGGGGATCTCGAGGCAGACCCGCGCGGCGCCGAACCGGAACTGGCGGAGCAGCACGACGCGGTCGTCGCCGGTCAGCGCGATCACGTTGACCCAGTCGGCGCAGTGGATCAGCGAGAACCGCTTGATCGCGCCGGTGCGCGGGTGGGCCGCGTCGACGAAGCCGGTGGTGAACACGCGATAGTCGTGGCCGGGGAGCCGCGCGCCGAGCTTCCAGATCAGGTCGTCGAAGTCGCCCATGACTGCGGTGTAACGCCTGGAAATACTTTCTGCCATGCCGACAATCGGACTGGGAGCTGATCGGCGGCGTCGCTATCGTGGGAAGAAGGATGCATGCGCAGGGCAGCTCTCGCGGCGACAGCGCTGGCGCTCGCGGCGATGGCTGTGCCCGCCGGCGCGGGCGGCTTCGGCATCCCCGAGATCGGCGTCCGGCGCACGGCGATGGCCTCGATCATCGGCCGGCCCGACGACGCGTCGGCGATCTATCACAACCCGGCGGGCCTGGTGCTCGAGCACGGCTGGCAGCTCTATGCGTCGTTCGGCCTGTCGCTGCTCGACACGCGGTTCGAGCTGGCGGCGTGGGATGGCAGCGAGCGGTTCCTCGGGCCGCCGGGCGGCGACGGCTACTATCCGGCGGTCCGGCCGAGCCGCGCGTTCGGCGTGGTGCCGATGATCGCGGCGACGGCGGAGCTGGTTCCGGACCGGCTGGTGCTGGGCGCGGCGGTGTTCGTCGGCAACGCGACGGGGGCGGCGTTCCCGAGCGGCGCGGTGACGCGCTATCACCTGATCGATGGCTACGTGGTGGCGCCGCAGGCGGTGATCGCCGCGGCGTACCGGGTGAGCGACGCGATCAGCGTCGGCGCCTCGCTCGGCGTGGTCGACGTCCAGCTCCACGAGCGCCGCGACGTGTTCCCGGTCGTCGAGGCGGACGGCATGACCACCGACTACAGCGCGCTCGCCGGCTCGCGCCCGGAGCTGGTGCTCGACGGCAGCGGCTGGGCGCCGATCTGGACGGTGGCGGCGTTCGGGCGGCCGCTGCCGAACGTGTCGTGGGGCGCGACGGTGACCGGGCGGGCCAACCCGGCGCTGTCGGGGCCGGTCCACATCACGGCGAGCGACGACGGGCAGCTGCACGGGCTGACCCTGCGCGACACCGAGACCACGCACCAGCTCTTGCCGTGGACGTTCGCGGGCGGCGGCAACGTCGACGTGGCGCCGCAGGTCGAGCTCGGCGGCGAGCTGCGCTACTGGCTGTATCGCCAGTACCGCACGCAGCGCATCGACGGTGTGCCGATCCTCGGCACGGTCGAGACCCCCAAGCGCTACCGCGACTCGTGGGAGGTGTCAGGCGGCGTGCGGGTCCACGGCCTGTCGGCGGCGCCGGCGCTCGAGCTGATGGCCGGCGCGCAGTACGATCGATCGCCGGCACCGCCGGAGACGGTGTCGCTCGATCAGCCGAGCTTCTCCCACTGGGCGGCGCACGGCGGGCTGCGCTACCGGCTGGGCCGCTACCGGCTCGGCGCGAGCTACGTCCACTACTGGTACCAGGTGCCGACGATCACCGGCTCGGTGACGGCGCCGCCGACCAACATCCGCGGCAGCGGCGCCAATCATATCGTCACCGGCTCGATCGAAGTCGCGCTGTGACCGGGGCCGCGTGAAGCGGATCGGGTTCGCGCGGATCGCGCAGGAGACCAACGCGCTGTCGCCGGTCGCCACGACCTTGCGCGACTTCGAGGCCAGCCACTACCTCGAGGGCGACGGCCTGCTCGCGGCGGTGACCGCGGGCCGCGAGGTCGCGGGGCTGTTCCGCCGCGTCGAGCTCGCGGGGTTCGTCGCGGCGGCGCGCGAGCGCAGGGCCGAGATCGAGCCGGTCGCGATCGTGTCGGCGTGGGCGCCGTCGGGCGGGCCGGTCTCGACCGCGTGCTTCGAGACGCTCGAGGCCCGGCTGCTCGACGGCGTGCGCCGCGCGCACCGCCAGGGCGGGCTCGACGGCATGTACCTGTGCCTGCACGGCGCGATGGGCGTCGTCGGCATCGCCGATCCCGAGAGCCGGCTGATCCGCGGCGTGCGCGAGATCCTCGGCGGTGCGCCGCTGGTGGTGTCGCACGACCTGCACGGCAACCTGACGCGCGCGCGGGTCGAGGCGGCCGACGCGATCGTCGCGTACCAGACCAACCCGCACCGCGACCACGCCAGGACCGGCCACAAGGCCGGCCGGATCGCGATCGGCGCCGCGCTCGGCGAGCTGCGGCCGGAGATGGCGTGGCGCTCGCTGCCGCTGATCCTCGGCGGCGGCTCGACGATCGACTTCCTGTCGCCGATGCGCGCGGTGTTCCGGCGGGCCCGCCGCGCCGAGCGCCGCGAGGCGCTCGCAGCCTCGGTGCTGATGGCGCATCCCTGGAACAGCGACCCGGCGCTCGGCTGGTCGACCGCGGTGGTCACCGACGGAGATCGCGCCGCGGCGGAGCGGCTCGCCGACGAGCTGGCCGAGCTGTGCTGGGCGCGCCGTCACCACCAGCCGCCGGAGTTCGCGTCGGCGGGCGACGCGATCGCCGATGCGCGCCGCGCGTGGCTGCGCCGCAAGCTCGGCTGCGTCACGATCGCGGACGCGTCCGACGTGGTCACCGCGGGCGGTCCGGGCGACTCGACCCACCTGTTGCGGGCGCTGCTCGACGGCGCCGGCGGGATGCTGACCTACTGCGCCATCCGCGATCCACAGGCGGTCGCGGCGATCTGGGGCCGGAGCCCCGGCGCGCGGGTCGCGCTCAGCGTCGGCGGCACGCTCGATCCCGACAGCTCGCCGCCGCTGCCGATCGCCGGCGCGATCGCGAGCAAGCACGATCGCCGCGGGTTCGGCCGCACCGTCGTGCTCGCCGTCGAGCACCTGCGGCTCGTCGTCACCGAGGGCCCGGCGATGGCGATGCGGCCGGCGTTCTACACCGACCTCGGGCTGTCCCTGTGGAAGGCCGACATCGTGGTGGTGAAGAACTTCTTTCCGTTCCTGCTGTTCTTCCTGCCGTACAACCGCAAGACGCTGTTCGTGCGCACCCGCGGCGCGACCGACTTTCACGCCGCGTTCGGGCTGGCGTTCGACGGGCCGGTCCATCCGCGCGACGCGGTCGACGACTGGCGGCCGCGCGACCGCGCTCGCCGCGGCGCCCCCTGATTGCCAGATCGTAGCGCAGGTCGCCGTGCGATCCCAGCTTGTCAAACCGCCCGGCGTGCGTAACACCGGTCGGGTGAGCCTCGACGACATCCACCACCTGCTCGCGGCCGCGCCGGCCGCCCAGGGCTACCTCGCGGTCGCGACCGAGCGCGGCGATCGCCGCTATCTGCTCGGGCCCAGGACCCAGGTCGACGGCGAGATCGCGATGCTCGACTGGCGCACCGCGCCGCTCGCCGAGGCGTTCTTCCGCTACCGGCCGGGCGAGGCCTACGAGATCGAGGCCGGCGAGCGCACGGCGAGCGGCCGGGTGATCGCGCGCTGGGTGATCGCGAACCACGGCGAGGCGCTGATCGACGAGGCGCGCGTGATCGCGCGGACCGGCGAGCGCCTGCTGGCGCGGCCGCAGCCGATCGCGGCGCCGCCGATCGACCGCAGCGCGCTGCCGGTGCTCGATCCCGAGCAGCAGGCCGCCGTCGACCTGCCGGGCGACACCTCGCTCGTGCTCGACGGCGAGGCCGGGGTCGGCAAGACCCTGGTCGCGCTCTACCGGATCGCCTCGCTCGCCGAGCGCGCGCGGCTGGCGAGCCGGCGGTTTCGCGCGCTGGTGCTGGTGCCGACGGAGGGCTTGCGCCGGCTGGTCCGCATCCTCGCCGAGCGGCTGGCGATACCCCGGCTCGAGATCGCGCTGATCGAGCCCTGGCTGATCGAGCGCGCGCGGGCGGCGTTCCCCGGCCTGCCCCGGCGCACCAGCGAGGAGGCTGCCGCCCAGGTGATCGCGCTCAAGCGCCACCCCGCGGTCCGGGGACAAACCGCGGCTCGATCGCATCGTCGCGGCGGCCGGGGGCGCGCTGCCGCCCCGCGCAGTCGCGGCGACCATGGCGCACACCCGCATCCAGTTCGAGGCCACGACCGAGAAGACGTTCGCCCACGTCGACGCCGATCGCCTGGTCGCGCTCGACGGCCGGCGGCTCGACGCGGGCACGCCGATGAACGACGCGCACACCTTCGACGCAGAGGACGTGCCGGTGCTGTTCGAGCTGGCCCGGCGCGGCGCGCTGCCCGCCGGGGAGCTGCCGGTCTACGACCACATCGTGATCGACGAGGCCCAGCTGCGCGCGCCGATGGAGCTCGCGGCGATCGGCGACGCGCTGTCGCCGCACGGCACGGTCACGCTCGCCGGCGATCACCGGCAGGCCAGCGACGAGTCCGCGTGGTTCACCGGCTGGGCCGCGGCGCGCGCCGAGCTCCGGCGGCCGCGCTGGCGCGAGACCACGCTCGCGGTCACCTACCGCTCGGTGCCGGCGATCAGCGCGTTCGCGCGGTCGATCGTGGAGCGCGGCGTGGAGCCGGGCGCGGTCGCGATCCCCGACGAGCCGCCGCGCGACCCGGCGGTGTGGGCCAGCCGGTGCCCGGGCGGGCTCGCCCAGGCCGCCGCGCTGTGCTGGCACCTCGACGCGCTGATCACGCGCGATCCGTGGCGCGAGATCTGCGTCATCGCGCGCACCGCCGAGCACGCCCGGCGGCTCCACGCCGAGCTGTCGCGCGGCCTCGATCCGACGCTGGTGACGGGCGGCGACTTCCGGTTCCTCCCCGGCATCATCGTCACGACCGCGGCGGCGGTGTCGGGCCTCGAGTTCGACGCGGTCGTCATCCCCGACCTGTCGCCGGCGTTCTATCCGGCGAGCCCCGAGCTCGGCCGCGCGCTGTACGTCGCGGCGACCCGCGCGCGCGACTGGCTGTGGATCCTGACCCCGGACACCTGGTCGCCGCTGGTTTCCCGTGACGGAGCGCCGCGGATCGAGTAGGACCTGCTCGATGATGACCGACGCCGCCGGACGGCTCGAAGCCCGCCTGTATCGCGACCTGCGGGTCACCTGCGAGCGCTACCAGCTGCTCGCGCCGGACGACCGCATCCTGATCGCGATGTCGGGGGGCAAGGACAGCTACACGCTGTTCCACCTCCTGACCCGGCTGGTGCCGCGGCTGCCGTTTCGCGTCGAGCTCGTCGCCGTGCACCTCGATCAGGTCCAGCCCGGCTACGACGGCGGCGGCCTGCGCGCGTACCTCGAGGCCTCGGGCCAGCGCTTCGAGATCCTGCGCGAGGACACCTACTCGATCGTCACCTCGCGGCTTCCGGAGACTGCGACGTACTGCTCGCTGTGCTCGCGACTGCGCCGCGGCATCCTCTACACGGCGGCCGAGCGCCTCGGCGCCAACAAGATCGCGCTCGGCCACCACCGCGACGACGCGCTCGAGACGCTGCTGCTCAACCTGTTCTACTCGGGCAAGCTCCAGGCGATGCCGGCGAGCTACCGCACCGACGATGGCCGGTTCGAGGTGATCCGGCCGCTGATCGAGTGCGGCGAGGCCGACATCGCCGAGCTCGCCGCGCAGCTGGCGTTTCCGATCATCCCCTGCAACCTGTGCGGCTCGCAGGACGGCCTCAAGCGCGACGCGATGGCGCGCCTGCTCGCCGAGCTCGAGCGCGACAACCCGCACGTCCGCGCCAACATGCTCAACGCGCTCCGCAACGTGCGGCCGACCCACCTGCTCGATCGCGAGCTCGCACGGGCCTGGGCCGAGCGCCCAGCCTCCGACGCAGCCGCGGGGCCGAGTGCCGCGTCAGCCGTCGACGGCAAGCGCCGCCTGCGCGTGGTCGACGGAGGCTGACGCACCTGCGATCGGACCGATCGCGCGGCCTCACCCTAGCCGCGCTTTGCTGCAGAGGCAAATCATTCACTCCCGCAATGTCCGGTTACATTGCGCGTGAAAGCAACGTGGATCTGGAGGCGCAAACATGTGTCTGGCACAAAGGCTTCTAGCAATCGCCGTGATGGTCTGTGGCTGCAGCGTGACGGATGACTCGAAGACGATCGTGGTGACTCATGCGGAGCTATCGACGAGTCAGGATCAGGTCTGCGTGTGGGGCCTCAGCGACGGCCAGGCTGTGAGCTTGCTGGTGGACTCGGTCCTCGAGAGCGACACCGCGCTCTCGACGATTCCGCCGCCGAGCCCGCGCGACATCTGCTTCCGCTGTGACGAGCCGCCCTGCAGCCCGTGTCGCTGCGAGCGGATTCCCTGCCCGTAATGATCCGGATCAGTGGCAGAACGCGGTGCGGAACGCGGCGACCTCGTCCTGCGGGGTCAGGTCGGGGCAGAGCTGGTTCGCGGTCGGATCGCGGGCGATCGGCGAGCCGAGCTTGCACGGGACGGTGTTGTCGCGCTGGCAGCCGTTGTCCCAGCTGCACATGCAGTCCTTCGGGTCGGTGGTCGCGGTGAGGCCGAGGCCGAAGCCGATCGCGCCGATCGCGGTGTTGATCGCGGCCTGGGGGGCCGGGACGTTGTCGGAGATCCAGGCGAGATCGTTGGGGCGGGTATCGCCGCAGTCGAGGGTGTTGACGCCGCCGCCGAAGTTCGAGCCGACGTCGCCGCGGACGCCGCCGAACACGATCATGACGTAGCTCGTGCCGGGGAGCGGCCGCGCGGTGGTGACGGTGATCGGAAACTGCGACAGCTGGGTACGGACGCCGTCGGTGATCGCGGCGATCAGGGCATTGCGGTTGGCAGCGCCGAGCCGGTACGGCGGTGCGGTGCCCGGGCTGATCGTCATCCAGCTCGCCAGGTTGTGGGTCGCGTCGCTCGGGCCCTTGGTGAGCGTCTGGCCGTCGAAGTTGAGGTAGACGCTGCGGCTGGTGCACAGCGGGGTCACCTGGGCATCGGCGGTGGGAGCGGGGCTGGCGTCGGGCGTGGTGATCCCGCCGACGCTGGGATCGAGGTTGCCCGAGAGCTGCGCGTTGCAGCCGCAGCACAGCACGACTGCGAGCGCAGCGATTCCCGGCCTCATGGCGCCACTATCGATCCGTGACATCTCGACGACAACTGGGAGCACGCGCCCCAGCCGGGGACGGCGGTCCCACCCAGCGCGCCATCGATCGCTGGGTGCATCGCGTCACGCGGCGTGGCGGCTGCGGCGTGAACAGGCGAGCAGGCCGCACGAACGGCGATGGTCATCGCGACGGCCCGTACCGCGCGGATCGCTTCGACCAGATGCGTCAGCCCAGCCGGTCGCGCAGGGCCTTGTTGACCGCGGCGGCGTCGGCCCCGGGCGTGGACTTCATGACCTGGCCGACGAAGAAGCCGAGCAGGCCGGTCTTACCACCCTTGTATTGCGCGGCCTTGTCGGGGTTTGCGGCGATCACCGCGTTGATCGCCGCGCCGAGGTCGGCCACGGGTGCCGCGACCTGGCCGCGCAGCTCCGCGAACGGCACGCCGGTGCGGATCAGCTCGCCGAGCACCGCCTTGGCCGAGCTGGTCGGCAGCGAGCCGTCGTCGACCGCGGCGAGCAGCGCGCCGAGCTCGGCCGCAGCAATCTGCTCCACGTTGCGGCCGGAGTCGCCCAGGGCGCGTGGCAGCTCGTTGATGATCCACTTGGCCGCGGTATCCGGCCGGGCGCGCTCGGCGACGGCGAGGAACAGCTGCGCGGTCGCGCGATCGCCGGTCAGGAGGTCGGCCGCTTCAGCGGGCACCAGCGCGCTCGCACGCGCGTGGGCGGCGGCGAGATCGGGGTCGCGCGCGCGCGCCTCGGTGCGGAACTCGGCGGGCGACTTGCTCCTGGGCCGCGTCTTGGCCTTGGCGCTCGCTTTCTTGTCGGCCCGCTCGGCGTCGGCGCGCTCGGCGGCGGCGGCGACCGCGGCCTCCGGCTTGTTCTCGGCGTACGACTCGCGCAGCGTGACGATCCGGTTCAGCACCAGCGCGCCCGGCCGGCTGTCCTCGTCGATCGCGAAGTAGCCGACGCGCTCGAGCTGCCAGCGCGAGCCGACCTCCGCGCGGGCCAGGCTCGCCTCGAGCCGCGCGCCGCGCACGACCTCGAGCGACGCCGGGTCGAGCGCCTGCACGAAGTCGCCGGCGTCCTCGGGCCGCGGCGTCTTGAACAGGTGATCGTAGAGCCGGATCTCGGCGGGCAGCGCGGTCGCGACGTCGACCCAGTGGATCACGCCAGAGACCTTGCGGCCGTCGGCCGGGTTCTTGCCGCCCGCGGTCTCGGGCAGCACGGCCGCGCGCAGCCGGGTGACCGCGCCGTCGGCGTCGCGCGCCATGACCTCGGCGCCGGTGATGCAGTAGCCGTAGCGCAGCCGCACCGTCCGGCCCGGGGCGAGCCGCTGGTAGTCCTTCGGCGGCTCGTCGCGCCAGTCGTCGCGCTCGATGAAGATCCGGTCGCTGATCGCGAGCGGTCGCGCGCCCGGCCTGGCGACGTCCGACGGGAAGAACGGCGCGTCGGGGAGTGCCGTCGCCGGCAGCCCGACCAGCTCGACCTCGATCGGCCGCAGCACGCCCAACACGCGCGGCGCGTTGCGGTTGAGGTCGTCGCGCACGCAGTACTCGAGCTTGCCGATGTCGACCCACGAGTTGGCCTTCGCGACGCCGATCATGTCGGCGAACGCGCGGATCGCCTCGGGGCTGAACCCGCGCCGCCGCATCGCCGCGATCGTCGGCATCCGCGGATCGTCCCAGCCCGAGACGTGGCCACCCTGGACCAGCGCGAGCAGCTTGCGCTTGCTCATCACCGTGTAGTCGAGCGAGAGCCGTGCGAACTCGTACTGGTGCGGCCGCGGGTTCCACGGCCCGGTGTGGTCGAGCACCCAGTCGTAGAGCTCGCGGTTGTTCTCGAACTCGAGCGTGCAGATCGAGTGGGTGATGCCCTCGATCGCATCCTCGAGCGGATGCGCGTAGTCGTACATCGGATAGATGCACCAGGCGTCGCCGCTCCGGTGGTGATGCGCGTGGCGGATCCGGTAGAGCAGCGGATCGCGCATCTTCATGTTGGGCGAGGCCATGTCGATCTTCGCGCGCAGCGTGCACGCGCCGTCGGGCAATTCGCCCGCCTTCATCCGGCGCAGCCGCGCGAGGTTGTCGTCGACGCTGCGGTCGCGGAACGGGCTGTCCCGCCCCGGCTCGCTCAGCGTGCCGCGGTACTCCTTGATCTGGTCCTCGTCGAGGTCGCACACGTAGGCGTGGCCCTCGCGCACCAGGCGCTCGGCGAGCTCGTACATCCGGCCGAAGTAGTCGGCGGAGAACAGCACGGCGGCCGGCGCGAAGCCGAGCCAGCGCACGTCGCGCTCGATCGAGTCGACGTACTCGACGTCCTCCTTGGTCGGGTTGGTGTCGTCGTAGCGCAGGTTGCAGGTGCCCTGGTAGTCGCGCGCGATGCCGAAGTTGAGGCAGATCGATTTGGCGTGGCCGATGTGGAGGTAGCCGTTGGGCTCGGGCGGGAACCGCGTCGCGACGCGGCTGTGGCGCCCGGCGCGGAGATC
>VBLP01000054.1:14836-34533 GCA_005887925.1 Deltaproteobacteria bacterium | reverse complement strand
ATCATCGGCAAACGCTGCGACCACGGCGGGATGCGCTGGATCGAGGAACGCGTCGAGGCCATCGTGCAGCTACGCTGCATCGAAGTCAACGGCGACTGGGACCGTTTCATCGAATTCGTCCACGACCAGATGCAGGCGGACGCGCAACGCGATGGCACGCGACTTCGCCTGCAATCTTCAACGGCTGCGGAACTCCCCACCCTCATCGAGGCAGCGTGACATGGGCCGATCTGCACCCGATTCATATGAATGGGAAGATCTGAATGCGGTGAGCTCGCGCGACGGTCTGACGCCGACCGCACGATCTCCACATCCCGCGGGTTCTGGATGACGCCAAGCGGACGGTCGGGAGATTATCGGCCGGCCTGATGGACGGTGGCTCGGCCCGTGACCTGCGCGCCGCAGCATGATCGTCCGGTTCCACGCGGCAGCTCACCGGCCTGTCCGCCACCGCCCACAGGCCTGACGCTCGCACTGGGCCCCAGTCCGGATCTATATGATTGAAATATGAATTTCCGGAACGGAGAATGCGCGCAAGCGTCAGCGCTGTGAGGCGTGTGAGCGGGCGCGCAACGTGCGCGCCATGTTTACCGAGCGCGGCCGGTCATCACGAGTCACAGCGAGGTCACGCGATCTACACGACCCGCTGCCGCCGCCTGACCGGGCGCTATCCGTCGCGCTCGTGCCGCATGCGCTCAACCTGCAAGTCGGTTCGGTCCTGCATGTGCCGGGAGAGCTCGGCGATGAGCTTGTCGCCCTCGGCGAGCGCGGTGCTGGCCTCGTCGGCAGTCTTCCCGACGAGGATCTGCATGCGTGCGAACGCTCGGCGCGCCGCAGGCGCGGATGGACACCGCAGCCGATCGACGGCATCGCTCGCGACCTGCGCGATGGTCTCCACGCGCAAGAGAGCCGCGTGGAGGCTCTCGATGGCGTCCGACGGCCGGAAGCTGTCGAGGTTGTCGGCGTGAGCTTTGTTCGGTACTCTGTCCCGGGTGCTGCGATGGTTTGACATCGTGGCTCCTGGCCCGTCGGTGGCTGCTACCATCGGCGGGCCGCTATTGTCTGCGCCGGTCGGCGGCGCTGCCGTTCCCGCGAGGAGAGGATTGTCATTGGCACCATGATCGACGAGATCTGGAAAGTCAATCTGTTCGTTGCGCGAATCGTATTGCCGCACATCGCAATGCCGTCCGTGCGCCGCCGACGAGTTCTTTGCATCCGTTGCCGACCGCGCACTCGACCAGCTGGCGGCCAAGCTGCGCGAGCCGGCGCACCTCAACAGCGGGCTCGAGATCAGCATCATCGACAACCACGCCGATCGCGACTGGGACGGCCCGTTTCTTCGTTCCATGCGGAGAGAGAACACCGTCGGTGCTACTGATCGAGATTCATGGCATCCGACGCGGGTCGTCGATCGACCTTCGCACCCAGCGCGGAACAACGCGGCGACGCATGATGCGTGACAGGCGCCCACTATCGCCGACTCGACGTCGCAGCGTCGAGCCGCGTGATGAGCGCGAACTGTCGTCGGCTCGACGTCGCTGTGCGAGCCGCACGACGGACACGGATCGTCCTCGACGCGACGTCACACGGCGAGCCGCGCGGCAGATCCGGCGCATCGCCGACTCGATGTCCCGCTGCAAGAGCCGGTTGACAGATACGGACCCCGTCGATTCGACGTCGTAGTGCGAGCGGCATGACGGACACGGATCGCCGTCGACGCGACGTCCCCGTCTCGGAGCAAGTGACAGACACGGACACCCCAACTCGATGTCGAGGTGTCAGACCCGGATGATATGGCGCTCGTCATGAGTGAGCTCGAAGAGCTGGGTGAACGGATCGCCGAGCAAGCGGCGCACCTCGACGCGGCCATGCATCGGCTGCTCGCTGACCTGCGTGAATTCGATGCGCAGGGCGGCTGGCATCTGCAGGGTGCGCAGTCGTGCGCGCACTGGCTCGCGTGGCGCGTCGGCTGGGGCCTTGTCACCGCGCGCCAGCGTGTCCGCGTCGCCGGCAAGCTCGCCGAGCTTCCAGCCATCGATGATGCGCTCCGGCGCGGCGAGATGTCGTACTCGAAGGTGCGAGCGATGGTGCGCGTCGCGACGCCGGCAAACGAGAGCCTGCTGCTCGAGCATGCCCGGATGACGACTGCTTCCCAGCTCGAGGTGCTGTGCCGCAAGTACGCCCTCGTGCAGCGCCACGGTCAGGATCCGCATCCGCTGGGCGACGTGCAGCGCCGCTACGTCCGCCGTCGCGATACCGAGGATGGCATGGTCAAGATCGAAGCCGTCCTGCACCCGGAGGAAGCCGAGCTGGTCTGGACCATGCTCAACCACGCCGCGGCCCAGCTCGCTCGTGAGTCCGACTCGCCCGGGCCCGACGTCGTCCCAGGGCAGTGCCAGGGGGCCGAAGCTCCGGGCGCCGCGAACGCGGCGTTGGCAATCCGCGATGTGACGATGGCAACCCGCGATGTGACGATCGCCAGCCGCGATGTGACGATGGCGACCCACGACGCGACGGTGGCGGAGGCGCTCGCAGCGGACTGCACTGCGCAGCCTTCGGATACTTCCGGCGACGCGCTCGACGATTCCGCAGAATCCGCCTCCCCCTCGGCGTCCCCCTGCCCCACCGCCATGATCAGCACGGCTGCAGATCCGACGAGCCCGGCCACCGGCTCGCGCGCTGACTCGCTCGGCGATTCCGCAGAATCCGGCTTCCCGTCCGCCTGCCCCGCCGCCATGGTCAATACGGCTGCAGATCCGATGGGCCTGGCCACCGGCTCGCGCGCTGACTCGCTCGGCGATTCCGCAGAATCCGGCTCCCCGTCCGTCTGCCCCGCCGCCATGGTCAGCACGGCTGCCGGTGCCAGAGCCCTTGCCACCGGCTCGCGCGCCGACTCGCTCGGCGATTCCGCAGAATCCGGCGGCCCGTCCGCCTGCCCCGCCGCCATGGTCAACACGGCTGCCGGTGCCAGAGCCCTTGCCACCGGCTCGCGCGCCGACTCGCTCGACGATTCCGCAGAATCCGGCGGCCCGTCCGCCTGCCCCACCGCCATGGTCAGCACGGCTGCCGGTGCCAGAATCCGGCTCCCCGTCCGTCTGCCCCACCGCCATGGTCAGCACGGCTGCAGATCCGACGAGCCCGGCCACCGGCTCGCGCGCTGCCTCGCTCGACGATTCCGCAGAATCCGCCTCCCCATCCGTCTGCCCCGCCGCCATGGTCAACACGGCTGCAGATGCGACGAGCCTGGCCACCAGCCGGCGTGCCGACTCGCTCGACTCCGCGCAAGCGCTGCGGATCTCTGCCGTACCCGATTACGCCGTCGCGGCCTGGGCCGGCACCGCGGAGACATGCTCGGATGCGCCGGGCTCGGATGCGCCGGGCTCGGATGCGCCGGGCTCGGATGCGCTGAGCTCGGAGGTGCCGGGCTCGGATGCGCCGACACGGTCACTGCTCGATGGCCTGCTGGACGAAGCGGATGCCTTGCGCGCCGCGGAGGCGATGTCGCTCCGCGAGCCCGAGATGCTGCCGAAGGATACCGGCGTGGAGCGCACGCCCGGTGTGCTGCACCGGCGCGACATGGCTGCCCGCCGCGCGTTCAACCGCGCCGATGCGCTGATGTCGATCGCGCAGGGCTACCTGCGCGGAGATAAGCCGAATCGGTCGCCGATCGAGGTGGTGTTGACGATCGCCGATAGCAGCCTGCGCCGCGAGGCCGCGGATGCGGTGGCCACGAGCGCTGACAGCAGGCTCCGCCTGGAGGCGCGCGCTGCGGCCGTGGCTTCGGATCCGGTCGAGGTGGGTGAGATGGGCGAGACCTTCGTGTCGCGGGAGGCGGCGCGCCGGCTCAGCTGCGACGCGGGTGTGGTCGAGGTCGTCGAGGGCGAGGGCGGCACGCCGCTATCGGTCGGACGCAGGCGCCGCACGATCGCAGGGGCGCTCAAGCGCGCGCTGCGCAAGCGCGACACGACATGCACGTACCCGGGGTGCACAAATCGTATCTTCCTTGAAGGGCACCATATCAAGCACTGGGCCGATGGCGGTGAGACCAGTCTGAAGAATGCCGTACTCATGTGCTCGACGCACCATCGCTATGTCCACGAGCACGGTTACACGATCGAGCTGGGAGAAGACGGGCGACCGCGATTCCACGATCGCAACGGTCGTCTGATCGCGGCGGTTCCGGATCGTCCCGCGAGGACAGATCTGGGATGGCAGCGAATCCTCGCGGAGAATGCGGCGCTCGAGATCGATGCGAGCACGGCTGCCTGCGGATGGGATGGCACGCCCGCCGACTATGGCGCCATCGTGGGCCATCTCCTGGCGGTCGACGCAGTGCGACCGCGCCACGAACAGCGATGAGGTGCAGGTAATCGTCGACGAGGTTTGGGGGGTTTGGGGATGACCCGCGGCGGGGATTGCCCGCGGCGGGGATTGCCTGCGGCCGGGATTGCCCGCGGCGGGGATTGCCCACGGCGGGGCGGTCCGCGTCGCCTCGAGCAGGTCGGTCTTGCCGGCCCATCGTGCGGGAGGACGCGTTGAACTGCTCGCGGGTCGAGGCGGAACCGGCCACGGGCTGCGCGCGTGGTCACGGTCGGCGGGAGATCTTCGAGAGAAGGCCAGCGACCTGCGAGGTCGACGTCGCTCGGGATAGATGGCCCGCTGCGCGGCAGGGTCAAAGCGCAAGATGGATCGCGGTGACTCGCGGCGTCGGTCAGGACGAGGGGCAAGCGATGACCGCATCCCCGTCAAGCGCAGGATGGATCGCGATGACTCGCGGACGCGCCGGCGTCGCGCGGCGACCATGGGCGCGAGCGCACAGCAGGTGGCAGGGGTTTGGGTGCTTTCGCGCCACAGTGAGCTGTGCGGAAAAGCTACATGCAGTGCCGCATGCACGAGCGGTGAAGCACGGTGGCGCAGACGGCTGCGTGGGTGATCTCGACGCGGCCGGCAGTTCCGCACGCGGAGTATCGGTATTTCCTGTACGGCCCGACGTGAGAAATACGATGATGTGGCCTCTACGTGCAGGAGAGATGTCCAATGCAGGAGTATGAGGGAGCAACGCCCGACGAGACGGTATCGCTCCATCCGAGGTTCACCGTCGATGATTCCGCGTACGTCGGCGCGATTCCGGAGCAGTACCACCGCGGCCTGGGGCCGTTTCTGTTCGAGCCATTCGCGCGGCACACGGCGGAGGTCATCAAGGTGCTGGGGCCGCGCCGCGTGCTGGAGACGGCGTGCGGCACGGGCATCGTCACGCGCCGGATGCGCGAGGTGCTGCCCGACGGTGCGCTGCTGGTGGCTTCCGATCTGAACGAGCCGATGCTGGCGGTGGCGCGCAACACGCTCGGCGGCGCGCGGCACGTGCAGTGGGCGCAGGCGGATATGTGCAAGCTGCAGTTCGCGGACAGCGAGTTCGACGCGGTGGTCTGCCAGTTCGGGCTGATGTTCGCGCCGGATCGGCTGGCGGCGGTGCGCGAGGCGCGCCGGGTGCTGAAGCGGCGGGGCGCGCTGCTGGCCACGACCTGGGGCTCGCTCGAGGACAACCCGATCATCTACGCGGCGCATCGCGCGATCGCGTCGGTGTTCCCCGAGGATCCGCCGCAGTACCTTCCCAGGGCGCCGTTCGGCTTCGGCGATCCTGAAGTGCTGATGGACCTGCTCCTCGAGGGCGGGTTCGGCAACGTGGTGGTCGACGTGATCGAGAAGCCGGCGATTGCGCGCCACGCGCGCGACGTCGCGGTCGGCCTGATCGAGGGCTATCCGCTGGTCGACGAGATCCGGCTGCGGGATGCGTCGCGCTTGCCGGTCGCGATCGATGCGGTGACCGACGCGATCGCCCGGCAGTTCGGCGAACGGCCGGTGCGGGCCCGGATCTGCGCGCTGGTGGCCTCGGGCGTGGCCTGACCTGCGAGCCGCGAGTCGCCGAGGCTGCGATAGCCTGCACGTACGCTACCGCGACACGTCCGCTACGATCGCACGGCCGCGACGAACGCGGCGAGCCTGGCGGGGTCCTTGACGCCGGGGGCGGACTCGACGCCGCTCGCGACATCGACGGCCCATGGCGCGACGGCGTCGATCGCGGCGCGGACGTTGTCGGGGCCGAGGCCGCCTGCGAGGAGGAGGCGGCGCCCGGGATGGACGCTGCGGGCTTGTGCGGCGAGGCGCCAGTCGAAGACCTGGCCGGCGCCGCCGCGGCCCGGGGTCGGGGCGTCGAGGAGGATGGCGTCGACGGACCAGCCGTGAAGGCGCGCGAGGTCGTCGGGGCCGCCGAGCGCGATCGCCTTCCAGACGGGGCAGCCGGTGCGCTGCGCGACGGCGGCGGCGAACTCGGGAGTCTCGTCGCCGTGAAGCTGGATGCCGTCGAGGCGGAGGTCGCGGGCGATCGCGGCGATGTGGTCGAGGCGGGCGTCGACGAACACGCCGATGAGCTGGGTGGCGCCGGCCGCACGCGCCGCGGCGGCGATGGCGGGAGCGTGCTCGGGGGCGAGGTAGCGCTTCGATGTCGGCCAGAAGTTGAGGCCGATGAACTCGATGCCGGCGGCGGCGACCCGGGCGGCATCGTCGGGCCGGGTGACGCCGCAGATCTTGATCCGGGTCGGCTCGGAATCGCCGGTCGTGGCGGCGGGCTCGGAACCGGGGGTCATCGCGGCCCTGGGGCGAGGCCGCGCAGCGCGAGGAGGGCGTCGCCGGGCGACTCGGCGCGCATGAGCTGCTCGCCGACCAGCACGGCGTGCGCGCCGGCCCGGCCGAGGGCCTCGACGTCGGCGGGGGTGCGGATGCCGCTCTCGCCGACGAGGACGACGTCGGGGGGGACGCGCGGCGCGATCTGCGCGGTCAGGGTCATGTCCATCGTGAAGGTCTTGAGGTCGCGGTGGTTGACGCCGAGCAGGGTCGCGCCGGCGGCGAGCGCGGTGTCGGCCTCGGCGAGATCGTGGACCTCGACGAGGGCGTCGAGCTGGTAGTCGCGGGCGGCGGCGATCAGCTCGCCGAGCTGTGGCGCGGTGAGGGCGGCGACGATGAGGAGCACACCGTCGGCGCCGGCGGCGCGGGTCTCGGCGACCTGGTAGGCGTCGATCACGAAGTCCTTGCGGAGCAGCGGCAGGTCGACGGCAGCGCGGGCGCGGCCGAGGAAGCCGAGATCGCCGTCGAAGAACTGGCGATCGGTGAGCACGCTGAGCGAAGTGGCGCCGCCGCGGGCGTAGTCGCGGGCGATCGCGGCGGGATCGGCGCCGGCGCGGATCGGCCCCGCGGACGGCGATGCGCGCTTGATCTCGGCGATCACGCGGACGGGCGCGCCGGGCGGCCGGCGCAGCGCGCGCTCGAGGCCACGCACGGGCCCGGCGGCGCGCGCGATGGCGTCGATCTCGGCGAAGGCTTGCCCGGCCCGCGCGGCGGCGACCTCGGTGCGCTTCACTGCCAGGATGTCATCGAGGATCGTCACGCCAGCTCCTCTGCTTCGCCCGCGGTGTCGAGCTCCGCCGCGGCCCCTGCGGTGTGACGTGGCGGAGTGCGCTTGCCCGCCGGGAGCGCGTCGCGGACCGTCACGGTGCCCGCCTGAGTCCTGGCGTCTCGCGGCCGGGCGCACGAAGGCCGATCGCCGCGCGGGGGTAACGCGGCTCTGCGGACGCCACGACAAGCGGAGATCGCCGCATGCGTTCGGGCGTGCGCCAGATCGGCATCCGGCGCGGCGCGGCTGACCTCCTGCCACTTGTGGAGCACCAGGCGCGCAGCGCCGTCGAGCACCGCGGTCCGCGCATGGATCAGCTGGTCCGGAAGGCGACCGAGGTCGAGCTCGCCGGGCTCGAGCAGCGCGAGGCCGAGCGCGGCGGTCATGGCGGCGGCCTGAAGCATGGCTTCGTAGCGCTCGCCCGGGCCGACCTCGTGCCCTGCGAGCACCTTGCGCAGCACGGCGGCGTTGTGGGCGGCGTCGCCGCCGGCCAGGCCCGCGGGATCGGCCTCTCCGCAGCCGAACGTCGCCGACGTGAAGGTGTGCGTGGTGAGCTGGCCGTCGTCCCAGATCTCGACGTGGGTCTCGCCGCGCACGGCGATCTCGTCGATCCCGCCGGCGCCATGGACGACCGCCGCGCGCCGCACGCCGAGGGCACCGAGCGCGGCGGCGAGGGGCTCGCACCACTTGCGATCGAACACGCCGACGACCTGGTGGCGGACGCGGGCGGGATTGGTCAGCGGCCCGAGCAGGTTGAAGATCGTGCGCGTGCCGAGCTCCTTGCGCGGCCCGGTCACGTGCCGCATCGCCGCGTGGAACTTGGGCGCGAACATGAAGCCGATGCCGGCGACCTCGATCGCGCGCGCGATCGCGGACGGCTCGGCGTCGACGGTGATGTCGAGGGCCTCGAGCACGTCGGCCGAGCCGCAGCGCGACGACAGCGCGCGGTTGCCGTGCTTGGCGACGTTGCCGCCGCACGCGGCGAGCAGGATCGCGGCGAGGGTCGACACGTTGAGCATGCCGGAGGCGTCGCCGCCGGTGCCGCAGGTATCGATCGAGCGGTCGTGGCGCGGGCAGGTCATCGGCAGGGCGCGGTGGCGCATCGCGGCCGCGGCGCCGACGATCTCGTCGACGGACTCGCCCTTGGCGCGCAGCGCGATGAGCAGGCCGCCGATCTGCGCGGGGGTCGCCGCGCCGTCCATGATCTGGCCGATCACCTCGGCCATCTCGTCGCGCGACAGGTGCTGGCCGGCGAGCGCGCGGTTGATCGCCTGGACGATCACGGCGCAACCCCCGCGCTGCGTTCATGCCCCGCTTCGGCGGCGGTCATGATCGACTCGGGGTGGAACTGCACGCCCTCGACCGGCGCTCCGCCGGCCCTGGCGCGCACGCCCATGATCTCGTCCTCCCAGGTCTTGGCGGTGACCTCGAGGGCGTCGGGCATCGAGTCGGGGGCGATCACGAGGGAATGATAGCGGGTGGCGACGAACGGGTTCTCGACCCCGGTGAACACGCCGCGCTCGTCGTGGAAGATCTTGGAGGTCTTGCCGTGCATGACGCGCGGCGCGCGCACGATGCGGCCGCCGAACACCTGGCCGATGCACTGGTGGCCGAGGCAGACCCCGAGCATCGGCGTGTGGCCGGCGAACCGGCGGACGACGTCGATCGAGATCCCGGCCTCGTTCGGCGTGCACGGGCCGGGCGAGATCGCGATCGCGTCGGGGGCGCGGGCCGCGATCGCGTCGACGGTGATCGCGTCGTTGCGCTCGACCGTGACCTCGGCGCCGAGCTCGCCGAAGTACTGCGCGAGGTTGTAGGTGAACGAGTCGTAGTTGTCGATCAGCAGCAGCTTCATGGCGTCCGTTCTGCGGTGCGCGCCATCGCGACCGCGCACAGCACCGCGCGCGCCTTGTTGACAGACTCCTGGTACTCGGTCTCGGGCACCGAGTCGGCGACCAGGCCGCCGCCGGCCTGGACGTAGATCGTGTCGCCGCACGCCACCAGCGTGCGGATCGCGATCGCGAAGTCGAGGTTGCCGGTGTAGCTGACGTAGCCGACCGCGCCGCCGTAGACCCCGCGCTGGTGCGGCTCGAGCTCGTCGATGATCTCCATCGCGCGGATCTTGGGCGCGCCCGACAGCGTGCCGGCGGGGAACGCCGCGCGCAGCACGTCGACCCAGCTCTTGCCCGCCGCGAGCGTGCCGACCACGTGCGACGTCATGTGCATCACGTGCGAGAACTTCTCGACTACCATCTGCTCGACGACGTGGACCGAGCCGACCTGGGAGACCCGCCCGACGTCGTTGCGGCCGAGATCGATCAGCATCAGGTGCTCGGCGCACTCCTTGGGATCGGCGAGCAGCTCGGCGGCGAGCCGGTCGTCTTCGGCCGCGGTCGCGCCGCGCGGCTTGGTCCCCGCGATCGGCCGCAGCTCGACCCGGCCGTCGCTCAGCCGCACCAGGCTCTCGGGCGACGCGCCGGTGACCCGGGCCTCGGGGAACTCGAGGTGGAACATGTACGGCGACGGGTTGATCACGCGCAGCGCGCGGTAGACGTCGAGCGCGCGCGCCCCGGCGGCGGGCTCGGCGAAGCGCTGCGACAGCACGACCTGGAACGCGTCGCCGGCGAGGATGTAGTCCTTGACCCGGTCGACCGCGGCGCAGAACTCGGCCTTGCTGAACGACGACGGCGGCACCGGGGCGAGCGACTCGCCCGGCCGGGGCGGGGTCAAGACCGGCAGCGGCGTGCGCGGCGCGCGCAGCGCGGCGATGATCGCGTCGATCCGCGCGCACGCGCGGTCGTAGGCCAGCTCGGCGCGCTCGGGCCGCGACACGTACGGCGTCGCGACCACCTTGAGCGTCTGGCGCAGGTTGTCGAAGATGAGGAGCGTGTCGGTCACCACCATGCACAGCAGCGGCAGGTCGAGCCCGGGCCGCGCCCGCGCCGGCAGGTCCTCGAACGCCCGCACGCAGTCGTAGGAGATCCAGCCGACCGCGCCGCCCCAGAACCGCGGCAGGCCGGCGACGTCGACCGGGCGCAGCTCGCCGAGCACCTCCGCGAGCGCCGCGGTGGGGTCGGCGACCTGCCACTCGGCGCTGCGCGGCGGCCCGCCGGCGTCGACGTCGTACCAGGTCACGTGGGCGGTGCCGTCCTGCCAGCGCACGACCGCCCGCGGCGCCACGCCGACGAACGAGTACGCCGCCCAGGTCGCGCCGCCGATCACCGACTCGAGGATGAACGAGTGCTCGCCGGCGCCCAGCGCCGCGTACGCGGACACCGGGGTATCACCGTCGGCGAGCAGCTCGCGATAGACCGGAATGAGGTTGCCCCTCATCGCGGCCGCGATGAACTCCTCCCGCGAAGGCGTGTACATCCCAGGCGGTTATACCCGGCGCCGACGAGGACCGCCGCGCTGGACCACCGCGATCCGGCGGCCCGCAGGAACCGACTGATTTCACTGCGTTGCGATGCGAATAGCGTCGGGGGGCCCGTGCCTTATCCTTAGTACATGCGGACCATGCGTCAGATCTTCGCACGGCGCGTCGGCCGGATCGCGTTCGGCGTCGTGCTGCTGATCGGCGTGGCCGCGGTCGCGACCAGCGCGTGGTCGGCGTCGCTCGGGACGAACCGGGTGCCCCGGCTCGATGCGGCGCGGACCATCTCGCTGACCTGGCTGGCCGCGGTGATCGCCGGGGTCGCGGCCTGCCGATCACGCTGCACATGCCGCTGGCGCTGCTGGTCGCCGATTCGTCCGCGTTCGACATCTGGGTCATGGGGAGCCTGTGGAGCACCGGGCTGACGCACCTGGTGTTCGCGGCCCTGTGCGTGATGCGCGCCCGCCAGCTCGTCGCCGGCCGGCCCGCGCTGTCGCCGCGCCGGATCTACGTCGTCACGCTGATCACGTCGTGCGTGCCGTTCGTGGTGCTCTATGCGATCCCGCCCACGCTGGTCGCGCTCACCGCGCTGCCGTTCGTTCCGATGCTCCATGCCATGGAGCGGGTCGTCGGCCGCGAGCGCGCCGAGCTCGACGCCGTCGCCGGCAACCTGCCCCACGCGATCGCGCTGCCGGACCGAGCATAGCCCGCATGGTATGACGCGGCATGCATCCCGCGCTGTACCAGACGCTGCATCCCGTCGATCCCGAGATCGCCGACCTGATCGTCGCCGAGGAGCGCCGGCAGCACGACAAGATCCGGCTGATCGCCTCGGAGAACTATGCGTCGGCCGCCGTGCTCGCCGCGACCGGCTCGGTCCTGACCAACCAGTACAGCGAGGGCTATCCCGGCAAGCGCTACTACGAGGGCCAGCAGGTCATCGATCAGATCGAGGCGCTGTGCGCCGCGCGCGCCCGGGCCCTGTTCGGCGCCGACCACGCCAACGTCCAGCCCTACTCGGGCTCGCCGGCCAACCTCGCCGTCTACCTCGCGTTCGTCAAGCCGGGCGAGACCGTGATGGGCATGGCGCTGCCCGCCGGCGGCCACCTGACGCACGGCTGGAACGTGTCGGCGACCGGCACCTGGTTTCGCGCCGTGCAGTACGGCGTCCGCCGCGACAACCACCGGATCGACTTCGACGAGGTCCGCGACCTCGCGCGCAGGGAGCGGCCGCGCCTCCTGTTCGCCGGCGGCACCGCGATCCCGCGCACCATCGACTTCGCCGCGTTCGCCGAGATCGCCCGCGAGGTCGGCGCGATCTTCGTCGCCGATATCGCCCACATCGCCGGCCTGGTCGCCGCCGGCGCGCACCCCTCGCCGGTCCCCGTCGCCGACGTGGTCACCACCACCACGCACAAGACCCTGCGCGGGCCGCGCGGCGGCATGATCCTGTGCCGATCGGCGCACCAGAAGGCGATCGATCGCGCCGTGTTCCCCGGCCTGCAGGGCGGCCCGCACAACCACACCACCGCCGGCATCGCCGTCGCGCTGCGCGAGGCCGCCACCGCCGAGTTCGGGCGCTACGCCCACCAGATCGTCGCCAACGCCCGCGCGCTCGCGGCCGCCCTCGTCGAGCGCGGCTGGTCGCTCGTCACCGGCGGCACCGACAACCACCTCCTCCTCGCCGACCTGACCCCCAAGCGGATCTCGGGCAAGGTCGCCGCCCGGGCCCTCGACGCCGCGGGCATCGAGCTCAACTACAACACCATCCCCTTCGATCCCCGCAAGCCCTTCGATCCGTCCGGCATCCGCCTCGGCACGCCCTCGGTCACCAGCCGCGGCATGGCCGAGGCCGAGATGCGCCAGGTCGCCGCCTGGATGGACGCGGTCGTCAGCGCGCCCGACGACGCCGCGCTCCACGCCCGCATCGCCGGCGAGATCCGCGAGCTGTGCGCGAAGTTCCCCGCCCCCGGCATCCTGGTGTGACCGTGGGGCGAGTACGTGCGACGCTTCCTGCCGATCCTCGCCCGCTTCGGCGGCCGGCTGCTGGCCGCCGACGATGCGGCGCGCGTGCTGGAAGGCAGCTGGGACCGCCACCGGGTGGTCCTGCTCGAGTTCGCCAGCGAGGAGGCCTTCACCGCCTGGTCGAGCTCGGAGGCCTACCGCGAGATCGCCGTCGACCGCCTCGCCGGCGCCGAGGGCCCCATCCTGCTGATCCATGGCGTAGCGCCGCGCCCGTAGCGCGAGATCCGTCGCGGGTCGCCGTCACGAGACGACGATGGTGCCCGGTCCGTCGGCTCGCTATCCCAGAACCGCGCGTGATCGATCGGGCGGAAGTCAGGGCTGCTTCTTCTCCAGGCTCGACAGGATGATCCACGACTGGAACGTGCCGCACTCCTCGAGGACTTCCTGGTAGTACCTGGTGTCGGAGAGCTGCTTGAGCCGGGTGAACCAGGTGGTGGGGACAGGGAGGCCGGGGTTACCCCGGCGCTGCACCTGAGCTGACGTCGCTCGGGATGCCTGTCCAATCATCCGTGCGTCACCCGGCGGCCAGCCGGCTCGGAGACCTGCTCCTCCCGCGGATCGAACGGTCAGCTCACCACTTCACGGGCCGCGTCTTGTCACGCTTGCGCGCGAGGCGGAGCGGCTTGCCACCCGTGGGCGCGGCACGAAAGAATTCTGCGAGCCCCGGCATCCGCGCGGCGACGAGATCGAGGATGCGATGGGCGACCTCGGCCTTGCGCGGTTGGTGTCGACGGCGAAGCCGGCACCGGGCTCGCCGACGTCGTTGGCGATGACCATGTCGCAGCGCTTGGCGGCCAGCTTGGCCTTCGCGTTCTCGACGATGTTCTGGGTCTCGGCGGCAAAGCCGACCAGCAGCGGCGTCTTCTTGTTGCCGCGGCGCTTGCCGAGGCCGGCGAGCAGATCGGGGTTGGCGACGAGGGCCAGCTCGGTCTTCGCGCCGAGCTCGCCGCGCTTGAGCTTGTGGGCGGCGGGCGCGGCCGGCCGGTAGTCGGCGACCGCGGCGGCCATGATGATCGCGTCGGCGCCGCCGGCGGCCGTGGCCAGGGCGGCCTCGAGCTGCGCGGCGGTCTCGAACCCGACGACCGTGACGCCGACCGGCGGCGCGATCGCGCTCGGGCCGAGCAGCAGCGTGACGTGGGCGCCCCGGCGCTGCGCGGCGGCGGCGAGCGCTGCGCCCATCTTGCCGGAGCTGCGGTTGCCGAGGAAGCGCACCGGGTCGACTGCCTCGTGGGTCGGCCCGGCGGTCACGACGATCCGCACGCCGGCGAGGTCCTGCGGTGACAGGAGGTGCGCCGCGGCCTCGACGATATCGGCCGGCTCGGCGAGCCGCCCGGGCCCGGTCCACCGGCACGCCAGGAAGCCATCGCCCGGACCGACCACGCGATAGCCGGCGATCTCGACCAGGCGCGCCAGGTTCGCGCGGGTCAGCGGGTGGTTCCACATGTTGACGTTCATCGACGGCGCGAGCAGCACCGGCGCGCGGGTCGCGAGCGCGAGCGCGGCGACCGGGTCGTCGGCCTGCCCCGCCGCGAGCCGCGCCAGCGCGTTGGCGGTGGCCGGCGCGATCACGACGAGGTCGGCCTGATCGGCGAGCTGGATGTGGCCGATGGTCGCCTCCTCGGTGAGGCTGAACAGATCGGTGAACACCGGCCGGCGGGTCAGCGCCTGGAACGTCATCGGCCCGACGAAGTTCTGGGCCCGCGCCGTCATCGCGACGTCGATCTGCGCGCCGGCCTTGTCCAGCAGCCGCACCAGCTCGGCCGCCTTGTACGCCGCGATGCCACCGGCGACACCGACGACGATCCGCGCCCCCTGCAGCGGATGCGCGGGATCGCGAGGCGGTCGTTCGCCGCGGGGTCCGTCGGCCACGACGACAGCCTAGCCCGATGCCTGGCGCGGCGCGCGCGGCGACGGCGCGGCCCTGCACTTCGATAGGCACTTCATGATGCGCGGTCGCGGTGTACCGGTGGGACCGAGCAGCGCGAACATATGCCGCAGATTGCTGCACCGCATTGGCCTCGGGGCATCGCATCGCAATCACCGTGATAGCGTCGCGCCACCGATGAAGCGTTCAGCCATGGTCACATCATCCGCACTGGCAGCCACGGTCGCGGTTCTGGCACTGGCGCATCCGGCGCGTGCGCAGGCGCCGGACCCAGCACCGCCAGCCCAGCCGCAAGATCCGCCTCCGGCGCCGCCGGCTCCCGAGCAAAGCGCGACGACGACGCGCTCGGACCAGCCGGCGGCCGACGCGAAGGTCACGCTGCGCGGGACCGTCACCGGCGAGGACCACGCGCCGCAGCCCGGCGCCGGCGTATCGATCACCGCGCTCGGGCTCTACGTGTTCACCGACGAGAAGGGCGAGTACACGCTGTCGGTGCCGCCCGGGCCGCATGTCGTGCGGGTCGAGATGGCCGGCCAGCTCCCGGTCGAGAAGACCGTGATCGCCGGCGCGACGTCGACCGCGGTCGACTTCCAGCTCGCCGAGGGTTCGCTCGGCGAGGTGATCACGATCGTCGGATCGCGCACGCCGCGCAGCCGGCTCGAGACGCCGGTGCCGGTCGACGTGATCACGAGCGACGTGATCAGCGAGTCGAGCCACACCGAGCTCAACCAGATGCTGAACGTGATCGCGCCATCGTTCAACGCCGCCCACCTGGCGATCGTCGACGGCACCGATCACATCGATCCCGCAGATCTGCGCGGCCTGGGGCCCGAGCACGTGCTGGTCCTGGTCAACGGCAAGCGCCTGCACCAGAGCTCGCTGATCAATGTCTACAACCTAGGCACGGTCGGCGTCGACCTCAACGCGATCCCCACCGCGGCGATCGCGCGGATCGAGGTGCTGCGCGACGGCGCCGCGTCGCAGTACGGCTCGGATGCGATCGCCGGCGTGATCAACATCGTGCTCAAGGACAACATCGACGTCGTCGATCTCTACACGATGACCGGCATCACCGGCTCGGGCGACGGCGCGCAGTTCAAGCTCGGCGGCAACACCGGGTTCAAGCTCGGCGACCGCGGCTTCGCCAACGTCACCGGCGAGTTCTTCGCCCGCGGCCGGACCAACCGCGCCGGGGCGTGGGAGGGCGACATCTTCCCCGGCGCCTCCGGAGCCGCGGAGACCGACCAGATGCTGGCGAGCAAGGGCCTGACCCGCGACGACTTCAAGATGGGCGTCGGCCAGTCCGGCGCGCTGGTCGGCACGGGCGTGCTCAACGCGGGCTACCGGCTCGATCATACCTTCACGCTCCATGCCCAGGGTAGCTACACCCTCCGCAAGGGATACGCCTCGGGGTTCTACCGGTTCCCGGCCGACGAGGATCAGGTGGATCTCCACGTGTACCCCAACGGGTTCCTGCCCCAGATCAATCCGATGCTGAATGCCTGGACGGCGACGGGCGGCGTGCGCGGCAAGACCGGCCCGTGGGAGGGCGATCTGAGCCTGACCTACGGCGGAGACAACTTCCACTTCTTCGTCGACCACAGCCTCAACGCGTCGCTCGGCGCGATGAGCCCGACCAGCTTCGACGCCGGCCAGCTGAACTTCCGGCAGACCAGCGTCAACCTCGACGGCGTGCGGCGCATCGATCAGAAGGCGCTCAAGGCGCTGTCGGTGGTCGGTGGCGCCGAGCTCCGTCACGAGAACTACTTCATCGTCGCCGGCCAGCCCGAGTCGTACGAGCTCGGCCCCGAGCTCGACTCGGCCGGCCAGCCCAAGATTCCGGGGTCGCAGGTGTTCCCCGGCTTCCAGCCGGTGGACGCGAGCAACAGCAAGACGAGCCGGCTGAGCGAGGCGGTCTACGCCGGGGTCGAGAGTCAGCCGACCGCGGGAACCAACGCCGACGTCGGCGCGCGGTTCGAGCACTACAGCGACTTCGGCAGCACGCTCACCGGCAAGGTCGCCGGCCGGGTGACGGTGTTCAAGCGGGATGACAGCGACGTGGCGGTGCGCGCCTCGGCCTCGACCGGGTTCCGCGCGCCGGGCGTGCAGCAGATCGGCTACAGCACGATCATCACCAACTTCACCAACGATGCCTCGGGCATGGTGCAGCCCAGCAACGTCCTGGTCAGCCCCAACCGGAGCCCGGTCACCGAGGCGTTCGGCGTCCCGCGTCTCAAGCAGGAGACCTCGGTCAACCTGAGCGGCGGCGTGACCGCGCGGCTGTCCGGAAACCTGGCGATCAGCGCGGACTACTATCACGTGGCGATCAAGGACCGCATCGTGCTGTCTGGCCAGTTCCGCAATGACGACCCGACGATCGGCGTCGCGGTCGCGGACATCGTGGCCCCGTTCCCCGGCGTCACCGCCGCGCAGTTCTTCGTCAACGCCGTCGACACCACGACCGACGGCGTGGATGTCGTGGCCGACTACAGCTATCGCCTGCCGCGCGGCGTGTTCAAGGCGACGGCAGCCGTCAACCTCACCCAGACGACGGTCGATGCGGTGCACGTGCCGCAGTCCATGCAGCAACGGTTCAGCAGCGTGGACGGGGGCCCGAACCGGGTAGCCGAGGTGTTCCTCGGCCGCTTCGGCCGGAACGCGCTCGAGGACCTCTTGCCGCGCCAGAAGGGAACGCTCGGGCTGCGCTGGGACTACGCCGGCTGGTCGGCCGGGCTGCGCGCCAATTACTTCGGCCCGACCGAGTTCCATAGCGACGGCGGGAAAGGCCTCGACGAGTCGTTCGGCGAAGAGATGGTCTTCGATGTCGACGTCGGATACCGGATCGGCGGCATCTACCTGAGCGTGGGAGCCAACAACGTATTCAACATCTTCCCCGACCAGGTGAGGCAGCCTGACAATCGCTACTTCGAGAGCTTCCTCTACGCCCCGGCGTCCAACACCGCAGGCGCGCCGTTCGGCATCGCCGGCGGCTTCTACTACCTGCGCGCCGAGTACCATCGCTGAGCGCTACAGCTGCTGCAGGGCGCGCGGTCTCGACAGCTCGTCGTTGATCCTGGCTGCCGGAGCCGGTGCACCCCGGACCGCGGTGCTCGAAGCTTCGACCACGTCCATGAGCGCAAGCTGCGCGATGTCGAGATGTCGCTGCCGGCTCTTGCCGCAACCACCGCGCTGGATCGCCAGGATCTCGCGAACGACAGAGGTCGCGATTAGTATCCGCGGCGCCATGGGGTACGTGGAGCTGTTCGCGCAGCAGACCTTCGCAGAAGAGACCGAACGCATCACCGGAGGTGCGGCCGGGTGGCAGGATCCGCCGGAGATCCGGCTGGAGAAGGTGCAGAGCGATGGCTTTCTCGTGATCCGCCGGCCACAGCTGCTGGAGCACCTGGCGCCGCCATGGCCGGTGGCGCGGCCGCACGGCGAGGTGATGCTGGAGCTGAAGCTGGCCGGCAATCACGTCGATCGGAAGGCGGTGGAACGAGCGCTGCTCCGCCGGCAGGCGCGGCAGGTGCAACGGATCGAGGAGCAGGATGCGTCGTGGCTGGGCGAGGAGCCGCTGTGGCTCGTGGCGCCGCATCTGCCGGGGTGGCTGGTCGAGATGCGCCGTCCCGTGTGCTTCGCGCCGGGCTGCTACTGGGTCGAGCCGCAGTGGCAGCGGTTCCTGTGGATCGCCGCGAACGAGCTCCCCCTCCGGAACGAGCTGATCCCGTTCCTCATGGCACGATCCGGCCGCGCGCTCGATGCGTTCGGCCGATGGGTCGCACCACATCGGTCGATCGAGTGGGTCCTGAGCATGGTAGAGTACATGACAATGTCGATGCCGACTCGCGACGAGCTGATCCGGAGGTTCGGGAAGGTCGACGATCCCGAGATCGAGGCCCGGCGGCAGCACATCCTCAAAGTCCTGCTGGAAATGAGCCCCCAGACGAAGCAGCAGATCAAGGAGGAGGGGCTACTGGAAGGTCAGCGCGCCGCGCTCCGCCGGGTGCTCGCCCGCCGGCAGCTCACGCCGAGCAAGGACGACGACGCGCGCATCGAAGCGTGCACCGACCTCGCGACCCTGGAGCGCTGGCATGACCAGGCTGTCACCGCGGTCAGCGTCTCGGACGCACTCGCGTAGTTGAGCGTCGTCGCAGTCCCGTTCCTGATGCTGCAGTCCGGAGAGGCGCGGGATGACTTCGGCCGATGAGTTGCGCCGCCGCGGCTCCTCGCGTGGGTGGCGACCGTGCTAGAGAATCTGGCGATGCCGACTCACGAGGAGCTGATCCTGAGGTTCGGGAGGGCCGACGATCCCGAGATCGACGCCCGGCGGCAACACATCCTGAGCTTCCTGCTGCAAGGTCTCAAAGCGCGGGAATTGACCATCGGTTGGGTAGAAGGCGAGCTGACGGAGGCGCGCGCCTCCGTGCGCCGGGTGCTCGCCATCCGCGGGCTCACGCCGAGCAAGGACGACGATGCGCGCATCGAAGCATGCGCCGACGTCGAGACCCTGCACCGCTGGCACAGCCAGGCCGTCACTGCCGCCCGCGTCTCGGACGCGCTCGCATGATCCGCCGTCGCCGCGGTATACATCCGCGGCCCGGTCACAGCCGCTGCGCCAGCTCTCGAGTCTCGATCAAATTGTCCTCGATGGAGCAATAGGTCCAGCCGCCGTAGCGGCCGACCGAGTGGACGTCGTGGGTGGCGAGCTCGGCCTTGAGCCGGGCGGTCTCGGCGAGCGAGGCCTGGGTGATGTGGACGTAGGCGGGGTCGAGGATGACGTGGTGGTGCGAGATCAGCCGGTGGTCGGTGACGATGCCCTCGTGGTGGAGGTCGCCGAGCACGCGGGCGCGCAGCGCGTCGATGTCGAGCGCGGCGTCGTGCGGCGCGCCGATCTCGACGTAGAGGCTCATGCGGTCGGCGGCGCCGGGGGCCGGCGGCAGGATGTTGTCGTACCAGCCGACGCGGTA
>VBLP01000054.1:0-14764 GCA_005887925.1 Deltaproteobacteria bacterium | reverse complement strand
ATCCGGGCGAGCGCGGGGAGCGGCGCGGAGGAGATGACGCGGCGGTAGCGCAGGCGGCGGCGCGGCGTGGTGAGCTGGTGGGCGGTGAGGTCGATCGCGATGGCCGGCTCGCCGCACGACACCGCGTCCGGTGGCAGGTCGTGGAGCAGCGCGTGGATGTACTGGATGGCGCCGCCGGCGGGATAGGTGAACGTGGCGTTGTAGCCGGCGGCGGTCGGGCGCCGCGGCCGCATGTTCGCGATGATGTCGGCGATGTCGGCGTGCGGGAAGAACCGGCCCATGGCATCGACGTCGAGCTGATCGAGGTCGGTCGCGTAGAGCTTCTCGTTGTAGGGCCGGAGGAACTTGTCGGTGATGCCCTTGCCGAGCCGGCGGACCAGCATCTCGCCGAACGACTGCGGCGGGCCGTCGCCCGATGGCCGGAAGGACAGCTCGACCAGGCACTCGAGGAACTCGTCGTGCGGCAGCTGGTGGATGTGGGTCTGGAACGGGAAGTCGATGTCGCGGCCGGCGTAGCGGATCGCGGCACGGCGGAGGACGGTGCGGACGTCCTGGCCCGGCATCCGCGCGCGCAGCCAGGCCTCGACCGAGGGGTCCTTGAAGTGGAAGAAGTGGCCGGAGTAGTCCCACACGAAGCCGTCCTGCACCACCGTGCGGCAGTAGCCGCCGGGCTCGGGGGCGGCTTCCAGCACGAGTATCTCGACGCCGGGGTGCCGCGCGCGCCACCAGTTCGCAAAGCCCAGGCCGGACACGCCGGCCCCGATGACGACGGTGTCGACGACGTCGACGGTGGCAGCGGACGCGGGCTCCGCGGCGGGGTCCGCGGTCACGACAGTCTCGCGATCTCGTTCTTGAGGATCCGCTGGGCGATCGCCGCGGCGGCGCCGTAGGTGCTCTCCATGCCGAAGTACGACAGGCTCTTGGACAGAAGGCTCTGGCGGCGCGAGTACGGCGTATCCGACGCGTAGTGGATCACCACCAGCTCGTCCTTGGGATGGCGCTTGGGCTCGGCGATCTCGAACGCGGCCGACAGGTACGGCCCCGCTTCCATCTCCATCACCGTGTAGCCCTCGCGATAGAACAGGTCCATGTACTCGCGGTTCTGCAGGAACGCCGAGCGCACGGTCAGCGCCTTCTGGTTGTCGAGCACGGTGCCGTGGCGCATGAACGGCTGGACGTCGGCCGCGGTCAGCGCGTTGCGGAACAGGAAGGTGTCGGACGAGTGCTCGTCGTGGACGACCTTGCTGATCATGACGTCGCCGATCCGGCCGTTGAGCGTCGCCGCCTTGCCCATGATGTAGATGCCGCGCAGCTCGTCGACGCCGAGCGCGACCGCCGACAGGTGGTGGTAGGCCGCCATGCCGAGCGGGTAGTCGATGTTGACGATCAGGGCGCGGCTGTCGCGCAGCCGCTCGACGCCGGGCAGCCGGAGCCGCGGGTCGAGGTGGTCGGGGACGAGATGGGCGAGCTCGATGACCTGGGCGTCGACGTCGATCCGGCCGGGCGAGGGGATCGCGCGGATGCCGGCGCCGGCGTCGGACTCCTGGACGTGCTGCATCCGGCTCGGCGAGTCGTGGACGTAGGCGCGCAGCGAGTAGTAGAGGATGTTGGTCGCGAGGCCGAGGTCGCCGCGGGCGACGGCCTCGTCGTAGCGCGGCGCGAGGTCCTCGACGTTGTAGGTCCGGAGGAACGCGAGGATGTCGTCGCGGTGGTTGCGGGCATAGCCGCCGAGCAGGTTGGCCAGCGAGTGGCTGTTCGACGACACGAAGTACACCGGCCGGCCGGCCGGCACCGCCGGTGCGATCGCCTGGAACCAGCGCTGGGCCGAGCGCTGGTACTCGCGGAACGAGCCGTCGAGCAGGCGCACGAACAGGTCGCAGTCGTGCGCGATCATGTCGTGCAGGATGTCGTCGGACCTGGGACCGAGCGCGCCGCGCAGCCGGGCGACCGCCGCGGCGTCGCCGAGCGCCTCGGTGAGCGCCGCGTCGTCGCCGACGTCGGTGATCCGCGCGGCGAGCAGGTGGGCGCGCAGCTTGTTCCACTCGATCTGGTAGGCGGTCAGGATCGGCACCAGGTCATCGATGTCCGACGCCGAGGCGATGAACGCCGCGAGAGTCTCGCCGCCGTCCCAGCGCAGCGGCCGGCGCCGGCCCCGGGTCCGCACGACCTGCCAGCGATCGACGGCATAGCCGGCGTGGGCGAACTGCGCGTGCGACTGGCCGAGCACGAGGCGGCGGACCCGCGGCATGCAGTCCGGCAGCCGGGCGGCCGAGTAGGCGAACGCGGCGAGGTCGGGCTCGGGCGCCTCGGCGCCCAGGTGCAGGCTCGAGCGCGACGACAGGTGGGCCTCCTCGAACGCGCGCACCCGGACATCGCCGCTCGAGCGGAGCAGCGAGTAGTAGGTCCGGATGTAGAGGGCGATCTCGTCGCTCGTGGCGCGAGGCGGCTGGCGATCCACGGTGGCAGGGTAGATCACCCTTGGCCCGGGAGCGCTTTCCCTGGCGCCCGGATAGTGCTAACCAAGGGGCCCAGCCAGCCTGCGTGGCCAGGACCAGAGGATTCGGTGAGCAAAGAAGAGCTAGTTCATCTCGACGGCGAGGTCATCTTGATCGCGAAAGGCGGCAACTTTCGGGTCAAGCTCGACAACGGCCACGAGGTGCTGGCCAAGCTCGCGGGCAAGGTTCGCCGCCACCGGATCCGCGTCGTGCTCGGCGACCGGGTCACGGTCGCGGTGTCGCCGTACGATCCGACGCGCGGGTTCATTGTCTATCGCCAGCGCTGACGCGCTGGTGGCCGGGCCGGCCCGGCCGGCGCGGTGGGTTTTCCAGGCTACACTGCCCAAGTGGCAGATACGCCTCTCTATGTAGGGATCGATCTCGGTACGACCAACTCGGCCGCCGCGGTGTTCGACGGCGAGCGGGTCAGCGTGGTGCGCAATGCGCAGGGCGCGTCGGTCACCCCGTCGGTGGTGCGGAGCAGGATCCGACCAACACCGCCGCCGAGTTCAAGCGCCTGATGGGCACCGCCAAGCCGATCGAGTTCCCGGCCGCGGCGACGACGCGGACCCCCGAGCAGCTGTCCGCCGAGGTCTTGAAGGCGCTGCGCCAGGACATCGCCGATCAGCTCGGCGTGGCGATCGAGCGCGCCGTGATCTCGGTGCCGGCGCTGTTCGAGCTGCCACAGAGCGCGGCGACCTCGGAGGCGGCGCGGCTGGCGGGGTTCGCGCGCGTCGAGCTCTTGCAGGAGCCGATCGCGTCGGCGCTCGCGGCGGGCTGGCGCTCCGATGACGACGGCGCCGGCAGCTGGCTGGTGTTCGACCTCGGCGGCGGCACGTTCGACGCCTCGCTGCTCGAGACCCGCGATGGCCTGCTCCGCGTGGTCGGCCACGACGGCGACAACTTCCTGGGCGGCCGCGACTTCGACTGGGCGATCACCGAGCGCCTGGCGTCGCGGCTGGCGGTCGTGCCCCGCCGCAATAACCCCGAGCACGCCGGCGCGCTGCGCGCGCTGCGGATGGCGGCCGAGGACGCCAAGATCGAGCTGTCGCGCGGCGAGCGCGCCCAGGTCACCCTGGCCCAGCCGCTGGCGGTCGACGGCCAGGACGTCGAGGTCGATCTCGATCTCGATCGCGCCACGGTCGAGCGGCTGTGCGCGCCGCTGGTCGACTGCGCGCGCGGGTGTCGGCGCGGCTCGAGGCCGCGATCGCCGAGGGCCACGATCCGATGACCCTGGTGGCGCAGGGCGCGGCTCTGTACGCGGCGACCGCCGGGCTCGACGGCCGCGCGGCGCAGCTCGCGATGCCGGCCGGCCGCCAGGTCTGGCTGCAGTACCCGGCGGTGTCGTCGGACCTGACGCCGCACGTGGTCGGCAAGTTCGTCGGCGCCGATCCGCCGGCCCGGGTCAAGCTGGTGCGCAGCGACGGCGCGTGGACCAGCGCCGACGCCACGGTCAACCCCGACGGCACGTGGCTGACCACGGTGTCGCTGTTGCCGCGGCGCGCGTGCACCTTCCAGATCGAGGCGCGCGGTGCGGCCGGCGAGGTCGTGGTGGTCAGCCCGCCGGCGCTGACCATCGTGCAGGGCCTGACGATCGGCGATCCGCCGCTGTCGCGCACGCTCGGCGTCGCGCTCGCCAACGGCCACGTCCAGACCTACCTCGAGCGCGGCGCGCCGCTGCCTGCGCGCCGGACGTTCACCCACCACACCGTCGAGACCGTGGCCAAGGGCAGCTCGGAGAGCGTGCTGCGCATCCCGATCGTGCAGGGCGAGCTCAGCCAGGCCCACCTGTGCCGGCTGGTCGGCACGCTCGACATCGGCGGCGACGCGGTGATCGACACCGTGCCGACCGGCTCGGCGGTCGAGGTCACGATCGAGCTCGACCGCGGCGGCCGGCTCGCCGCGCGCGCGCTGGTGCCGGCGATCGGCCAGATGTTCGAGCACGTCGCGCACCTGCTGGTCCCCGACGCGGCGCCCGACGCGCTCGACGCCGCGCTGCGCGACCTGCGCCGCCAGCTGATGGAGCTGCGCACCGACGCGTTCCGCCACGGCCTGGGCCACGTGATCGAGAAGCTCGACCGGCTCGAGTCGCGGCTGTCGGAGGCCGAGCGCGACATCGACGCGGCGCACGGCGGCGACGCCGATGCGGCCCAGCGGGCGCGGCGCGCGCTGCTCGACGTCGACGGCACGATGGTCGAGGCCGACCTCGCGCGCAAGTGGCCCGAGCTCGACCACCAGGCCCGCCATGCCGCGATCTCGGCGTCGTCGACCGTCGGCATGTACGGCACCGACGCCGAGCGCTCGCTGCTCCAGGACGTGCTGGCCGCGATGGACAAGGCGCGGCGCGACAAGGACGCCGCCGAGCTCGAGCGCCAGATGCGGCTCGCCCAGCGGCTGTCCAACGCCGCGTTCAACCGCACGCCCGAGGCGTGGGAGTGGTACTTCGAGGACGCCGCGTCCGAGATCAGCAAGTGCCGCGACCTGCCGGCGGCGCAGCGCCTGGTCACCGAGGGCAAGGCGGCGATCGGCCGCGGCGACAACACCGAGCTGCGCCGCGTGGTCAAGGCGCTGTGGCAGCTCCTGCCCGAGAGCAGCGAGGCGCGCAAGAAGGGCTTCGACTCGGGGGTGCGATGAAGATCATCGACAACCCGTTCTTCGTGCTCGGCCTGACCGCGGATGCCAGCCGGATCGAGGTCGAGCGCGAGGCCCAGAAGCTGCTCGGCATGCTCGAGCTCGACTTCGAGGCCGCGCGGACCTACGACACGCCGCTCGGGCCGCAGCTGCGCACGACCGAGATGGTGCGCGCGGCGGTCGCGACGCTGCGCGATCCGTACCAGCGCCTGGTCGCCGAGCTGTGGGCGCGCCACGCGCCGCCGGCCCAGCCCGAGCCGCCGCCGCGCCCCGCCGCCGCGCCGACCCGCGACGGGCTGCGCCGCGCCCTGGGATGGAGGCCCTAGCCGATGCGCTCGATGATCGCCCTGCCCTACCTGGTGCTGCAGTGGCTGCGCCAGTCGGCGATCGGCGCGCGCCGCCGCGATCGCACCGCGCGCTATCTCCTGTGGTCGGTGATCGCCGGCGTCGCCAACGCCGCGATGCTCGCGCTGGCGACGTCGTTCGTGCTGTTCCTGTGGGCGGTGGGGCTGTGGTGGCTCGGGCTCGCGATGACCGCGGTGCTGGTCGTGCCGGTGATCGCGAGCGCGGCGATCCGGCTCGTGCTGGTCCCCGCCGGCTATCACCGCCTGGCCTACCAGGCCGCGCTGTACAGCCGGCCCGGCCCCGATCCCGCCGCGTACGCGCTGTGCGTGGCGGCGTGGGCTGCGCGCGACGGTGTCGCGGTCGCGTGGGTCTCGGCGCAACGCGATGCGCGCCGTCCGCTCGGCGACGCCGAGGTCGCCGCCACGGCGCTGCTCGCGGCGGGCCGGGGCGACGCCGCCACGGCGCGCGAGCTCCTGCGCTCGCTGGCCATGCTCGTCGAGGATCATCCCGCCGTGCGCGAGCTCGCCGGCGAGTGGCTGGCGTGCGACGCGGCCGAGCGCGGCGCGTGGCACGAGCCGATCTATCCCACGGGGGAGGACCCCCGCCCCACCGGCGAAGCCGTCGGGGCCCCCACCCCCCGCGCTCGGCTATCGCCGATCGATCCCACGCGCGCGAGCTGGCCGGCGACGCCGCTGACCTACCTGCTCGAGGGCATCGCGGCGCGCCACACCGGCGCTGCCGGCGCGCCATCGGCCCGCGAGCTGTGGGCGCGCTGGCTGGTCGCGCCGCGGCGCCGCACCACCCGCGCGCTGGTCGTCGAGGCGCTCGCCGCCGCCGCGCCGGTCCGCCGCGAGTCGCCGGCCGAGGCCCCGGCCGCCGCGGATCCTGCGCCGCTGCCGTGCGCGGTCGCCGCGCACCTGGCGATCGATGCTCGGCCGATCACCGCCGAGACGCTGGCGTCCGCGGTGCGCGCCTGGGACGCCGCGCTCGGCGACGACACCACCCGGCTGTGGCTCGCGCGCCGCGCGCTCGAGCTCGATGCGCCGCTCGGGGCGGTCGAGCGCGCGATCCGCGACGTGGCCAGCGCGGTGACCGATCACCTCGCCCGGGTCGCCGACGCCGCGCAGCTGGGCGCCCCGCCCGGTGCGCGCGGCGCGGTCGGCGGCGGCCTCGCGCGCCGGCTGCGCCACGGCCGGCTCGATGCCCTCGAGGCCGCGTTCTCGCGCTGGGCCGAGCGCCGCCACGACAACACCCGCCACCCGTCGATCGACGAGTGGCGCGAGTTCATCGCGCTGTGGACCGCGTACGGCGCCGCCGTCGCCGCGGGCGGCCTCGAGCTGCGCCGGCTCGCGTTCCCGCACGCGTTCTCCAAGGGCAGCAACATGGCGGCCTGGCTGTGGAACAAGCGCGAGGAGTACGCGCTGTCGCACGCGATCTCGAGGTGGCTGCTCGACGAGGCGCTCGCGGTCGGCGACACCGAGGCGATCGAGCTCGGCCACCGCAACTGCGAGCTCGCCGTGCCGACCCGGCTCGGCCGGATCCAGCCGTAGCCGCGGCCGGCGCCGGCCGTGCGACAATCGCCGCCGTGACCGTCACCGAGACGTTCTTCAGCATCGAGGTCGAGGACATGCAGCGGGCCACGGCGTTCTACGTCACCGCGCTCGGGGCCAGCGTGCTGTTCGCGTCTGCCGGCTGGTCGTCGCTCCACATCGCCGGCGTGCGCCTCGGCCTCGCGCTGAACCCCGGGCATCCGGCAGGTCGGACCGGGCTGCACTTCGCGGTCGATGATCTCGCCGCGGCGCGCACCGCGATCGAGGCCGCTGGCGGACAGATCCTCGCCCCGGCCCTCGAGGTCGCGCCCGGCGTGATCGCCGCCGAGGCCGCCGACACCGAGGGCAACGCGTTCAGCTTGACGCAGAGCGCCTAGCGCCCCGATCGACTGCCGGCTCGGCCGGTGGCAGCTCGGCATGAAGTGACCGGCGCGAGGTCCGGCGTCGAGCTCCCCGGCGGGCGCCGCTACGCGAGCTCGAGCCGGTACGCCAGGTCGCACTGCTCGGACAGCGTGGCGAACGACGCCGCGGCGGCGCCCTCGACCGGCACGAAGCCGAGCCGCGTGTAGAGCCGGTTGGCCTCGATCAGCCGCGCCGCGGTCTCGAGCACGATCGCGTGCGCGCCGGCGGTACGCGCCCGCTCGATCACCCGCGCGACCGCGCGCTGCCCGAGGCCGTGGCCGCGCGCACCGGACAGCAGGTACAGCTTCTTGAGCTCGAACACGCCGTCGCCCGCCGGTCGCCAGCCCACCACGCCGACCGCGTCACCGTTCACCTCGATCAGCTCGAAGCCGCCGCCGCGTGCGTCGTAGTGCTGCTCGAGATCCGACAGGTCGCGATCCGCGGCCGCGAGGACCGCGTGCAGCCCGTAGTCGCGCAGCGCCCGATCGACGATCTGGAATGCGATCTCGCGATCGCGATTGCTGGCGCGCCGGAACGTCACATCCATTGGCGACCACGATAATGCAGATCGCGAATATCACTCGCGCGGTGTGCCGTTCTTGCGAGGCGCTTGCGCCACCGGCGCGGGCGTCGTAGCTTGTCGGCATGTCTCGTCGCGCCGCCGCTGCCGCTGCCGCTGCTACCACGGCTATCGCCGGCGGCTCCGCGCGCACGTAGATCTCGCGATCAGCCGCCTCGTAGAAGGGCGGCTGACGACGTTGCGTGGCCGCCGGAAGGACGACCATGCACATCACCGCACACGAGCTTCGAACCCGCTACCTCGCGTTCTTCGCGTCGAAGGGCCACGCCGTGATCCCGTCGGCGTCGCTCGTCCCCGCGAACGACCCGACGGTGCTGTTCACGACCGCCGGCATGCACCCGCTGGTGCCGTACCTGCTCGGCGAGCCCCACCCGGCCGGCGCGCGGCTGACCGACGTCCAGAAGTGCGTGCGGACCGGCGACATCGACGCGATCGGCGACGCCACGCACCTGACGTTCTTCGAGATGCTGGGCAACTGGTCGCTCGGCGACTACGGCCGCGACGAGGCGATCGCGTGGAGCTTCGAGTTCCTCGTCGACCACCTCGGCGTGCCGCCCGACCGGCTCGGCGTCACCTGCTTCGCCGGCGACGCGGACGTCCCCGAGGACACCGCATCGCAGCGCTCCTGGCGCGCGCTTGGCGTCGAGCGGATCGCGCGGCTCGGCCGCGACGACAACTGGTGGGGACCGGCGGGTGACACCGGCCCGTGCGGCCCCGACACCGAGATCTTCACCTGGATCGGCGATGAGCCGCCGCGCGGCTTCGAGCCGGGCGATCGCCGCTGGGTCGAGATCTGGAACAACGTGTTCATGGAGTACGAGCGGACGGCGTCGGGCCAGATCGTGCCGCTGCCGCGCCGCAGCGTCGACACCGGGATGGGCGTCGAGCGCACGCTGGTCGCGCTCAACGGCCTCGCCTCGGTGTACGAGGTCGACACCATGCAGCCGATCATCGACGAGCTGCGCGCGCCCGGCCTCGGCGAGCGCGAGCTGCGGATCGTCAGCGACCACGTCCGCGCCGCGTGCGCGATGATCGCCGACGGTGTGCTGCCGTCGAACAAGGACCGCGGCCACGTGCTGCGCCGCCTGCTCCGGCGCGCGATGGTGCACGCGCGGCGGCTGCCGCCGGACTGGTACCGCCGCGCGGTGACCCGCGTCGCGGCCGCGCTCGGCGATGTCTACCCCGAGCTGGCGCGCCCCGCGATCGCAGACGTCATCGCCACCGAGGTCACGCGGTTCGAGGTGGCGCTGGCGCGCAGCCTCCGCGAGCTCGAGCGCCGGCCGGTGCTCGACGGCAAGGTCGCGTTCGACCTGTTCCAGACCCACGGCATCCCGCTCGAGATCGCGCGCGAGATGGCGGAAGCGACCGGTGCGCGGATCGACGAGGCCGGCTTCCGCGACGAGCTCGCGCGCCACCGCGATCGCTCGCGCACCCAGGCCGGCACATTCGCCGGCGGCCTCGCGGATCACTCCGTCGAGATCGTCCGCTACCACACCCTGACGCACCTGCTGCAGGCGGCGCTGCGCGCCGTCCTCGGCGATCACGTTCTCCAGCGCGGCTCCAACCTCACGCGCGATCGCCTGCGCTTCGACTTCTCGCATGGCGGCAAGCTGTCACCCGGCGAGCTCGCGCGCGTCGAGCAGCTGGTCAACGGCTGGCTCGCCCGCGACCTCGTGGTCGAGCGCGCGACCATGTCGCCGGCAGACGCGCGCGGGCTCGGGGCGATCGGCGCGTTCGGCGAGAAGTACGGCGACACGGTCTCGGTCTACACGATCCGCGACGGCGACACCGTGATCAGCCGCGAGTTCTGCGGCGGCCCGCACGTCGCCGGCAGCCGCGATCTCGCCGGCAGCTTCCGCATCGTGCGCGAGGAACCTGTGGCGGCCGGCGTCCGGCGGATCAAGGCGGTGCTCGATCCGGTTCGCACGTGAGCAGTCAATGTCGGCACAACGGTATCGAGGCTTCGATGGCCGCGCCGTCGCGGCGCTCGATATCTTCGGTCAGTGCGCCTGCCAGTCGCAGCCGAGCTCGTCCTGGGCGATGTGGCAGCGCAGGCACATCCGGCGGTTGCCGCGGTCGAGGGCGCGGCACTGCGCGCTGCCGCGCCAGCTGCGGGGATGGGGAGAGGCGCGCGGCGAGCCGGGCTGGGCGCTGTGGCAGGTGAGGCACTCGTCCTCGCGGTGGCACGACGCGCAGCTGGTGATGCTGCGGCGCGCGTCGCGGGCGTGGAGGTTGGGGCCGGGGCCGGCGCTGGCCCAGCCGGCGGGGTGGAAGGCGCGCGCGGGGTCGACGGCGTTGAACTGGGAGTCGCCGCGCGTGCCGAGGCCCGAGCGCTCGTGGCAGCCGACGCAGAATGACTGCGCGCGGTGGCAGGCGGCGCAGTCGGGCTTGCCGCGCCGCGCGTCGACGGCGTGGGTCAGGACGTAGTTGCCGGGGTGGAAGTCGAGCGGCTTGATGACGCCCTGATGGCAGGCGACGCACTCGCTCTGGTCGTGACACGCGGCGCAGGTCGCGCCGACCTGGCGCGCCTCCTGCGCGTGGTGATCGCGGAAGCCGGGGCCGTGCGCGTCGCCGAGGCCGTCGTGCGCGGGGACCAGCGTGCCGTGCGCGAACCGGGTCTCGATCAGGCCGCCGCGCGCGGTGAGGTGGCAGTCGGCGCAGTGGCGCTCCTCGGCGCCGTCGCGGTGGCAGCGCAGGCACGACGCCATGGTCGGCAGCTGCTCGGTGGTGGCGAGCTCGACGCCGCGCAGATCGCCGTGACAGCCCTCGCACGGCGTCGCGCGGTGCGCGCTGTGATCGAACTTGAGCGGCGGCGGCGTGAGGTAGACGCGCGCGACGGCGGCGCCCGGGGTGTAGCCGGCGTGGCAGGCGCGGCACGCGACCGGCGGCGCGCCGGGCACCACGAGATCGGGCCTGGCGCGATCGATCGGATGGCAGACGCGGCACGCGGCCTCGGTCGGCAGCAGGTCGTCGACCGCCGAGCGCGACGACGCCGCGGCCGGGTGGCACGCGGCGCACGCGGTGCCGCGGCCCAGGTGCCTGGCGTGCGAGAACACGAGCGGCAGGCGCTGCAGCGGATACACGACGGGTGACCACGACGGACCGCGTGTCGAGTCGGCGACGACGGCGCCGGCGAGCGCGAGCGCGGCCAGCGCGGCGGCGAGGCAGATCCGGGTGCGCCGCGCAGCCATCACGGCTCCGGGGCGAACGCGAGGTCGAACACACCGATCGCGCGGTACTGGAGGTCGTGGATCGCGTCGTAGTCGACCTCGAGGATGGTGTGCAGCGCGACGCCGTCGGACAGCCGCCAGGTCGAGCTGATGACGCTCGAGCTCGAGGCGTAGCGCGGCCGGCCGGCCTCGTCGGAGGCGACCCCGAGGGTGATCGCGCGGCCGCGCAGCCACAGCGCGGGGCTCGCGCGCCAGCCGGCCTCGGCGCTCGCGCCGATCCGCCGGCCGCCGTAGCCGTCGTCCCACAGCGCATCGGCCCGCGCGCGCCACGCGCCGAAGCTGCGCTCGACGCCGCCGTCGGCCCCGCCGGCCAGCGACGCGGCGCCGGCCTCGTGGTGATAGGCGCGCAGCCAGCCGCTGGCGTGCCAGGCGAGCGCGCCGGCGTGCTCGTAGGCGAGCCGGAGGTCGGTGGTCGGCTCGATCGAGAACGCGTTGAAGATCGAGTCGCCGTCGAAGGTCGGGTAGAAGTATTCGATCGACGGCTCGAGGACGTCCGCACCCCGCGATAGCCGCACGCCGGCGCCGGCGCGATCGACCGCGGCGTGGAGCAGCGAGTAGCGCAGGTCGGCGTACGGCGCGATCGCGATCCCGCCGGCGCGAAGCTCGCCGTGCGCGCGCGCCCACAGCCGCTCCTCGTCGACACCGCTCGCGGGCGCCTGGCCGAAATCGTTGGGGTACAGGCCGAGGTCGGGGTGCGCGAGCCGGTCGATCGGGCCGATCCGCCCGACGGTGTTCGACCACGTGCGGCGGTAGCCGAGCTCGGCGCCGAACCCGGCGATCCGCGACGTCGCGACGCTGACGCCGACCGAGGGCTGGCGGACATCGCGCTGCGGGCAGTACTCGTAGTCGCTCGCCAGCGCGTGGTTGGTGATCGTGCGGTTGCGATCGATCAGCTTCCACGTGCCGGTGCCCGGCGTCGGTCCCTCGACGTACTCCTGGCACGCCGCGCCCGACGTGCCGTCGAGCTCGTAGGCCGACAGCCCGAGCGGCGAGCTGGCGCGCACGCGGAGGCCCGCCGACGCCGAGACCGCGAGCGGCGCCGACGGGACCTCGAGGCGCGCCGCGCCGCCGTCGATGCCGGTCGCGCCCCAGCCGTCGTCGTCGAGCGACGCGACCGACTCGCCGAGCTCGGGCGTGACGTCGAGCGCATCGCGCCGCACCGGCACGGTCAGCGGCAAGGTCAGGCGCCCGCTGGTGTAGTCGCCGAAGTCGTGGTCGATGCGCAGGTAGCTCTGCCAGCTGATGCGCAGGCCGCGCTCGGGCAGGTGGGCCAGCCGGCGCGCCGCGGCCAGGTCGCCGACGTCCCAGATCCGGAGCGCGAGGGTCTGGGTGTAGCGGCGGCGGCCGAGGAACAGATCGGGGCCGATCAGCCGGTAATCGCGCAGCTGATAGGCCTGGCCGATCGCCTGCGCGCGCAGCCAGAACTCGTACGCGTGCGCCGGGGCTGCGACCGCGAGCACCAGCGCAGCGACCGACGCGCGCAGCATCCGGGCGGACGGTACCACGTCAGCGCGCCACGGTGACCGAGTCGACCGCGAGCCGCGCGCCCGCGCCGAGGGACGCAATGCCCCAGGCGCCGCGCTCGCCGGCCGCGATGCTGCACGCCAGGACCTCGCGCTCGCCGATCGATAGCCGCGCGTCGCGCGCGGTGACCGCGAGTCGCAGCGTGACCGGGGTCGCCGGATCGAACGCGACGGCGTCGGTTCCGGCGCACAGCTCGTGCGCATCGCCGCCGGCGAGGCGGACCAGCCGGGGCGGGCTGCCCGGGGCGAGCTCGGCGACCAGCGCGTGGCCCGGCGCGGTCTGCTGCGCGATCAGCGCGACGCCGCCGGACAGCACGCGCGCGAACGCGCTGACCGAGCCGGTCGCGATGCGCGGCCCGCCGACCAGCGCGCGCGCCATCGCCGCATCGGCCGGCGTCGTCAGGAGCCACGCGGGCAGCTGGCCCGCGACCCTGGTCACCGTCTGGGGATCGCTCGCGGTCAGCACGCCGCGGCCGGTGTCGCTCACCGGGACCACGGTGACCGATCCCGACGCCGGCCCGACCAGCGATGGCCGGTACAGCCACGCGCGCGCCGACACCGCGCCGCCGACCACCAGCACCGTGCCGTCGGTGAGCCGGACCAGCGACGGCGCGGTCAAGACACCGGTCTGATCGCTCGACATCGCGCGCCGGGAGCTCCACGCGTCGCGCGTCGGATCGTAGGTCACCACCTCCATCGCCGCGCCGCCGAACCCGACGACGCGGCCGTCCTCGAGCGCGATCAGCCGCACGCCCTGCCGCGCCGGCGCGCCGGCGATCGTCCGCGCCGCGGCCGCATCGGGTGCGAACACCGAGGCCGAGCCGTCGCCCGGTGGCGGCGCCGCATCGTCGCCGAACACGCTGAGCACCGCGCCGCCATCGAGCGCCGCGGTCTGCGCGTGGCCGCCCGGCACGACCTCGGCCGCCGGGTCGTCGAGCGCGAACCGCGCGGCGCCGCCGGCCGTGCCGGTGCCGCCCGCGAGCAGCCAGTGCCGGCGGCCGTCGCCCTGCTCGCCCAGGTCGAACAGCCGCGCGCCGATCCGCAGGGCCGGCGGCAACATCGCCGACAGCTCGGGCGCGGTGAGGTGCGGCAGCTCGTAGCGCACCGCGCGCGGCATCTGCGGCGGACCGGCGCACGGCGGCGCCGTCATGCAGCCGCCGGCGACCAGCACCTCCTGATCGCCGGTAGCGATCGCGGCGTGGAACGCCCAGGGGCCGATCACCGTCGGATCGGTCACGAACCGCCGCACGCGCGGATCGAACACGACGAACACGCGCTGCGGCCCGCCGATCAGCGCGACCCGGCCGTCGGGCAGCGTCGCCAGCGCCGTGCCGGTGAAGCCCTGCGGGTCGGCGAGCCCCGGCGGCACGTCGACCGGCACGAACGACGCCGTCGTCGGATCGTAGTACTCGGCGGTCGACAGCGGCCCGCTCGGCCCCATCCCGCCGACGACGAGCGCACCATCGCCGGCCGGCGCCACCACCGGCTGCGCCCGCGCCTCGGTCATCGCCGGCAGCTCGCAGAACCCGTCGGGCGGCGCCATCAGCACCGGGATCGCCGCGCCGTCGGCGAGCGCGCCGAACGCCAGCGGCGCCGACTTGCCCTCCGCGCCGATCTCGCCGCCGCCGATCAGCACCTCGACGCCGATCTGCTCGGTGTCGGCCGCGAAGCTCCCGATCGCGACCACCTCGTCGAGCCCGAGCGCCACGGTGTGCTCGCCGCTGGGGCCATACGACGTCACCCGGACCTGGTTGGCCGACATCGGCCTGCACGCCGGCCCGCCCAGCGCCACCAGCCGGACGCGCGCCGCCGGATCGCCGCACCCGATCGCGAGCGCGGCCACCATCGCCACGGACCGGGCCGGGCGCCAGCGCATGGCAAAGCGGACCACCGACCACATGATACTCTCGGAGCGATGCCGGAGAGCCCCTCAGGGGTGCGCGAGCCGCCCGGGGCGCCCGCGATCGATCTCCTCCCGGCAAGCTTCGGAAAGTACTTCCTGACCGAG
>VBLP01000752.1 GCA_005887925.1 Deltaproteobacteria bacterium | reverse complement strand
CCGCTGGGTCGCGCATGCACGCGAGGCGCTCGTCGGGGGTGTGCGGCGTACGTTGGAGACCCGGTTCCGCATCGGCAGCGATGAGCTCGATAGCCTGCTCCGCTTGGTCCACTCACGGCTGGAGCTCAGCCTCGGGCTGCTGTTGACCTCGACATAACGGCTGGTCAGAACAAGGAGTCAGAAGTTCGCAGTGCGTGCCCAGGCGGTCCACGCGCCGGCGTCTTCTTCACCAAACGCATATGAGGTCACACCGGCGTCGTTGACCATCGCGGTTGTGCATTCGCCACTACTCGTCGTTACATGACAGGTGTATGTGCGACCATCAAAGTTACGGATGATCTGTGCCATCCCGCCGGTGCTGTTTCCGGGCTCAGGAATCGTCCCTCCAGTGAGACGCGCCCAGGTCGTCCGGCAACCAGGGCTGTAGTACAGGTAGATGATCGACGACACCGATTGACCGTTGCCACCTATGAACAGGTGGGTAGACTGTACGAATCGACGATCATTCCAGCAAGACGAATTCTGCGGCTGAACGCCGTCCCATTGCAATGTAGCGTCCGGAGACAGCGACGCGGCATCGGTCTTGGCACCTTCGACATTCGAATCTCGCAGCTCGTCGTCCGTGGCTTGCTGCTCGGGATGTTGTGCGGTGTCTTCAAGCGCACAAGCAGACATCTCGACCAAAGACGCGACAATGACGACACGACTGATCACACCAAAGTTCCACATGGCTCTCCATCCTTTATTCGTGGGGTATTGCTCTATCGGAAGATGTTATTCCGCGACACGTGCCCACCTGGAAACTACTCCACCGCGAGAGCTCATCTGCGACGCGGTGCGCACTCACCAGTCACGCTATGCAGACACCGCCGTGTCCAACCCGCGGAGATCCGGCACCTCCGCTCGTGTCTCTATGACAGCGCTGCGGATTTTGCCCAGGTAATCAGCCATGACGCGAGCACGGTCTCTCGCTGGGAGAAGGGGCAGCAGATTTAGCAGTCAGGAATCCACTTCCAGGTTCTCGAGCTTGCGTCGTAGTAATACGCCGAGTCGTTGTCGGTGGAATTCGGACCGCCGGTGAGATTGTACGCGGAGACGAAGGATCTCCCGTCGCGGCCGGCATACACAGTGTCGAGATCGGTCAAGAGCCAGTAGTGGTTGAAGGTCAACGTGCCGCCGACCCTGGCGCCCCACGCCTTGCAGTAGTAGTAGTTGTTGGCGACCAGGAGCTCGCCGTCGATCTTGCATCGCGCGCCATATCCCCAGGGGTACTCGGAAGTGCTGTCCTGATAGCACCACTGATCTTGATAGCCGAACCCCTTGGCCCAGGAGCTGGCGTAGTACTTCGCAGACGAGCTGCTGCAGTTCTGATAGGTGATATGGATCGTATCGAAGTCATTGAGTTTGATCCATTTATCCTGCGACTTGCCCCGGCGGTCCTCGACGCGCACGTCCGAGCCGTCGAAGCTGGGAGCGGTGATCGCGGTGTCGCGAAACTTCGTGATACAGCCCGCGTCGGCCCGGAACGAATCCGTGTCGTGGTGGTACTTGGTCGACGTCTCCCCGGGCTGCAGCGTCTCCATGTCGATGGTGCAGTTGAACGGGTTGACGGCCGGCGAGCCTCCTCCGGCGATGGCGACCCAGATCGACGAGTCGTTGTAGACCCAGCCACAGTACGGATTGGTGCAGCTGTTGTCGAACGGTATGACTCCGGACACAGGCATCGTGCTGGCCTCGGTCGACTCGTCGATCAAGTCGCTGTTCTGTACCGGATCGTCGACCGCACATGCCGTCGCACATGCCGCCATTGCCAGCGCGCCGGCACACCTTCGCACACCTTCTATCCTCGATATGACCTTCATGTGGCTCCCTCCCATGGTGAGAACGATTCCCTTGCGACCCCTTGCGACCGTCATACACGGCCGTCTTACCTCGCCCCACCGCCGGCGCCGGTCGCGAGTCGCGAACTGGCGAGTGATGCCCCGCATTTGTTCTTGATGTTGTCAGGCATGTTTTCCTCGTGTTGGGTGGTGGACAGCTAACCGGGCCGCATCGCCGGCTCGATGCACGGGTACGCGCCTCGGAGAACGATGTCGCACGCTTGCCAGGGGCGTGTTAGTGGATGTTATTCTCGCTGTACGCGAGCATCACGTCGTCGCTGTACGACCAGCGCAGTCGCTTGTACGCAGCAGTGATCACTTATCCGTGCGCAGAACCGTTCCTGCGCATCCGAGCTAGTGCAAGTAGTCGGCGATCGCGCGGACGAGCTCGGGGGTGACGTGGGCGGCTGCGCCCTTGCCGCCGCGCTGGAGCTGGAGGCCGAGGGTGATCGGGATGGTGCCGTGCGCGGTGACGACGCCGAAGGCGATCATGAACAGGCTGTCGTCGGGCGGGGTCTTGCCGCAGGTGAGCTGGGCGGCGGCGGCGTGGTGGTCGTTCCACGCGCGGCATGCGGCGTCCTTGTGCGCGATGTCGGCGAGCGAGTCGGTGGTGCCGGTCTTGGCGCCGTAGATGACGATCTTGGGATCGGCGAGCAGCTCGCCGAGGTGGGCGTGCGCGGTGCCCGCGGCCTGGACGACCGCGCACAGGCCGCCGTCGGCGCCGAGCACGGTGTTGGCGTGGCCGTCGGACTTGGTGCATGACCAGCTCGGCGTGACACCGACGGCGGGGGCCGGGAACCACGAGGCGGCGAGGCGAGGTGCACCCGGCGTGGGATCGTAGATGACGCGGCCGAACGCATCGGTGAGCTGGGCGAGCGAGCCGGCGGCGTGGAGGCCGGAGCCGCGCAGGAACTGGAAGTACTCGCGGATGGCGACCTTGCTCTGCGCCGGCCGATCGTCGGCGTAGAGATCGATGCGATCGGGGCCGAGCGCGACGAGGTAGCGCAGGTCGCGGCCGGGGCTGGCGATCGGCAGGGAGCGGGCGGCGCACACGTCGGCGCGGTCGGCGGCGGCCTCGCAGCGGCTGCGGTCGCCGAGCGTGCACAGCGGGCGGCCGAGCAGCGCCTCGACGCGCGCCCACAGCGGTGTGCGGCGCAGGCCGTCGAGCACGACGCTGTGGCCCTCGACGATCGCGCCCCTGGCGTCGGCGATCTGCAACGGTGACGTGGTCGGCCACGTCGAGAGATCGCTGGCGGCGATGTCGGCGAGCGTGACGGTCTCGCCCTTGACGGTGAACGTGCCGGCCGGAAGGCCCAGGCCGACGACGCCGAGCGCAGCCTGGTACCAGTTGAGCGAGCGCGCGAGGTAGTCGTGCAGATCGGCCGAGCTGGGCGCCTCGGCGAGCGAGGTCGGCGGACAGTGGCCGAGCAGCGGATCGACCGGCGTGCCGCGATGCGCCTTGCAGCCGGTGGCGTGGCCGTCGGCGGTGAGCGACAGGGTCGCCATGGCGTCGGGGAACGCCTGCTCGGCGGCGCGCGCGATGATCGGCTTGAACGTCGAGCCGACCGCGATCGGCAGGTTCCACTCGACGCGCTCGGCGTCGGACTCGCCGCGCGACTCGCGCAGCTTGATCAGGGCGGCCTCGGCGGCGGCGTCGGTGGGTGCGTAGGCGAGCGGCGCGCGGCCGGGGACGATGTTGGCCTGCGCGAGGAGCTCGCCGGTGTCGCCGCGGAGCACGACGTACGCGATCCGGACAGGGGTGACGTCGCGCCCGGTGTGCGGCCGCGGGTCGGCGATGACCTGGTCGGCGATCGCGCGGAGCCGGGCGGCGAGCTCGGGCTGGAGCGAGACGCGGCACTCGGTGACGCCGTCGAGCGGGCTCGGCGAGCACACGTGATCGCGCGGGATCGCGGGAGGTGCCAGCGTACCGCACGCGGCCGTCGCGGTGGCCGGCCGGGCGAGCGCGGCGTGGATCCAGCCGTCGAGGCCGAGCGAGCGCTCGACGTCGAACGGGTTGACCCAGCCGAGCTCGGGCAGCGCGGCGCCGTGCGGGTAGAACCGGCGCGCGCGGTCGCCGATCGAGCTGGTGTCGTCGGCGAGCAGCGTGTCGACGGCGGGCGGCGAGCCGGACCACTCGCGCGGCGGGCGGAACAGCGCGACGCGCCGGCGCTCGGGCGGGCCGGCGGCGATCAGCGTCACGCGATCGAGCAGCACGTCGGGGCCGTGGGTCATCCGGCGCCACGCCGGCGGCTGGCCGGGCACGGCGACGAACAGCTCGGCGTCGCCGTGCAGCATCGCGGCGCGCGGCGCGGCCCGCAGATCGAGCGCGACGTCGCCGGCGATCGCGACGCGGCTGGCCGCGGTCAGCCCCGCCGGCAGCGCCGCGAGCTCGACCGACGGCGCGCCGGGCCGGAGCCGGATCACGCGTGGTCCGGCGAGCAGCTCGCCGGCGTCGGCCGCCGCGGCGCCGATCGGTTGACCGACGACGCGGATCCGCGGGGCGCGAACGGCGCGCACCGGCGCGCGCATCGCCGCGATCAGGTCCTCGGCGAGCGCGACGCTGCACGACGCACGGAATCCGGCGCCGGCGCGCTCGACGCGGAGCCGGATCGTCGGTACCCCGGTCCGCAGCGACGCGACGCAGGCCTCGCCGTCGCGCGCCAGGGTCCAGCGCCCGGCGCGATCGCGGCAGCCGCGCGCGGCTCCGTCGGGTGGCCCGAGCGCGCCGGGGGCTGCGAGCGCGGTGACCAGCAGCGGGCGGTCGCGCGCCCAGGTCGCCGCCAGCTCGCGATCGAACCGCGCGGTCGCGTCGTCGCGCGGCGTGGCCGACACGCCGAGCG
>VBLP01000753.1 GCA_005887925.1 Deltaproteobacteria bacterium | reverse complement strand
TCGGTCGTTGAATCGGCATTCGCCTCGGTGACCATGACCCCGATCGGACCGACATCCTTGTAGATGATCTCGCCGTTCTCGATCTCGTACTCCTCCCTGCCGAAGGCATACGTCCCGGCCGTGGTCCGATGCACCCCGTATGGCGGCGTCTCGTTCATTTCCACTTCGGCGAGGATGCTGCTGGTGGTCGGATCCCAGCCCGGAAAGTCGATGCCCGCCGTTTTCCGAATGACGCTGCGGCCGCCGTCACAGCCGACGAGAAACTCAGCGCGCAGCGACTGGCCGCCGGCGAGCACGACGTCGACGCCCGTCGCGTCCTGCTCGAAGCCGGTGATCTCCCGGCCGTACAGGATCGGCACGTTGAGCTCGGTGACCCAGCCCGCCAGGATGCGCTCAACGTGTTTCTGCCGCAGCCCGAGGCCGTACGGGTGGCGCGTGGGGAAGTCGCTGATGTCCAAACGGACTCCGGCGAACCCGGCGACCTGGGCCACCTGCCCTTCCGAAAGGAACCGGTCTGCGATTCCGCGCTGGTCGAGGACCTCGATGGTGCGTGACTGCAGGCCGCCGGCCCGCGAGCCGGCGAGCTCCTGGTTGGGCCGGCGCTCGACGATCGCGGCGTCCACCCCCGCCAGTGCCAGCTCCCCTGCCAGCATCAGGCCGGTTGGACCGGCCCCGGCGATCAGCACGGCATGCTCTGCCGGGAGTCCCAGCAGCGGGCCGACCTCCTCGCGACCAAGCGTCGAGACCGACGAAGTCAATTCGTGCAGCTCATGTCAGCCGTGGGACTCGCCATGGTCCAGCGTCAATCGACCGTCGGGGTGAGCCACGATCATCGTGCGTCCCCCTGCCCGCGATCTGACCCCGTCGATTCTGTCGCCAACCAGCCATTGCCCCATGGAAGGAGAGTCAAGCGGCGGGCCGACCAGCACGTCGATGTCGGGGAACCGCTCCAGGAACAGCGGCAGGCTTCTGATTCCAGGCTTCGTCGCGAGCCAGACCTCCGCCTCAACGCCGACGGCAGCCGCTTCGTCCAGTTGGGTGACGAGGTACTGACGCCCGAGCAGTTCGAGCTCGGCCCTGCCCACCGGCCCTTCGCCTGAGCTCAGGCCCTCGCTGTCGGCCCCAACCCCGCCGGCAAGGTACGGCGTCGTGAGCCACGAGCGAGTCGAGACGTCGGCAAGCACCACCCGCGCGCCGACTTCACCTGCGATGCGGATCGCTGCGCGCGCGGCGGTCGACCATTCGTCATCCCTGTCCGAGGTTGGGGCACCCACGAGGCGGGCGCCTTCGATTGCTGTCGCCACGTCGGCTGGGAGGGCCGATTCGCTATCCGATTCACTCATCGTTCCGGCTCCTTCTATATCCCGACCAGAAGTTCCATGCCAAGCCGTTCTGAGCCGGTGCCCCCGCCACGCCGCTCGAAGCGACCGAGCAGCTCAAGGATCGAGCAGTCAAGTGCACTGATTGTGAAGAGGATGCGGATGCCATGCGAAGTCGGCGCACGCTGTCAGAGGCGAGTGAAGGGTTGGCTTCTCAGGGCCGACCCGTTGGGCTTGCTCGTCATTTCACAGGCCGTCGTACTCGTCGTGGCGGCGGATCCACAGCTGGAACCCGTCCTCCTCGTCTCGGCCCTTCGGGGCCCGATCGAGGATCGGGTAGTAGCCCATCAGGAACTCGACCCCACGCCATCCGGTCGCGTAGGTCTGGTAGACGACCCCGTCCTCGAGCACGAAAGCGGTGAAGCCCGGGCTCTCCGTCAGGTACCCGGCGACGTCGGTGCCGCTCGCCCTGGCGTTGCGTTCGACGATCGGCGGCAGGGACCCGAGATTCGGCGCAAGCCACGCTCGCGTCTCCTCCTCGTTGGTCGAGTACCCGAGGTCGAAGTTGAATTCGCTGTTGGCGGAGGACACCCACGGGATGTCCCAGCCCATGCGCCGTTTGTACGTGTGCAGCTTCTCCACTGGCGCCTGCGACACGAGGAGCATCGTCACGTCGTGCGCGTTGAGGTGCGGGAGGAGGCCGTTGATGTTGTCCGCAATCGACGAGTTGATCGGGCAGCCAGCCTCGTAGGTCGGGCCGAACATGAAGTGGTAGATGAGCAGTTGGCTTCGGCCCTCAAAGAGTTCCGCGAGCCTGTGTGGGCCGTCATCCGTCCCGAGGCGATAGTCCTTCTCGACGGGCACCCACGGCAGCTCCCGTCGCTGTCTGGCCAACTCGTCGCCCTGTCGCGTGTGCTCCTTCTCGCGGGCCAGCAGCTCCTCGCGGGCCGCCGCCCATTCCTCTCGCGTTCCGATCCGGTGACCGGTCACGGATTGTCGATCTGGCTGCCATTCGGGAGGCCGAGTCCAGGCGTTCGTAACGGTGTTGTTCATTTCTGTTTCGTTCCCTTGTTTCCTGGCGTTGGCTGGACGGCCGCGGCGATGTTCAGGTGGTCCTTGAGGGCATCGAGCTGGCGGTCCCAATCCCGAGCCAATGCGGCCAGGAACTGTTGCGCCACCTGCATGGGAGCAGAGCGAAGCCGGTAGCGCACTCTTCGACGCTCCCCGGGCTCGGGGGCGACAAGCCCCGCGTCCGCCAGCAGTCCGAGGTGCTTGGCGATGGCCTGGCGGGTGATGGGCAGTCGGCCGGCCAGATCCGTCGCTGTGGCAGGCCCGTTGGCCGCGAGTGCGGCCAGGATGGCCCGCCGGCTCGGGTCAGCGAGGGCGCTGAACACCTCCTCGGCGACGGACTCGATGTCAGGCCGCGTTGGCATCGAGGTACTCGAGCAGCTCGCCCAGCTCGTGGGCCCAACCGTCGGTGTTGGCCCCGAAGGCCTTGCGGTAGCTGTCGTCGGGGAGCTGCGCGAATCCGGACTCGACCACCTTCAGGCGTGTGCCCGCCCCGGTCGGTTCGAGCGTGAACTCGACGTAGGTATGACGGGGATCGGTATCCGGCAGGCCGTAGATGCCCCACGTGAACCCGAAGACCTTCGGCTCCTCGACGCGCTCGATGCGCATGGACGCCTTGTCGCCACTCGTCCACGTCATCTCGGCAGCGCCACCGGGCCGGAGATCGATGTTCGCCGCATTGCCAAACCAGGTGCCAAGGGCCTCGGCCGTGGTGAGCGCGGCCCACACCTTGGTTGGCGGATGTGCGATCTCGACGGTCCGCTCAATTCGATCTGGAAAACCCACGTCAGCCTCCTGCACAAATAGCAATCAGTCGGTTGCTATGCAAACCACGGTATAGCAACCGTGTGATTGCGTCAAGCCGAGGGTCAGGGCGCAGGCGTCACGTCTCGGGGACCGCCTCCGGAACGCATCCCCGCGTTCGGCCGAAGCAGTCTGTGTCGGTGATTGGTTTGGCCTGCTCGGCGCTCTCCGCCGCGCGCGTCGGCACGTGCCGGAGCGCTGCAAATGCGAACGCGGCGACGGCAAGGGCCGCGATCGCTGAGATCGAGGCGGCGACCTGCATCGCCTGGACGAACGCGCCGCGTGAAACATCCAGCACGGCCATACCAAGTGAGTTCGGCAGCATTGCCGCGACCTTGACGGCACCGCCAAGCGTGTCCCGTGCCGCAGCGGCGGCGTCGGGTGGCACCGCCGCGGGCAGCCGGGCGAGGTCCCCGCGGTAGATCGCCAGCCCGAGGCTGCCCAGGACCGAGAGGCCGAGCGCGCCGCCCAGCTCGACGGCCGTCTCCGAGATGCCCGATGCCGCGCCGGCACGTTCGGGTGGCGCCGATCCGACGATCAGGTCCGTGGTGAGCGTGAGGACCGGGGCGAGCCCGACTGCGATCACGACCGAGGCCGCGATGACGAGTCCGAGACTGTTCGCCACGCCCGCCTGGGTGAGCATCACGAGGCCAACAGCCGCGAGCGCCAGGAAGCCGCCCATCACGGTCGCTGGTCGGTAGCGACGGACGAGGGGCGGCGCGAGGTTCGATCCGACGATGAATCCGATCGCCGAGGGAACCGAGCACAGGCCCGCCACCAGCGGCGACAGGCAGACGACGAGCTGGAGGTATTGGGCGACGAAGAGGAAGTACCCGATCGCCACGAAGATCGTCAGGAAGTTCACGACCAGGGACGCGTTGAAGGACGGGATTCGAAACAGGCCCAGGTCGATCATCGGATCTGCAGACGTCCGCTGACGGCGGGTCCAGAGGAGTCCGACGAAGACGCCGACGGCGATCGATGCGAGGGACACAGCGCTGAGCCCGTCCTGCGCGCTCTGCTTGATGCCAAAGACGACCGCGAGCACGGCGACCAAGGACATGATCGCGCTGACCAGGTCGAGCCGCCCGGCGTCTGGGGCCCGAAATTCGGGGAGGACGATCGGGCCGAGGACGAGCAGCAGGGCCATGACCGGCAGGGCGATCAGAAAGACCGAGCCCCACCAGAAGTGCTCCAGGAGCACGCCGCCGACCACCGGCCCGATGGCGCTCCCGGCGGAGAACGCCGAGATCCAGATCGAGATGGCTCTCGCCCGCTGTCCAGGGTCCTTGAACATGTTGAAGATGAGCGAGAGGGTGGAGGGTGCGATCGTCGCGCCGGCGATGCCGAGCAGCACCCGGCTGGCGATGAGCATCTCCGGGCTGATCGAGATGGCCGACAGGATCGAGATCAACCCGAACGCGCCGGCTCCGACGAGGAGCAGCTTTCGCCGGCCTACGCGATCACCAACTGCGCCCATC
>VBLP01000222.1 GCA_005887925.1 Deltaproteobacteria bacterium | reverse complement strand
GTACTGGCCCGCGAGCTGCTCCTCGACCAGCCGGCGCGCCACGATCTCGATCCTGCGCGCCTTCTTGAACAGCTCGGCGGAGGTCAGCCCCATGCTAGTGCCCCGATCGCACTACACATGAACGCCTTGACCTTCGGTCAAGGGTTCATGTTCCGCCTCGATCCATAGGGGGCGTTCCCGCCCCCTCTTTCCCGGCAAAGCCGGGATATTCACCCCTCCGCGCGTCGCGTCGCGCGGCCCTGCACCTGTCAGTGCCGGCCCCTGTGTGAAGTTCTCCCTTCGGGTTCCTGCTGAATCGCAGCTCATCGATGATCGCCAGTGCATGCTTCCATCTCTACGGTACCGGCAGGTACTCGAAGATCCGCCGCACCACGTCCTCGGAGCTGACCTCCTCGGCCTCGGCCTCGTAGGTCACGACCACGCGGTGGCGCATCACGTCCATCGCGATCGCCTTGATGTCATCCGGCGTGACGTAGGCGCGGTGGCGGATGAACGCGTGCGCGCGCGCCGCCGCCGCCAGGCACAGCGTCGCACGCGGCGACGCGCCGTACTTGCACCAGGTGGACGATGTAGTCGCGGACGCGGTCGTCGATGTAGATCGAGCCGACGACGCGGCGCGCGGCCAGGACGTCGTCGACCGTGGCGACCGGGCTCGCCACCGGCGCCTCGAGCGTGGCGATCCGGTCGAGCATCGCGCGCTCGTCGCTCGCGCTCGGGTAGCTGACCTTGATCAGCAGCATGAAGCGATCGAGCTGGGCCTCGGGCAACGGGAACGTGCCCTCCTGCTCGATCGGGTTCTGGGTGGCGAGCACGAGGAACGGATCGGGCAGGCGGTGGCTGGTATCGCCGATCGTGACCTGGCGCTCCTGCATCGCCTCGAGCAGCGCCGACTGGACCTTGGCCGGCGCGCGGTTGACCTCGTCGGCGAGCACCAGGTGGGCGAACAGCGGCCCGCGCTTCTGCGTGAACTCGCCGGTGTGCATGTTGTAGATGATCGTGCCGGTGATGTCGGCCGGCAGGAGATCGGGCGTGAACTGGATGCGCTGGAACGTGGCGTGGATGGTCTGCGCCAGGGTCTTGACCAGGAGCGTCTTGGCCAGCCCCGGGACGCCTTCGATCAGGCAGTGTCCGCCGGTGAGCAGGCCGATCAGCACGCGCTCGACCATGTCGCGCTGGCCGACCACCACGCGGGCGACCTGGGTGAACACGTCGTCGAGGAACGCGCTCGACTGGCGGACCTCCTCCGCGAGCAGCTGGACGTCGATCGCAGCGGCCCCGGTCAGCCCCACGGGCACGCGGTCGCCCGGCTCGACCGGCTGGTCCCCTGCGTTCGGAACCAGCCCACCCTGGCGCTCGGTCGGACCGAGCGGTGAGTACAGATCGCGCAAGGTGTTCACCTCCCAGACGATGTCACGAATTGCCGCCCGGCGCCCGTGCGGGCTGCTGACCGGTGGTGAGACCGCGTGTCCGCCTGCACATCGCGACGCCGCGGTTCGTCGCAGGCCGCTCGGCGGTATATCTTCGCGGCCATGGCGGAACAGACTCAGGTGCTCAGCCCGGTCGACTTCTCGACCCACGTGCTGTCTCTCGCATCGTCGGCGATGGTCGCGCTGGGCAAGCTACCGGGGCTCGATGGCCAGCCCCATCCGCTGGATCTCGAGACCGCGCGCCACCTGATCGACGTGCTCGCCATGCTCGAGCAGAAGACCCGGGGCAACCTCGACGAGCCCGAGCACAAGCTCTTGACGAGCCTGATCTACGAGCTGCGCGTGGACTACGTCGACGCGCAGCAGGCGGCCCACGGGTGACCGCAGCGATCGCCGCCGCGGTGTCGCTCGCCTCGGCGGCGCTGATCGCGCTGGCAGCCGCCGCGACCGGCTGTCGCGAGCGCGAGATCAGCCCCGGGGCCGGCAGCGCGGAGCCGCAGCCAGCCTCCGCCGCCCCGACGCGGATCCTCTACCCGAGCGCCCCGGGCTCGTTCGTCGATCTGGTCTCCGGCGCACGACACGGCGTGGTCGCGATCCGCGCCGGCGCGCCGGTCAAGTCCGGCCCCGCCGCGGTGTTCCCCGGAACACCCGAGACCACCGCCGACGTCGCGCTCGGCACCGGCTTTCTGATCGAGGCGCACGGCGTGTTCGTGCTGACCAACGACCACATCGCCGCGGCGAGCCCCGAGCTTCACGTCGTGCTGCCCGATCGTCGCGACGTGCCCGCCAAGCTGCTCGGGCGCGACGTCCGGCTCGATCTCGCACTCCTGAGGATCGATGTCCCGCGGCTCCAGCCGCTCGCGATGGGCAACTCCGATGACCTCCAGGTCGGCGAGTGGCTGGTCGTGCTCGGCGATCCGTTCGGCGACGAGGTCAACGCATCGGTCGGCGTGGTGTCGGCGACCGGCCGCGACGCCGCCGGCTCGCTGGTGCCCGGCCGCGCGATGGGCTTCCGCACCTTCCTCCAGACCGACGCGCGGATCCACCGCGGCAACTCCGGCGGGCCGGTGCTCGACGCCGCCGGCCAGGTCGTCGGCGTCGCGGTCGCGATCGGTGATCGCCCCGGCGAGGTGTCGTTCGCGATCCCGATCAACCGCGTCAAGGAGGTCGTCGACGCGCTGCGCGACGTCGGCCAGGTCGCGCGCAGCTGGCTCGGCGTGCTGGTCCAGCCGGTCGACGCCGAGCTGGCGCGCACCGGCGGCCTGCCCAGGCCTGCAGGCGCGCTCGTCACCGAGGTCAAGACCGGATCGCCGGCAGCCGCCGCCGGGCTGCGGGTCGGCGACATCGTCACGGCGTGGGGCGATCGCGAGGTCGATCATCGATCGCTGCCGTGGATCGTCGCGCAGGCGCCGGCGGGCCGGCCGGTCACCGTCACCGTGTGGCGCAACCGCGCCCAGACCCCGCTCGCGGTCGTCCCCCAGAAAATGCCCGAATAGCGTCAGTTGAGCCGGTCGCCGGTCGTCGAACCCTCGCCCGGTGCGGCGTGCTCGAGGAACTTTGCGAACACGGTCTTGCGACCGACCACGCCGAAGTCGACCACCACCCGGCAGTCCTTGCCGGTCCCGGTGACCGCGACGACCCGGCCGCTGCCGAGCGCCGCGTGGCTGACCTCGGCGCCGACCACGAAGTCGCCGTCGACCTGGAACACCGGCTCGTCGTCGTACGACGTCCGCTGATCCAGATCGTCCCGCACCGGGCGCGGCCGGCGGGCGCGGCCGGCCCAGTCACCATCGACGATCCGCGGCGCCGGCGTCGCGATCCGCGTCCGGCGCGGCTGCGCCAGCGAGTCCGGCGGCAGATCGTCGAGGAAGCGCGACGGCACCTGGATCCGGATCTCGCCCCAGACCCGCCGGGTCCGCGCCTGCGACAGCACCAGCCGCTCGCGCGCGCGGGTGATCGCGACGTAGGCCAGCCGGCGCTCCTCCTCGAGCGCCGCGTCCTCGCTCGTGCCCTCGCGCTCGCGCAGCGACGGGAACAGCCCGTCCTCCATGCCGGTGATGAACACGACCGGCCACTCGAGCCCCTTGGCGATGTGGATCGTCATCAGGACGACCTGCGCGTCGGCGGCCTGATCGGCCGGCGACGACAGCGCGATCCGCTCGAGGAAGTCCTCGATCGTCGGAGCGCGCGGCTCGTCGTCGCCGGGCTCGCCGTCACCGGGTGCGTCGTCACCGCCACCGTCGGCGGCCGCCATCCCGGTCAGCGATGCGCCGGGCGCCGGCGCGACCTCGTCGTCGAAGTCCGACGCAGTGGTCACCAGCTCGGCGAGGTTATCCAGCCGGTCGCGCGACTCGCTCGTCTGATCGGCCTCGAGCTTGGCGCGCATCCCGCTGCGCTCGATCACCTGGATGATGGTCTCGGCCACCGAGGCGCCGCTCGCGATCACGTCGCCGAGCCCGTCGATCAGCGCGACGAACGCCTGGAGCTTGCGCCGCGGCCCCGGTCCCAGCCCCGAGACCTCGCCCCGCGCGGCGAGCCGCGCCGCGTCGAGCAGCCCGGCGCCGCTGGCCCGCGCCGCGGCGCGCAGCCGATCGACCGTGGTGTCGCCGATGCCGCGCGCCGGCACGTTGACCACGCGCTCGAACGCCGAATCGGCGGCGGGGTTGGCGAGCAGCCGGAGGTAGGCGATGACGTCCTTGACCTCCTTGCGCTCGAAGAACGACACCGCCCCGACCACCTTGGCCGGCACGCGCGCCGCCCGCAGGTGCTCCTCGAGCACGCGCGACTGCGCGTTGGTCCGGTACAGGATCGCGATGTCGTTGGGCGAGTGCGGCCCGTCGTCGAGCAGCCGGCGGATCGACTGCGCCACGAAGTACGCCTCGCCGCGCTCGTCGCCCGCCTGGTAGATCTCGATCGGCTCACCGCCGCCGCGATCGGTCCACAGCGCCTTGTCGTGACGGTCGCAGTTCTTGCGGATGATCCCGTTGGCCGCGTCGAGGATGGTCTGCGTCGAGCGGTAGTTCTGCTCGAGCTTTACCACCCGCGCGTCGGGGAAGTCGCGATCGAAGTCGAGCAGGTTGCGCGGCTCGGCGCCGCGCCAGGCGTAGATCGACTGGTCGTCGTCGCCGACCACGGTCAGGTTGCGCGTCGCCTCGGCGAACCGCCACACCAGCTGGTACTGGACCTTGTTGGTGTCCTGGAACTCGTCGACCAGCACGTGGCGGAACTTGACCTTGAGCACCCGGGCGGCCGACTCGAACTTGAACAGCTCGATGGTCTTGAGCAGCAGGTCGTTGAAGTCGACCGCGTTCTCCCGGGCGAGCTGCGCCTGGTACAGCGGATAGATCTGCTCGATCACGTCGTCGAACGACCCGGTCGGCGTCCTCGGGTCGATGCCGCGGTTCTTGGCGCGATCGATGCGCGACAGCACCGTGCGCGGCGAGACCGCCTCGTCGAGCCCGGTCTCCTTGAGCAGCTTCTCGACCAGCTTGATCTGGTCGTTGTCGTCGAAGATCACGAAGCTCCTGGTCAGCCCGACGTGCTCGCCGAACCGCCGGAGCAGCCGCGCGCAGGTCGCGTGGAACGTGCCGATCCACATCGCGTCGGCCGCGTCGCCGAGCAGCTCGCGCAGCCGGTGGCGCATCTCGCCCGCCGCCTTGTTGGTGAACGTCACCGCGAGGATCGCCCACGGCGGGGTCCCATCCTCGACCAGCCGGACGATGCGGTGCACCAGGACGCGGGTCTTGCCGGTGCCGGCGCCCGCGAGCACCATCAGCGGGCCATCACCGTGCTCGACCGCGACGCGCTGTTCGGGGTTGAGGGCGGTGCGCTCCACGTCCGGTTGCTTAGCACCTGGGCCTGACAGCCGCCCGGCGCCGCCGCCTAGAAGGTCAGGCGCGCCCCGAGCGTGGCGTACGCCGGCGTGTAGCGCCCCGTCGTGTTGCCGAAGTTCGGGTTCCTCCCGATCGGGTTGGGCTGCTCGATCCAGAGGGGACTTTCCCGTCCCCTCTTCGCCGGCAAAGCCGGCGAATTCACCCCTCCGCGCGTCGCGTCGCGCGGCCCTGCGCCTGGCGCTCTGGGCATGTCAGAAGGTCAGCCGAGCCCCGAGCGTGGCGTACGCCGGCGTGTAGCGCCCCGTCGTGTTGCCGAAGTTCGGGTTCCTCCCGATCGGGTTGGGCTGCTCGTCGCCGCGGGCGTTGATCTGCTTGACCCAGATCAGGTCCTCGTAGCTGCCGCCGGACACCGGGTTGGCGTTCTGGATCACCCCCGACAGCGACACCGCGCGCGCGTAGGTCTGATCGATCGTGCGCGTGCCCTGGTGGTCGTAGACGTTGAACACCGTGGCGTACACGCTGAGCTCGAGGCCGCGGCCGAGGCTGCGCGCGTACTGGACCTTCAGGTCGACCCCGTGATCGAAGTCGGAGCGGCCGAGCGCGCCGCGCGGCAAGAGGAACGACTCGTCGGGGCCGTACAGGTAGTGCGCGCCGAGCGCGTTCTCGGGGATGCCGGAGAACGCCCGGATCCGGCCGCCGAGGGTCAGCGCGCCCTGGCGGTGGAGGTCGAAGGTGTAGTAGCCGTCGAGCTTGATCGAGTGCGGGCGGTCCTGCGGCAGCGCGCCGGAGCGGTTCGCGAGCAGCTCGATCAGGTCGTACTGCGACGAGATGTTCGGATCGATCTGGCCGTTGTCGTAGGAGATCAGGCCCGGATAGTTGCCGGTGACCCGCGCGTAGGTATACGAGGCCTGCACGGATAGCTGGTTGGAGACGCGCCACGACGCGGTGAGCTGGAGCGCGTTGTAGTCGCGGCGCGGCTTGTCGAAGATCCGGATCCCCCGGAACAGGGTGAGCTGGTTCTGCAGCCGGGTCCTCTCCTGGGGATCGGTGGCCATCGCGATCCGGTCGGCCAGCTTGTTCTCGTCGGCGGCCGACCACTCGCCGGGGTTGGCGATGATGTACGTGTTGGCGCCGTCGGTCGACACGTCCTCGATGACGCGGCCGAGCACGCGGCGCTGGTAGGCCACGCCGACCTTGAGGTCGTCGAGCAGCTCGTACTCGAAGCCGGCGACCAGCTCGTCGAGGTACTGTGGCTTGATGCCCGGCGCGATCAGCACGCCGCTGGCGCCGAGCAGCTGCTCCTGATCGGCGCGCGCGCTGGGGTCGGCCAGGCAGTTCACGCCGTTGGAGCCGTTGATCCGCGCGTCGGGGCCGCCGCACAGCCCGCCGTTCGCCGCGAAGTCCTGGATGAACTGGACCTCGCCGCCGAACGACCGCGCGTTGATGTCGAGCGGGATCGACTCGTAGAACCGGCCCCAGTGGGCGTAGAGCTTCGACCGGCCCTCCTGCGTCCAGTCGTAGATCACGCCGATCCGGGGCGCCCACATGTTCTGCAAGGTCATCGCGTTCTTGCCCAGCGACACCTGGGTCAACGGATCGACGGTGTGCTGCAGGAAGCTCGCGTAGCGCAGCCGCTGCTCCTCGTAGCGCAGGCCGGCGTTGATCGTCAGGTTGGGCAGCACCTGCCACGAGTCGCGCACGAAGGCGGACCAGTTGAGCGTGTTGCTGGTGATCTGGGTCCCGGGGTCGCCCTCGTTGCCGCCGAGGTAGTCGCACAGGAACGTCAGGGTCGGTGTCGTCGCGCCGACGTGCATGGTGTCCGGCGTGCGGCAGTCGTTGTCGAACCGCGGGTCGGCGTTGCCCTGGGCCTGCGGCGATCCCATCAGGCCCTTGAGCTGGACCCAGCGCGTGATGCGGATGTCCTGCTGGCCGACGAAGTTCTGGATGAACGCACCGCCCGAGTACAGCCGGGCCTTCTCGGCGGCGTCGGACTCGACGTCGACACCGCCCTTGATCTCGTGGTTGCCGAGCAGCTTGACCCGCTGGGTCGCCGCGAGCGTGGCGCTGAGGCGCTGCTCGGTGTCGTTGGTCAACGGCCCGGGACCGCCGATCAGGTACGCGCGTCCGGTCATCGGACAGTTGTTCGGCAGGTAGGGATAGACGTCGCCCGAGCCGGGGCCGCCATCGCTGCAACCCGCGATGGTCCTGGCGGTCTCGCCGCCGAAGCCGGGCGCCCAGATCCCGAGGCTTCCGTCGGTGAGCACCTGCAGCGGCTGGCCGGCGAGCGAGGGATCCATCGCGCTCGTCCCCAGGTGATCGCGGTGCCAGCCGACCACGGCCTCGACCTCGGTCTTGCCGTCGTTGAGCTTGGACGTCCACTTGGCCGACAGATCGGTGGTCAGCTGCTGGGCCTTGAACCCGGAGGTCTCGAGGCCCAAGATCCCCGGGTTGGTCGCGAACGTCGGCAGCGCCGACAGCGCGAGCTGGCCCTGGTGGCCCGGGAACGGGGTGAAGCTGAGCTTGCCCAGGACGTTGTACTGCTGGGAGGTGTTGCTGCGGACCTCCTCGTCGAGCGTGTCGGTGATGTAGAACCCGGTCCTGGGGTCGACGTCGGGCAGCGTGTCGGCGTTGCCGCCCTGGGACGGCAGCCGCGGATCGCAGGTCGACAGCTCGCCGGTCGGCAGGAGCTTCCTGCAATCGGTCTGGCGCTTGGTGGTCCGCGTGATGTCGGTGCGGCGGAGCAGCGGCGAGAACCCGACGTAGAACGACAGCTTGTCGCGGATGATCGGGCCGCCGAGATCGAAGCCGATGTTGGCGATGTACGCGTTGTTGGCCACCGCGTCGATCGACGAGGCGTTGACCGGGACCGGCTCGGCGGGCGCGGTCAAGAAGCCGGGCTGGATCGACGTGAAGATCGAGCCCTTGAGCTCGTTGGTGCCGGACTTGGTGACGACGTTGACCACGCCGCCGGTCGCGCGGCCGTACTCGGCGTTGTAGCCGCCGGTGACCACCTCGATCTCCTCGATGAAGTCGTTGACCAGCGGGGTGCCGGCGTTGCCGAACGTCAGGCCGGTGGTGTTGACGCCGTCGATGAAGTACTGGTTCTCGAGCGACGAGCTGCCTGAGAACGAGACGCCCGCGATGTCGTTCTGCGAGCCCGCGGTCGCGCCGAGCGCGGACTCGAAGGTCAGGCCCGGGACCGGGACGTTCTTGAGGTATTCCTTGCTGATCGTCGTGCCCTGCGTGGTCGACGTCGGATCGATCGCCGGCGGCCGGTCGGTGATCTTCACGATCTCGCCGGCCGCCTGCGACAGCCGGATGCGCTGGAACACCGGCGTGGTCTTGTTGACGCCGACGCCGACGTCGTGGTGCTCGAACGTGAGCTTGTCGAGGTAGAACGTCACCACGTAGCTCCCGGGCGGCAGCTCGGTGATCTTGTAGAGGCCGCTGTCGTCGGTGACGGCGACCTGCGAGACCTGGAGCGCCGGGGAGCTCACCACCACGGTCACGCCCAGCAGGCTGTCGCCGTTGTCGCCGTTGATCACCTGGCCCTGGAGCGCACCGGTCGTGGTCGACTGTGCCTGCGCGGCGCGCGGCGCGAGCGCGACGCCGAGCGTGAAGCCACCGAGCGCCGCCGCGAGCACGAGATGCCTGGCTGTGGACATGGCTCCTCCGATCAGGTCGCGGTGGTGAACGCGATCGAGAATGGTTGGGGTGCGGGCTGGTGGTAGACGTCGGTCACCGTGATCGGGACCGTGATGACATAGGCGGTCGCGGCGGCGAGCCCGCCGGGCGCGGTCCAGTGGATCGTGATCTGGTTCGACATCGCGCCGACGCCGACCGTCGCGGTGAACTGCGTGTAGCTCGCGCCCGCCTCGGTCACGGTGACGGCGGCGACCGACGCCGCATCGAGCGGGACGTTGGCCTGGATCACGACGTCGGCGGTGCGCGACTGCCCGGTCGGCGACACCGCCGACGCGACCGCGAACGTCATCGGCGCGACCGTGAAGCGGATCGCGGTCGTGTCGCCTGGCGTGCAGTTGCGGGTGATATCGCCGTCGGGCGGCGCGCAGACCTGGTTGCCGTCCTTGTCGACGACCTCGGACGAGAATGCGAGCCCGCAGTCCATGCTGGTCGGCAGCGCGCCCTGCGGGACCAGCACGACCGCAGGGCCGAGCGCGTCGAACCCGCCCTGCGCCGGCTTCTGCTGGTTGCCCGACGGTGTCCAGTAGCTCCCGTTGAGATCGATCGGCACGTCGATCGCGCCGCACACGATGCGGACCGCGCCGCGGATGAACCGCGTGTTGTCGGCCGCCCCGTCGAGATCCATGTCGAGCACGCCGACCGACTGGCCCTTGGGCGTGGTGTACGAGTTGTCCGGGGCGGGACAGCCATTGTCCCGGTCGCAGATGCACACCGACAGCGGATTCGACCCGGGGCAGCGCGACGGCAGCACGTCGTGCGACACGGCGCAGCGCGCGATGTCGTCGGGGGTCGCGCCGATCGGCACGTGGGCGAACACGTCGTCGTCGACCACCGCACGGCACGCGATCTCCTCGAGGTTGTTGCCGCGGAGCAGCTCGTCGATGATGATGCGCAGCTTGTTGCCGGACGGGCTCGCGGTCATGACCGGATGCTCGTCCTCGGGGCCGGCGTCCGGGTGCGTCCCGAACCCGAACACGACGCGCTCGAGGCCGGTGATGCGGCCGACCGAGTACAGCTCCTTGAGCCGCACCTGCTCGATCATCGGCGGGCCCTCGGGGTGGAGGTCGGTCGCGCTCGCGGTGTCGGTGCAGGCGACCGCGAGGCTCGCGGGCACGGCCCCGGCGAGCCAGTGCAAGATCCGACGCAACGCCAGGTGCATGGTCTGTTGTCCCCTTCCGCGGAGCAGCCCTGGTGGCTGCGCGCGACACCACATCCTATCAAGGTCGCGGCATTCGACCTGTCGATTTCGTCACGCCCGGGGGGGAGACGACCGGACGACTGGCGAATTACTGGGGCTTTTCTTCCCGGAGCTTGAGCGCGACCTTGATCTCGTCGTGATTGGGGTCGGTCGCGAGCGCGCGGATCTGGTCCATCGCGCCGACGACGTTCGCCCACGGCACCGCATCCTCGAAGTCGACGAAGATCACGCGCTCGGAGCCGCGCCCCGCCGCCGCCTCGAGCTTGGGGAGCACCGACTCGCGCAGCACGCGCGGCAGGTCCGCGGCATTGACCGGGGTGTCCTTGTCATTGTCCGTGAACACGAGATCGCCGCTGACCAGCACCTTGATCGTCAGCATCGTGGCGTTGGGATCCGGCGCCTCGGTGTCGGTGATCTTGCGCGGGATCTCGAGCATCTCCATCTTCATCATGATCGGCATCACGACGAGGAAGATGATCAGGAGCACGAGGAGCACGTCGATCAGCGGGGTGACGTTGATGTCGCTCTGGACGCTCTTCTTGTCGCCACTACCCGTTGACATCGCCATGGCTGGTTATTCCTTCCCCGTGGAGTCGGCGTCCTTGGCGATGGCGAGGTCGACCTGCTGCAGGGTCATGACCTTGTTCATGTACTCGAGCACCGGATAGACCTTGCCGTACTCGACCTTGTTGTCGACCTTGAGGTAGATCCGGCCGACGCCGTCGGGGTTCTTCGGCGCCTTCCACGCCGCCTGGACCGCGTCGTCCATCTCCTTGAGCGTGCCGGGCTCGACCTGGCCGAGCCGCCGCTTCTCGACCCAGAGGTTGCCGTCGATGTCGACCGTCACCACCGGCTGCATCTTGTCCTTCTCCTGCGAGTAGTTCTTCGCCTTGGGGAGGATGACGTCGTGACCGCGGCCCATGATCAGCGTCATGAGCATGAAGATGATCAGCAGGACGAGCATGACGTCGACCAGCGGCGTCACGTTGATGTCGTTGCGCACGACATCGATCATCGGTTTCTTGTGACCCGACAACCGCCAGCGGCGGTGGGTATGTCCGGCCCGACCAGACATTGCTACGACCGGCCCTCGCGCAGCACGTAGTCGATGAACTCGCTCGATACGTCGTTCATGTCGATCACGTACTGCTCGACCCGCGAGGTGAAGAAGTTGAACGACATCGCCGCGATGATCGCGACCGCGAGACCGAGCGCGGTTGACACCAGCGCCTCGGAGATCTTCGGGCCGATCTCGTTGATCGTCACGCTGCCGCCCTTGAGCAGCTGGAACGTACCGAGGATGCCGACGACGGTGCCGAGCAGACCGATGAACGGCGTCGCCGACGCCACCGTGCCCAGGTAGGCCAGGCCGCGCCGCAGGTTCGAGGTCTCGCGCTCCTTGACCCGCTCGAGCGCCCGGTTCACCGAGTCCACGAGATCGAAGTCGCCGACGTCATCCGGCCCTTCCGTCTTGAGCGCCTCGCGGCCCTGGAGCAGCGCGGTCAGCCCTGACTCCATGACCTTGGCGACCGGGCTCCTGGGCATCGTCCGCGCCGCGTTGAGCGCCTCGTTCACCTTGTGCTGGCGCAGGTACTCTCCCAGCGCCTGCACGTAGCGGATGCTCTGATCGCTGGCCGAGCGGAACGTCAGCAGGCGTTCAGCGATGACGTAGAACATGAACACGCTCATGCCGATCATCAACACGGTGATGACCTTCACGATGATGGACATGTTGTTCCAGAGTTCTACGAGGTCGAGTCCCATGGCATGTTCCCTTAGTTTGCAGACGACGTTGGCGAGCGGCGTTCGGGCGAATCGGCGCTAGTGCTGCGAGTAGATGAAGGTGACAGTACTGCAGATCGGCTGCGGCTTGCCGTTCAACTGGAACGGCCGGTAGCGCCACTCGCCGAGGATCGTGCTCCTGATCTTCTGATCGTAGGCCGGGAAGGTGGTCGCCTTGAGCACCGTCACCGACGTGATGGCGCCCTCGGCGGAGATGCACAGCTTGAACGCGCCGACCAGCTTGTCCTTGCCGGACCGGCTGATCTCGGTCTTGGTGACGTCGTCGGGGAAGATGTTCTTCTCGCCGGAGACCCGGTTGGCGTCCAGGGTCTGCGGCGTCACGGTCTGCGGCGGGGGCGGCGGCGGGGGCGGTGGGGGCGGCGGCGGCGCGGCCACGGCGCCCGCGAGGTCACCGCCTGCGGTGCCACCCTCCTGCCCGCCCTCGACGCCGTTGGGATCGCCGGACTCGACGATGACCGGCGCCTCCTGCTTCTCCATCTTCACCGGCTGGATCAGGTCGCGGACCTTGATCTTCTTGGGCGTGATCGTGACGTCCTTGGGCTTCGGCCCGCCCTTGGGGGGCGGCGGCGGCGGCGGCGGCGGCGGCGCGATCGCGAGATCGACCGCGCTCTTGGGGCGATCGAGCTGCTCGATGTCCCAGGTCGTCTTGGCCCACATCGAGAAGAACAAGATGGCGTGGAATATCACCATGCTGCCCAGCAGCGGCGCGGCCCAGCTGGGCAGCTTGCGGTGCTTGGCAGCCTCGAAGTTGCCGAACATGTGGGTGACCGCATGCGCGGTCCCAGGCTTGGCTCTCTCTTTGACGAACGGAGTGGTCTTCTCTACATCGCGGGCCATACGGCTGCTCCTTGCTTGGGCGAATCAGCCGCCGGACTTCTCTGCCGAACCACCACTCGATGGGGCAGCGGGGGGCGTGGGTTCTGCGGGCGGTTTCTCGGGCGCCGGCGCCGGCGCTTGGGTCGCCGGCTTCTCCGGAGGAGGTGCCGCCGGAGTTGCCGGCCGGGGTGGCGCTGCCGCCGCCCCCGATCCTGATGTCGGCGCCTTCGCCGCTCCGCCTGGCGCGGTCGCCGGTGCCGGAGGTGTCGGGGGTGCGCCGGCGCCGCTGCCGGTGCGGGCCGTGGCTGACCCCGCCGCCGGTTGCGCAGACGAACCCGATCCACCCGATGCCGGTGCCCCCGCGGAGCCAGAGCCGGACGGTGCCGATGATGTCGATCCTGCTGCTGGGGTCGTGGGTGATCCTGTCGGTTGTCCCTGAGCCTTCTTCGCCTCATCGAGAAGGACGCGCGTGTGCTCCGAAAGATCTTTTTGGCTGGTCCGATCGATCGCCGCCGCGAACGACGCCCCGTGCGCGGTCGACCGGAAGTTGAACAGCGACGCGGCGGTGCCGACCGGCCGCGGGTTCTTGGGATCGATCTCGGCGGCGCGCTGCAGCGCGCCGATGCCGCGGTCGGCCAGCTCGATCGCCTCGGCGCCGATCAGGGTCCGCGAGTTGAGCTTGGACCACGCGAGGTTGCCGATGTACTGGTACGTGGCGACCTTGCTGCTCGCGTCGTTGGTGACCTCGGCGACCTTGTTGTACCACTCGATCGCCTTGCGCCAGTTGCCGGCCTTGAGGTTGATGCCGGCGAGGTTGCCCATGATCTCGGGGTCGTTCGGCTTCTCGCGCAGCAGGCCCTCCCAGTAGTCGAGCGCCTGCTTGAACTGCTCGGTGTCGGTCCAGAGCAGCGTCATCTGCTTGCGCGTCTGGTCCTTGGCCTCCTGCAGGTCCCGGCTGGCCGCGGCCAGCAGCTTCTTGATGTCTTCATCGGACGGCTGCGCCTTGATCCAGATCAGGAAGTGCTGCGCGGCGAGCTCGGCGAGCTCGGGAGAGGTCAGCGAGCAGAACTGGCCCTCGACACAGCGCGCGGTCGACGAGCACTGGAAGCGCGACAGCTCCTGCTGCTTGTCGCCGATCTGGGTCTTGAGGTCCTTCTTCTTGTCGTCGTCGGTCTCGTCCTTGAGCTTTCCGTTGAGCTCGGCGATCGCCTTCTCGATCGGCGAGGTCTTCGCGGAGCCGCATTCGGCGAAGTGGCGGTCGCCCTCCTTCACGCACGCGCCGGCCTGCACCAGCTTCACGCCCGGGACCTGCCGGCACACGAAGTCGCCGGGCAGGCCGAGCAGGATCGGGCCGTCATAGCCCGCCTTGACGACCTTCGAGTACGCCTGGCCAAGGTTGTAGTGGATCTTGGGGTCGTCGACCTCGGTCAGCGCCTTCTGGTACTCCGCGACCGCATCGACGAACTGGGTGTCGCGGAACAGGCGATTTCCCTTCCGGTTGCGATTGCGGCCATCGAGCTGCTCGCGGAAGTCGCACCCCCCGAGGCTACAAGCGACGGCAACCAGCGCGATACCACACGACACGAGCACGACGCTGAAGGACCTGGCGATGCGTTCGCGCTCGCTGAAACCTGTCATGGAGCGCGCGACTATACATAGCGAGGTGGGGGGCATCAACGGCCTTCCATCTACTACCCCATCATTGTAGCCCGACATCGCCCGCGGCGTGACACCCCCTTTCATCCTGCGCGGGACAGGACTCGATGCGACGAGCGGCCGGCCGGTCGCCCCGCGTCAAGGCAAGGCCAGCGACAGGGAGATGGCATAGCCGTCGAGATCAGCCTCGTTGCTTGCGGGCGCAGTGAGCCCTACCGCTCGCTGTGTGAGGCATTGCTTGACCTCGGCCTGCGCAGCCTCGGCGACGTCGCGGAGCTGGAACGCCGCCGCCACGACGGTGGCCTGGTGGTCCCGGATCGCGATGGTGATCTGGCCGTCGATCCGCGACTTGTCGCTGCGCGCCTCGGGCGCCAGGTGCGCAGCACATGTGCGCACCAGCGGCCGGAGCTGCTGGCCCAGATCGCCGGTGATCTGCGGCGCGATCTCCCGTCCGCCGGGCGGATGACTCGGCGGTGGGATCTCGGGCTGTGCGTGCTCGCCGGTGCGATGGTCGCGGATCCGCGTTTCGCCGATGGTGTGCTCGGTCGTCGCAGGGTTCGTGGTAGGCGCGATCGGTGCGACCGGTGCATCGCGGATCTTCCGCGGTTTGCCAGGCGCAGCGTCGGCGATCGGCTTATGATCGGCGGCGGCCGGTGAAGCGCCGTCGGGCTGATCGCCTGTCCGGAGAGCGATGTACAGCCCGATCACCGCCGCGAGCAGGATGGCGGCGCCGAGCGCGAGGATCCCTCGGTTCATGCTGTCGGATCTAGCACGGGGTCGTGCGCGCCCGCGCCCGGCACCGACCTCACCACCTCGACATCACCGCTCGTCACCCGGTGCAGCCGGCCGGCGGTATCGCGCAGCAGCAGCGCGCCGTCGCGATCGAGCCCGGTGACCTCGCCGCACAGATCGCCGCCGTCGGCGCGCGCGCGCGCCCAGACACCGGTCGCCATGCGCTCGTGCCACGCCGGCGCGATCGCCGGCATGCCGCTGGCGACGTACCGATCGATCCAGCGCTCGACGTGGGCGAGCAGCTGATCGATGAACGCGGTGCGATCGATCGCCGCGCCGGTGGCCTGCTCGAGCGAGATCGCCGTCGCCGCGAGCTCAGGCGGCAGCGCGGCCGGCGTGAGGTTGACGCCGATGCCGATGATCACCGCGTCGAGCCGCTGGCCCTGGCTGTGGGCCTCGACCAGCACGCCGGCGAGCTTGCGGCCGTGGGCGAGCACGTCGTTGGGCCACTTGAGCACCGCCGGTGCGCCCATCGCGCGCGCGGCGTCGCACACCCCGACCCCGATCGCGAGCGTCATCGGCGGCACGTCGACCAGCGGGAGCGGCGGGCGGATCACCGCCGACAGGTAGAGGCCGGTATCGCGCGGCGACGCCCAGCTGCGGCCGTCGCGCCCGCGCCCGGCGCGCTGCGCCCGCGCGATCACCACCGTGCCATGGCGCGCACCGGCGCGGGCCATCCGCGCCGCATCATCGTTGGTCGAGTCGCACTCGTCGAGCTCGATGCGATGCGCGCCCAGCCACTGCGCGGGCGGAAGCCCCTGCGCCGTCACGTCCGGACATCCAGGGCGATGTCGACCGCCGGCGCGGAGTGGGTCAGCGCGCCGACCGAGATCAGATCGGCGCCCGCCCGCGCATAGTCGCCGACGGTCGCCA
>VBLP01000225.1:13278-27976 GCA_005887925.1 Deltaproteobacteria bacterium | reverse complement strand
ACCCGGTGACCAAGCCCGACGGCGTGCGCTGCACCGGCCCCGATCACGCGGTCGCGATCTACGGCAAGGCCAAGGGCACCAACCGGGCCAACACGACCACCGACAACGTCGGCGTCCAGTACGGCCTGAAGGCGTTCCTGTCGGGTGCGATCACCCCCGAGGAGTTCGTGGTGCTGAACGAGAACATCGGCGGGGTCGACGCCGACTCTAACCCGACCACCGCGCGCAGCCACGCCGATCCCGACGGGCTGGCCGCGGTGTATCGCGCCGGCATCGTGTCCGACGGCCACCACCTGGCCAAGACGCCGATCCTCGACCTGCGCGGCTACGACGACACCAAGAAGGTGCAGGGCGCGTTCGGCATCCACCACGTGTGGCGCAGCTTCGCGCTGCGCGCCCGGCTCGACGCTGCCAACGGCAACCACGCCAACCACGTCATGTGGCGCTACCAGCCGGTGCTGGTCGCGGTGCAATCGCCCGACCCGGCGACCGCGAGCCTGGCGATGCAGTCATTCCTGATGATGGACCAGTGGCTCAGCGCGATGAAGGCCGATGCGAGCAGCATGGCGCTCGAGAACAAGATCGCCGCCCACCGTCCGGACGCCGCGTTCGACTTCTGCAACAAGCTGAGCGACCCCACGCACAGCGTGCGGGTGACCGACAGCGCGATCTGCGACAGCGATCCGCTGCTCAAGCCGCACGCGTCGCCGCGCCAGATCGCCGGCGGCCCGCTGGCCGAGAACATCCTCAAGTGCCAGCTGCGGCCGATCAACCGCGCTGACTACAACCCGATCGGCCTGTCAGACGATCAGTTCAACCGGCTGAATGCGGTATTCCCCGACGGCGTCTGCGACTTCAGCAGGCCGGGCGTCGGCCAGCAGGACGCGGTGGGACCGCTCGACTTCTCGGCGGGGCCCGGCGGTGTGCCGCTCCCCGCGCCGCCGGTGATGAAGGCGTTCTGATCGCCGCTGCCGCGACATGCGCGCGTCGCGATCGCGGCGGCCACGTCGCCTGAACACGCGGCGTGAAGCTCCCTCTGCCGGCGGTGCCGCCGGTTGCATGTCGCCGGAACTTGGCGTATGAATAAGAGGAGGGAGCTGTGGGCGACATCAACCTTGAAGTCTGGGATGCCACCGGGAACAAGCGACTGAATGTCCAGGTTCCCGACGATGTCTCCGTCGAGCGGATCCTCATGGTCCTCGCCGACAGGCTCCACCTGCCGCGCCATGCGCCGGACGGTCAGCTGATGAGCTACAAGTTCCACCATCGCCGGCTCGGTATCCAGCTGCTCGACGATCAGACGCTGGTGCAGCAGAACGTGCAGGATTCCGACATCGTCCGGATCCAGCCGGAGATCACCGCCGGTGGTCGCTGGCACTGCCACCTCCGCGCGAGCGCACCTGCCGGGTAGGCGGGCCGCGCGGCGGTGAAGGAGGGACGTTGATCGACGATCGCCACGATGATCGCTACCATCGGCAATCGCTGATCGAATGGTGGGACCAGGAGCGCGTTGGCAAGATGCGGATCCTGGTGGTCGGTGCCGGTGCGCTCGGCAACGAGATCCTGAAGCTGCTCGCGCTGATCGGGTGCGGCGCGACGCTGGTGTTCGACCCCGACCGCATCGAGCGCTCGAACCTGTCGCGCAGCGTGCTGTTCCGCGCCGGCGACGAGGGCGCCGCCAAGGCCGAGGTCGCGGTGCGCCAGATGCGGGACATCAACCCCGACGCGCGCGGCCATGCGCGGTGCGAGAACCTGATCTCCGGCGCGGGGCTCGGCGTGTTCCTGTGGGCGGACGTCGTGATCGGCGCGGTCGACAACCGCGAGGCGCGGGTGTTCATCAACTCGGCGTGCGCGCGGACCCGGCGGACCTGGGTCGACGGCGCGATCGAGCGGCTGTCGGGCATCGTGCGGGTGTTCTCGCCGCACGACGGCGCCTGTTACGAGTGCACGATGAACGCCACCGATCGCAAGCTGCTCGCCGAGCGGCGGTCGTGCGCGCTGCTCGCGCGCGACGCGGTGCTGCGCGGCCACGTGCCGACCTCTGCGGTGGCGGCGTCGGTGATCGGCGCGATGCAGGTCCAGGAGGCGATCAAGGTGGTGCACGGCCAGCCGGCGCTGATCGGCCAGGGCCTGCACCTCGACGGGCTGTTCGGCGAGGTCAGCCGGGTGAGCTATCCGCGCCGCCCCGACTGCCCGGGCCACGAGGACCTCGGCGCGGTCGTGCCGCTCGGGATCGGCGCCGCCGATGTTGCGCTCGGCGCGTTGCTCGATCGCGCGGAGGCCGAGCTCGGTCCCGGCGCCTCGCTCGATCTGTCGCGCGACGTGGTCGTGTCGTGGAGCTGCGCGGCGTGCGGCACCACCGCGCCCGGGCGCGCCGTGCTCGGCACCGTGCGCGAGTCGCAGGCGGCGTGTCCGCGCTGCCGCGCCCACCGCGCGCTCGAGATCGCGGCGTCGGTCAGCCGCGACGGCCTGGTCGATCTCGCGCTGACGCCGGCCGAGCTCGGCGTGCCGCCGTTCGACATCATCGTCGCCCGGCAGGGCATGGAGCGCCAGGTCGCGTGGCTGCTCGACGGCGACGCCGCGGCCGTGCTCGGCCCGCTCGCCGACACGTACCGCGCTGCGCCCCGGGCGCCCGGCAGGGATCGGCCGCGCCACGAGGATCACGATCAGGCCCAGAGCCAGAGGAGTCCACGGTGAGCTCACTCGACGTTCGTGCGATCGACGTGAACCAGCTGCGCAAGCAGCCGTGTCCATCGACCAAGCAGGAGTTCCGGGTGTTCCTGTCCGAGGCGGCGTTCGATCGCGCGGTCGAGCGCGGCGACAAGGACACGGCGCGCGAGATCGGCGGCGTGCTGGTCGGCGAGGTGCTGCGCGACGACGCCGGGCCGTACCTGCGGATCGACGCCACGATCGACGCGCTCCACGCCGACGAGAAGGGCGCCGAGCTGACGTTCACCCACGCGACCTGGGAGCACATCCACAAGGAGATGGACGGGAAGCACCAGGACAAGCGCGTGGTCGGCTGGTACCACACGCACCCGGGCTTCGGCGTGTTCCTGTCGGATCGCGATCAGTTCATCCACAAGAGCTTCTTCAACCTGCCGTTCCAGGTCGCGTTCGTCTACGACCCCAAGAGCCGCGAGCACGGCATGTTCACCTGGCACGACAACGAGGTGTGGCGCGCGCGGCGCTACTGGATCGGGGCACGCGAGCAGGCGTGGGACGGACCGCGGGCGCCGGCGGAGCCGCAGGGCCGCGATCACGACGAGGAGCGCAAGCCCAGGAAGGTCGCGCGCGAGGCGGCCAGCCGCGAGCCGGAGCGCGCACCGCTCGACGACGGCAACCCGCCGGTGACGCTCGGCACCTTCGTCGTCGTCGGCATCCTGGTGCTGGCGGTCGGCGGCATGCTCGGCTACTGGCGCGGCTCGGGATCTGCCAACGAGACGGTGGTCGCGGCGCAGCTCGCGGTGGTCAACGCGCGCGAGGACGCGGCCAGGCAGGAGCGAGCGTCGCTGCAGCGCGATATCGTGGAGCTGCTGCGCGACACGTTCAGCGACGAGGCGTTGCACCAGCCGCTCGCCAAGGCGATCAAGACCCTCGACGAGGCGATCGCGGCGCTGCCGGCGGACGCCGCGGCGCAGATCAAGACCGCGCGCGACACCCTGGTGCAGCTCGAGCAGACCCGCGGCGGCATGCAGCGCGACCTGGCCGGTCTCGCGGCCGCGGCCCGCAACGCCAGCCAGCCGTCGCGGGAGCTGATGCGCGAGCTCGCCGATCAGCGCGCGGCGCTGGGCGGGCTGTACGCCGAGCTCGCCGCCCAGGCCGTCAAGGCAGGTGATCGCGGGCGTGCCCTGGCGCTACTCTCGCTCGCCGCCCACTTCGATCCCGCCAACCGGCCGCGCTACGAGATCCAGCTGCAGACGTTCGACCCGTCCGGTCACCTGCCGCCCGACCACGGCACACCGGCTGATCAAGGAGCACCGCGATGAGTGACGAGCACATCCGGATCGAACGCCACGAGCTGTTCGATCCCGCGGTCGACAAGGCGCTGGCCCGCGAGCGGGTCGGCCGCGAGCGCATCATCGCCGATGCTCCGGCGGCCTCGCCGCTGCGCCGGTTCTTGCTCAGCAGCATGTTCTACCTGCCGCTGGCCGGGGTGCTCGGTGCGCTCCTGGCATGGCGGCTGATCGAGCCGAGTATCAACGACCGCTTCGTCGTCGGGGGGGAGGTCGTCCTGGTCAACGCCGAGCCGTTCGAGGCGCCGCGCGGCGTGATCGGGCTGACCGTGGGAACCCACGAGGTGCTGGTCGATCCGACGCGCGTGGTGTTCGTGTCCGGCGCGCACGGCGAGCCCGCGCTCGCAGGGGCCGACGACCTCAAGGTGGGCGCTCGCATCGAGGTCGCGGGGCTGCCGGTCGACCGCAAGCTGTTCGCGGCCGAGATCCGGCCGACGCCGAGCGCCGAGTCGACCGGCGACGTCGAGCGCCGACTGTGGCCGCTGTTCTTCCTGTTCCCGCTGACCGCGGCGCTGGTCGCGTTCAGCCTGCTCCTGGCCGAGGGCGTCACGACCCGCAACTGGGTGCGGATGATCGAGCGCACCTTGCTGTGCAGCTTCCTGGCCACGCTGTTCGCGACGATCGCCCTGTTCATCCCCGGCATCTTCATCATGGCGGGATCCGACGCGGTGCTGAAGGCGGTGGCGGACCGGTCCAACGCCGTGGTGGTGACGATCCGGGACATCGGCGCGGTGGCGTTCCTGATCCACACGGCGTTTCGCAGCGTCGCGTGGGCGTGCGTCGGTGCCGCGACCGGCGTCGGGATGAACCTGGTGCGGTCGACCCGCGCGCAGCTGCGCAACTCGGTGATCGGCGGCGCGCTGGGCGGAGCGTTCGGCGGCATGTTCTTCGATCCGATCGATCGGTTCTCCGGATCGACGATCTTCGACGGGGCCGCGACGTCGCGCGGCGTCGGCCTCATCATGGTCGGGCTGTCGATCGGCGTGTTCATGGCGCTGGTCGAGCGGCTCGCGCGCGAGGCGTGGGTGCGCGTGAGGACCGGCCCGCTCGCCGGAAAATCGTTCATTCTCTACAAGACGCCGAGTATCATCGGCAACGCGCCGCAGTCGGACATCTATCTCTACAAGGACGCCGAGATCGATCCGTCCCACGCGGCGATCCACCGGGTCGGGACCACCTATGAAATCGAGGATCTCGGCACGCGGATGGGCACCTCGGTCGGCGGCAGCAGGATCCGCCGCCGGAGGCTGGCCTCGGGCGATCAGATCGTCATCGGCAGCACGATCCTGGACTTCGAGGAGCGACAGAGACGCACGCCCGCGGCGTGATCAAGCGAGGACATCATGGAAGCTGCACGCACGCTCAAAGCGAACCTGAAGCTCGAAGGCAAGCCCTGTGGCTGGTGTCAGGCACCGCTGGCGCTCGGCGACGACGCGGCGGTGTGCACGGCCTGCGACGGGCCGCATCACCGCAGCTGCTGGGACAGCAAGGCGGGCTGCTCGACCGAGGGCTGCTCGAGCGCGCCGCTGCGCCGGCTCGACGTTCCCGCGGTGCCCGCGCCGGCGCCGGCGTCGCCGTTCCCGGCACCGGTATCGCCGTTCCCCGCGGGGTTTGCCGCGGGCGCACCGATGCGCGCGCCGGCCCCGCCACCGCCGGGGATGATGACCTGTCCGCGCTGCATGATGCCCCTGATGATCGGCACGCCGATCTGTCCGAATTGCCGCGCGATCACCAGCCCCGACGGGCTGTATCACGGCCCGAGGCTCAACGCGCCCGGCTCGGTCGCGGCGCTGGTGCTCGGGATCGTCGGCGTGGTGTTCTTCTGCCTGGGCGTGGTCCTGGGGCCGCTCGCGATCTGGCAGTCCAACGCTGCCAAGGCCGCGATCAGCCGCGACCCGGCGTACGGCGGCGGCGGCATGGCGACCGCCGGCCTGGTGCTCGGCATCATCAGCCTGTTGATCGGGCTGCTGTGGATGGTGGGGTTCCTGTCGGGGCTCAGCAACGGACTCGGTCACTAGGAGCTGGCGATGACGCGTTGCTCGATCTGCTACACGGTCCTGTCGAACGAAGAGCCGGTCACGTCGTGCCCGGAGTGCCGGCAGGACTATCACACCTCGTGCTGGACCGAGATCGGCGGCTGCGGCTCCTACGGCTGCAAGCAGGCCGCGGTCGCGCAGAAGCCGCCGGTGCCGGTGCTGGTCGGCCAGGGCTGGGGCGACAGCAAGACCTGTCCGCACTGCGGACAGGAGATCGGTGCGAGCCTGCTGTTGTGCGCGTGCGGCGCGCGGTTCCCGTGGGCCGATCCGATGACGCGGGACGAGTACGCGGCGTGGGTCGACAAGCAGGCGGGGATCGCGCGGTCGCGGAGCTTGCTGATCGTGCTGTTCATCTGCTCGCTGCTCGGGTTCGTCGCGCTGGTGACCGGGCCGATCGCCGGCGTCTATGCCTGGCTGCGGCGGCGCCGGCTCGCCGAGACCGGCGGTACCTACCTGGCGATGGGCTACGGCAGCGCGGCGATCGGCGGGGTGTACGCGCTGCTGATCGTGCTCACCGCGCTGGGGCACTGACATGGCCGAGCTGCGCAGCAACCTGACGAGCCGGGTGTGCCCTGCGTGCCAGACGGCGGGGCCGGTCCGCCTGGCGCCCGGTCAGGTGTGCGCGTCGTGCGAGGCCCAGGCCGCCTGGCTCAAGCTCGGCGACGGCGAGCGGCTGGTGATCGATCGCGAGGCCATCGACGCCGCGGTCCGGCGGCGGCAGGGCGAGGCAGCGGGAGAGCCGCTGTGGCGCCGCGCGCTGGCCTGGGCGATGCCGGCCGCGACGCTCGCGGCGGCCGCGGCCTGTGTCTGGTGCACGGTCGACGTGCTGTCGCCGCGGCCGATCGGCCCGCTCGCCGCGCTGTTCGACGGGCTCACCGCGTCGGCCCGGCTCGCCACGGCGATCGGCGCCGCGAGCTTCGTGCTCGGCGTGATCGCGCTCCTCCGGCTGCGGCGGCGGCGCTGGTTCCGCCGGCTGGGCGTCCTGGCGTGCCACCTCGTCGCGATCGTCGCCGGGGGGACGGCGGCCGTGATCGGCGCGCTGCACTGGGTCGCGCTGGCCGGGGCGGGCAGCAGCGAGTACCTCGCGATGCCGGCGCGCATGATGGGCGAGCTGCCGTCGCACGTCCGCCGCATCGTCGACGCCACGGTCGTGGTGCTGGCCCCCGACGCCGAGGGCGACGCGCGCATGCTGGCGATGAGCACCGGCGCGGTGATCGCGGGCGATGACCAGCGCGCGTGGATCGTGACCTGCAGCCACGTCGCGATGCCCTACGTCGCGGTCGGCGCCCGGCACAACGCGCGCGACGCACAGCCGGTCTGGGTCGCGCTGTCCGACGGCCGCGAGGGCCGCGGCGCGGTGCGCTGGACGGCGCCGCCACCGCTCGACGTCGCGCTGATCGAGCTGCCGGTCGCGCGTCCGCCCGAGCCCGTCGCGATCGCGGCCGACACGTCCGCGCTCGGCCCCGACGACCCGGTGACGTTCGTGCCCAACCCGTATCGCTCGGGCTGGCACGTCGTGCACGGCAAGCTCCTGCAGCGCGACACCCACCACACACCGGCCGGGACGTACGACCTCTTGTTCACCGACCTGCCCGTGATCCACGGCGACAGTGGCAGCGGCCTGTACGACGCGCACGGCCGGCTGGTCGGGCTCAACACGTGGACGCACCTCGACGAGGCCGGTGCGCGCGGCATCAGCCTGCCATCGGAGACCATGCAGGTGCTGGTCGCCGCGATCCGCGACGGCAAGCTCGATCAGCTCGACCGGGCGGTGACCGCGCCGCCGAGGAAGTGACGCATGGACAACGTACGGCTCCGCCGCCTCAAGGCCGATCACGATGCGCTGCGCCGCCTGGCGCACCTGCATCCCCGGATCGAGATCGAGGGCGTGTTCGGCAATCCGCCGGAGCGCTACCGGCTGCGCCTCCAGGTCAAGTCGCTGCGCGAGCGCGGCGAGGTGATCGAGGCCGCGACCGAGCACCGGCTCGAGGTCACGCTGCCGCGCGGCTACCCGCGCGACGCGCCGCTGTTCCGGATGCTGACGCCGGTGTTCCATCCCAACATCGCGCCGCACGCGGTGTGCATCGGCGATGACTGGAGCGCGGGAGAGTCGCTCGACCACCTGGTCCAGCGGGTCGGCGAGATCCTCGCGTTCCAGAGCTACAACACCAAGAGCCCGCTCAACGGCCGCGCGGCGCAGTGGGTCGACGAGCACCGCGACCAGCTGCCGATCGACGCCGAGGAGTTCTTCCGCGACCTGTCCGCGGCGCCGCCGCCGGCCGCCGAGCTCGCGGTCCCGGCGTGCGCGAACTGCGGCGTGCGCGGCGAGCTCGCGCCGTGCCGCGCGGGCCACCGGGTGTGCGGCGACTGCGCGGTCCACTGCCCGTCCTGCGCGGGGCTCCTGTGCCTGGCGTGCGGTGACCGGACCTGCCCGGCGTGCAGCGTGGCGACCCCCGCGGCCGAGGCGTGCTCGAACTGCGGCGCGCGCGGTGGCGCGCTCGCGCGGTGCCGCGCGGGTCACCTGGCGTGCAGCGACTGCGCGATCCGCTGCCCGACGTGCAGCGGCCTTCTGTGCCTGAGCTGCGGCGACCGCAGCTGCCGGAGCTGCGCGGCCGGCGCCCCGATCAGTCCGTGATCTGGGCGGCGGCCCGCAGCTGGTCGAAGTAGCCGCTGACCCGCTGCTGGTGCTGCGCCTGGAGCTCGACGGCGAGGACCTGGCGGATCTCGATCGCGAGCTTGTTCCACGCGACCCGGTGCGCCTCGGGATCGGCCGGCAGATCGCCGAGCTCGTCCTGGTGCGCGTCGTAGTAGCGCTTCACATCGGCGTCGGTGGCGAACGGCGCGGACACGCCGGACTTCTCGAGCAGCGCCGCCGCGAGCAGGTGTGCGCGCGCGTCGGTCTCTTCGAAGTCGAGCTGGTCCGCGTCGGTCTCGCCGCGGGCGCGGGCGTTGCTGCGCACGTCGTCGAGCTGCTGGCGCTGCGCGGGCCCGAGGTCGATACCCTGGCGGCGCGCCTCGGCGAACGTCAGCTCGCGCTCGATCGCGCGGCTCTTGAGCGCCGCGAACATCTGCGGCGTCATCTCCTGCTTGTCGGGATCGCGGCCGCGCCAGGCCAGGAGCTGGCGGCCGGTGATGACGGTGCCGTTCACGGTCGCCACGCGCTGCGCGGCACCGAGCTTGACCGGCGCCGCCGGCTCGCCGGCGATCGGGGCCGGTGCCCGCGGGCGCTCGGCGGGATCGACGGCGATCACCCGCGGCGCCGCGACCGCCGGTGGACGCGCCGCGCGGGGCGGCGACGCCGGCTGCGCCGGAGCGCGGGCGAGCACGTAGGCGGTGGTTCCGGCGATCGCCACGACGGCTGCGACGATGACTGCGCGCGCGGTCATGGATCACCTGCTTTCGAGGCGAGCGTCTTCTTGACCGGCGACGATGCCCGGCACGGCGTTGTAGGTCAGCGTGACGACGTTGTCGAAGTAGCTGCTGTTGTTGACCGTCCCCGCCGGATAGTTCGCCGGATCCGTGCTCTGGTTGTACTGGAAGTGGTCGCCGGTGAGCACGAACACGCCGCCGGCATCGCCGACGCCGTTGAAGGTCGGGACGATCGAGGTGCCCTGTCCGCTGCTGTTGTCGTTGCGGAAGTTGATCGTGAGCCGCAGCGTCACGCTGCCGCCGATCGCAGCCGTGACGTCGCTGCCGTTGCAGCCGAATACCTTGATCTTGTTCGGGATGGTGCGCTTGACCTCGAAGATGTTGGCGATGTCGGCGTCGCCGTTGATGTCGTCGGCGACGTTGTCATCCGACAGCGGCGCCTGGAATGCCAGGCGCATCGGCTGCAGCACGTTGACGGTGAGCGTGGCATCGCTGTGGTTGCCGCTGCCGTCGGTCGCGGTGCAGGTGACGGTGTTCGCGCCGAAGCTGTTGCCCGCGATCGGCGCGCAGGTGACGGTGACGCCCTGGCACGCATCGTTCGCCGTCGGCGGCACGAAGCTGACCGGCGTGCCGTCGCACCGGCCGAGCACGGTTCGATCGGCCAGCGAGGCGGGGTTGAACGCCGGCGCCGTGGTGTCGACGACCGTGATGCTGGACAGGCACGCCGCGGCGTTGCCGGAGGTGTCGCTCGCGGTGAAGCCGATCGCGGTGGTGCCGAGCGGGTACGAGCTGGTGCCCGCGGGACCCGATACTGATGCGGCGGTGCAGACGTCACTCGCCGTCGCGGCGGGCACGTCGACCGACGCGGCGCGGTCCGCCGTGCACTCGCCGGTGATCGGCGCCGGGCACGCGATGGCTGGCGGGGTCGTGTCGACGACGGTGACGCTGGTCGTGCAGCTCGCCGTGTTGCCCGAGCCGTCGCTGGCGGTGAATCTGATCGGCGTGGTGCCGAGCGCATACGAGGCGCTGCCGGCGGGGCCGAGGACCGCCGGGTTGCCGCAGTTGTCGGTTGCGGTGGCGTTGCCGACGGTCACGAGCGCCGCGCCGTCTCCGGTGCACTCGGCGCTCGTCGCCAGCGGGCACGACACGGCCGGCGGCGTCTGATCGATCGCGGTGACCACCGCCGCGCACGAGGCCGACAGACTCGACGAGTCCGTCGCGGTCAAGATCACGCTGGTGTTGCCGAGCGAGAACGGGCCGGCTGGATTCAGCGCAAGCGAGATCGGATCGCCGTCGGGATCGAACGAGCCGTTGCCGACCTCGGCCGGCTGCACCGCCGCGAGGCACACCGCGTCCACCGCCCGGGTCACGCTCTGGCACACCGCCGTCGGCGGCGAGTTGCGCAGGATCCAGCGCCGGATCACGGTGTTCGAGGTCTGGGTGTGGTTCTGCGAATCGACGAACGTGGCGAGCACTTCGTCGACGCCGGCCGCGGCGCCGGTATAGGTGAACGAGGCGTGCCCGGAAGCGTCGGTGATCGCGGTCGCGCCATCACCGGAGTCGGGACCGGCGGTGACGAGGAAGGTCACCGCGCGACCGGAGACCGGGTGACCGTTCGCATCCTGGACGGTCGCCGTGACCGTGAACGTCGTGCCGACGTCGCCATCGGGAGCCGGGGACGGGCCCAGGACGATGCCTTCGCCGACGATCGCCGCCGCGGAGTGGAGGTTGAGCGCCGCGAACAGGATGTTATCGTCATTGGAGGGATTCTGCGAGAACACGGTGATCGCCGTATCCCCGGTATGCAAGAACGGCAGCAGGTTGTAGAGCTCGTCGTCCTTGCGCGGACCCGAGCTGGTGTCGAATGGCGCCGGATTGTCATTCGTGTCGCCGATGCCGCCGACCGTCATCAGCGCGCCGTTGGCCGGCTGACCGTCGTCCTGGCCGCCGGCGAGCGAGGTCAAGCGCTCGCCGTTGACGTTGACAATGCTGTGCTGCCCGGTATTGGCACCATCCTGAAAACCGAATGAGATACCGAGTGATAGATCGATCGCGAGGTTGGGATCGGACTTGTTGATCGGGCTGCCGAGCGCGATGTTGAAGGTGTCGCCGGAGATGTTCTGGGCGCCGAACAGCAGGATGACCGTGTTGCTGGTGGTCTGCGCCGGATCATCGAAGATCACGGCGAGGATCTCGCCGTCGATGCCGGTGGTGTTGACCTCGCCGACGTTGAAGCTGACGATCCCCGCCGGGGAGGCGTCGATCTTGGGCTTGGCGATCCCCGTCACCTCGGACCAGTGGTTCCACGACGAGATACTGCTCGGCGTCGAGATTCCCCACACCACCGCGATCCCGTCGAGCGTGACATCGCCGTTGTTGAGCCTGCGCCCGGAGAACCCGGTGCTGGCCGCGGCGAGGAACGCGCGCCGCACGGTCGCCCCGGCCGGCTTCTGCACGCGGATGGTCCCCGGTGCACCGCCGCGGAACTGGTACGCGCCGCCGTTGGAGCCCGACGCGTCGAGCGACAGGGTGATGAATCCGCTCTCGGTGACCACTGGGGCGAGCGAGCCGAATTCCACCTCGGATGGCCCGATTCCATAATTATCCGCCCCGGGCACCGTATCCGCCCGTCCGTCCCCGGACACCATCGCCGCCGCACACAACCCACCCACCGCGAGTAGCCACTCACGCCGCACAAGTCGTCTCATATGTTCCCCTCTCAGGTTTGTCCACTATCGAATGCTGTCGCGCACTATCTCTCATCAGCAAACCAATGTCCATACATGATCGCCGCCGCGTAGCGCTGCAATTGCCAGATCCCAACGTGAGTGACCAACGAGATCACCTCACGCTGTGACGGTAAATCGCGTACGACGGTTATTTGCCGGCGATTGCCGGTAGTGCGAGCGGTCGCGCCGGCGCCCAATAGTACGGGACGGCTGACTCTGCGAGCGAGCCGTCAGCCGGCGATGCTGGGCTTGCGGTTCGCGAGGATCCGCTCGAGCTTGGCGAGCTCGGCCGGTTTGATCAGGTGCTCGTCGAAGCCGGCGGCGCGCGCGGCCGAGACGTCGCTCGGGGCGCCGTAGCCGGTCAGCGCGACCAGCATCACGTCGTCGAGCGCGGGCCGGTCGCGGATCCGCTGCGCGACCTCGTAGCCGTTCATCGCGGGCAGGCCGATGTCGATGAACGCGACGTCCGGCTTCTCGCGCGTGATGACGTCGATCGCGCTCGGGCCATCCTCGACGTCGATCACCTGGTGATCGCGGGCTTCGAGCAGCATGCGCAGCATCTCGCGCGAGTCGGCCTGGTCGTCGACCAGCACGATCCGGCAGCGATCGCTGCGCCGGCCGGCCTGGCCGTCGGTGCCGTCGCCCGGCCGGGCGCGTGGGTCGAGCGGGATCGTGACCTTGAAGTCGCTGCCCTGGTCGGCGCCGTCGCTGTGGACCTCGATCGTGCCGCCGTGGAGATCGACGATGTTCTTGGCCAGCGACAGGCCGACGCCGAGCCCGCCGCGCGAGCGGTCGAGCCGCTGCTCGGACTGCACGAACAGGTCGAAGATCTTGCCCTGCAGATCGGTCTCGATGCCGAAGCCGTGGTCGACCACGCGCAAGGCGGCCTTGCCATCCTCGGCGGCGACCACCAGCCGCACGGTGCTGCCGCGCGGCGAGTAGTTGGCCGCGTTGGACAGCAGGTTGACCACGACCTGGGCCAGCCGGCTGGCGTCGCCGCGCACCGGCAGCGGCTGGAGCGGCAGGCTGACGTCGAGGTGGACGTCGCGCTCGACGAACAGCGGCGCGGTCGACTCGACCGCCGACTCGATCGGCGTGCGCAGGTCGACGTCCTCGGTGATCAGCTGGAACTTGCCGCGGGTGATCCGCGAGACGTCGAGCAGGTCGTCGAGCAGCCGCTTCATGTGGCGGGTCTGGCGCTCGATCACCGCCTGGCAGCGCGCGAGCGCGGCGCCGTCGGGCTGCTTCTGGAGCAGCGTGGTCGCGTTCATCACGGCCGCGAGCGGGTTGCGCAGCTCGTGCGACAGCATCGCGATGAACTGCTCGCGGTGGCGGGCGCCGTCCTCGGCCTGCTCGAGCAGCATCGCGATCCGCTGCTGGCGCTGCTCGAGCTCGCGCTGCGCGGCGAGCAGGCTCGAGATGTCGCGGCTGATCGCCGAGGCCCCGATCACCATGCCGTTGCGGTCGTGGATCGGCGATAGCGTGGTCGAGGTCTCGACGCTGGCCCCCGCGCCGTGGCGCGACAGCCACAGCACGTGCTCGACGGTGTCGCCGCGCCGCACGCGGTCGAGCGCGCGGTCGATCTCGCCCTCGGCGCCGGCGGCGGCCAGCATGCGGAGGCCGCGGCCGATCGCCTGCTCGGCGGTGTAGCCGTACAGCCGCTCGGCGCCGCGGTTCCAGCTCGTGATCGTGCCGGTGAGCGCGTTGCCGATGATCGCGTCCTCGGACGACTCGACGATCGCCGACAGCCGCGCGATGTGCGAGCGCGCGTAGTCGAGCGCGGAGATGTCGGTCAGGGTCAGCACCACGCCGTCGATCTGGCCGGCGTCGGCGTCGGCGTCGGGCTCACCGGAGCGGTTGATCCGGTAGGGCAGGACGCGAAGGAAGTACGGCACCGAGCCCCGGTCGCGGACCTCGTCCTCGATCACGGTGCCGGTCGTGCGCACCCGCTCGATGTCCTCGATCAGCTGCGGCCGCTCGATGTTGTGGGAGAAGTCGGTGATCCGCCGGCCGATGTCGAACGGCTGGAACCGGAACACGCCGGCGATCCGCGACGTGAACCGCCGGATCCGGAGCTCGCGATCGAGGAACACCGTACCGACGTCCGTGCTCTCGAGCAGGTGCGCCATGTCGGTGTTGAGCTCCTTGAGCTCCATGATCTTCTGCTGGTACTCGGCGTTGACCGTGTAGAGCTCCTCGTTGACCGAGTGCAGCTCCTCGTTGGTGCTCTGCAGCTCCTCGTTGGACGCGACCAGCTCCTCGTTGGTCGCCTGCATCTCCTCGTTCGAGGTCTCGAGCTCCTCGATCGTCGCCTGCAGGGTCTCCCGGGTGTACGCGAGCTCGCTCTCGAGGGTGTCGAGGTGCTCGCGCGACGCCTGGCTGACCGGGATCGGCACCGGGCCGGGCTCCGGCCGGTGGCTGCGGTCGTCGGAATCGCGGTGGCGCTGGAACGTGACCAGGACGTGGCGCGCGCCCGTCCGGGGGTGCAGCAGCGGCTCGGCGGTCAGCGTGCACCGCGTGTGGGTCGCGGCGCCATCGGCGTCGGGCC
>VBLP01000225.1:0-13177 GCA_005887925.1 Deltaproteobacteria bacterium | reverse complement strand
CTCGGCGCCTGCGAAGCTGCCGATCAGCACGCAGTCCTCGTCGATCAGGAAGCCGGGCGGCATGAAGCGATCGAGCAGCTGATCGTAGGTCCCCAGGACCAGCGGATCGGGGGCGTGCGTCCGCGGCAGATCGATCAGCGCCGGTCGCTGTGTGATCTGGCGGTGCAGCGGCAGCCGGATCTGCGACAGCAGCTGGACGTCGCGCCGCTTGCGGTAGATCTTCCAGTGGTCGTCGATCGAGACGAACTCGTCGGCCAGCGCGCCGGGCGTCTCGCTCGCGCCGAGGAACAGCACGCCGCCCGACGCCAGCCCGAAGTGGAACAGCGACACCACGGTGCGCTGCGGCTGGGGCTGGAAGTAGATCAGGAGGTTGCGGCACGAGATGAAGTGCATCTTCGTGAACGGCGCGTCCTTGGTGACGTTGTGGCGCGCGAACACGATCATCTGGCGCAGGTCGTGCGAGATCTGGTAGCCGCTCGACCGCTTGGTGAAGAACCGCTCGAGCCGGCGCGGGCTGACGAACTGCAGCTGCACCTCGCCGTAGATCCCGGCGCCGGCGTGCTCGAGCGACGCCTGGTGGACGTCGGTCGCCAGCATCTTGAGCCGGACCTGGCGGTTGCGCGCCGAGAAGCCCTCGCAGAACAGCATCGCCAGCGAGTACGCCTCCTCGCCGGTCGCGCAGCCCGCGACCCAGACCCGGAGCTCCTCGTCGGCCGGCAGCTTGTCGATCAGCGACGGGATCACCTCGGTCTCGAGCCGCTCGAACGCCTCCGGATCGCGGAAGAACTGGGTGACGCCGATCAGCAGGTCCTGGTACAGCGCGTTGAGCTCGTCGGGATCGCCGCGCAGGTGGTCGACGTACGCGGCCAGGCTCTGGGCGCGCACCAGGTCGGCCCGGCGCTGGATCCGCCGCCCGACCGTGGTGGTCTTGTACAGCGAGAAGTCGATGCCGAAGTGGTCGCGCAGGTGGCGCAGCAGCGCGTCCATCGCGGGGTCGTCGGACAGCGCCTCGTCCTCGGGCACGACCTCGCGCGGCGCGAGGCCGCACAGCACGCGCGCGAGGTCGCACGGCGGGTAGCTGTGGTCGACCGCGCCGGTCGCCGCCGCCGACAGCGGCATGCTGTCGAACTTGGCGCTGGCGGCGGTCTCGGCGAGCACCAGCCCGCCGGCGCGCTTGATCTCGACCACGCCGCGCGAGCCGTCGCTGACGCTGCCCGACAGCACGATCGCGACGGCCTGCTCGCCGACGTCCTGCGCCAGCGAGCGGAAGAACGTGTCGATCGGCAGGGTGAACGCCTGCGGCTCCTTGTCGGTGAGCACCAGGTGCCGGTCGCGGATGATCATCTGCTTGCGCGGCGGCATCAGGTAGATGTGGTTGGCGCGCACCGGCATGTTGTCTTCCGCGATCACGACGGGCATCTCGCTGTGGCGCGAGATCAGCTCGTCCATCAGGCTGCGGAAGTCCGGCGACAGGTGCTGGACGACCACGAATGCCATGCCGGTGTCGGGAGGCAACGCATCGAACAGCTGCTCGAGGGCTTCGAGGCCACCCGCTGATGTGCCGATACCCACGATGCGTCCTCCAGTCGGCTTGTCTTCAAACATCGCGTGACCGGCGTCCGATTCAAATCGCGGGCCGAGTCACGCCCTCAGAAGTTCTCGATGCCTGGTCGGACGTGCGCCCGGGACGCCCCGGATGCGTGCGGCATTGCCACGCTGTGCGGGTGCGCCACCGTAGGTGGGCTGAAACGCCCGGCTCGTTAGCTCGTCATCTCCGTGGCATCGGCCACCGCGGCGGGCCAGTCCGCGACCGGCGTCGCGAGCCGGCCATCGGCGCGATCGGCCCGCCCCCCGCCGCGACCGCCGAGCCGGGCGGCGAGCCGCTTCCACAGCGCGCCGCAGTCGAGCCGCGATCCGGCCGCCCGCATCAGCACCACGGTGGCGCCGGTGTCGTCCGGCGCGCACAGGATCGCATCGCGGCCGGCCGCGACCAGCTTGGCCGCGACGCTGCGCAAGAGCTCGGGATCGCCCGGCAGGGCGGCGACCGCCGCGCCGTCGCCGGGCAGCTGGGCGATGATCAGGCCGGCGAGCCGGCTGCGCAGCTGGGTGACCTCGTGGCCGGTGGTCTCGGCGTCGCGCCGCAGCTTCTCGATCGCGATCGGGACCTCGGCGGGGCCGCACGAGAACTGGCCGGCGAGCCCGCGCAGCACCTGATCGCGCGAGAACAGCTCGGCCCGGCCGCGGCGCGCGGCGGTGAACGTCACGCGCGTCATGCCCTTGTAGCGCTCGGCGCCGGTGATCCGCACCGCGCCCAGCTGCGAGGTCCGCGCGCAGTGCGTGCCGCCGCACGGCGACAGATCGAACTCGCCGATCGCGACGACACGGACGTCGGCGGCGACCTTGGGATCGCGGCGCAGCGTGAGGCGGGCGAGCTCCTCGGGGTCGGGGAACCACGCGCGGATCGCCACGTCGTCGTCGATGATGTCGTTCGCGAGGTCCTCGGCGGCGGCGAGCTCGGCCTCGGGGACCCGGTCGCGCGCGACGTCGATGGTCAGCGCGCTTTCGCCGAGCCGGGCGGATGCGGTCGGCGCCTGCGCGCGGTCGAGCAGCGCGCCGCTGAGCAGGTGCTGCGCGGTGTGCTGCGCCATGTGCTGGCGCCGGCGCAGCCAGTCGAGCTCGCCGGTGACCCGGCTGCCGACCGGCGGCGGCTCGCCCTCGATCAGGTGCACGATCGTGCCGTCGTCGCTCTCCTGGGTGTCGACCACCGCGGCGTCGCCGAGCCGGCCGCGGTCGCCGAGCTGCCCGCCGGCCTCGGGGTAGAACGCGGTGCGGTCGAGCACGACGGCCGGCCGGGACTTGTGGGCCGTGATCGCGACGACCTCGGCGTCGAACCGGCGGAGGTAGGCATCGTCGTGGTAGAGGCGGCGCGTCATCGCCACCGGGTCTACCACGCCCCGTCGCGGCCCGTCACGGCCGTCGCCGCGGCGGTGGACGGCTCAGCGCACGCCGAGCCACAGCCGCATGCGGCCGCGGGGCTCGACGAAGGTGTCGCGGACCTGCCAGCCGGCGCGGTCGAGCAGCGCCGCGAGGGCCTCGGGGCCGTGCTTGTAGCAGTGCTCGGTCACGATCGCCTCGCCGCGCTCGAGCTGGAACGCCTCGCCGGCGACGTGGACGACCTGGCGGCGCCGGCTGACCAGGTGCATCTCGACGCGCGCGCGGGCGGCGTTCCACACCGCGCGATGCAGGAACGCGGTGAGGTCGAACGTCGCGGCGCGGCTGTGATTGAGGTGGGCCAGGACGTTGAGATCGAACGCGGCGGTCACGCCGTGCGGATCGTCGTAGGCGCGGAGCAGCTCGTCGGCGTCGGTGTTGGAGTCGGCGCCGAGGATGATCGCGGCGCCGCGGCCGGCGAGCTCGGCCATGCGGGCGAGGAAGTCCTCGGCCTCGTCGGGCTCGAAGTTGCCGATCGTCGAACCGGGGAAGAACACCACGGTCCGCCCGGTGGCGGTGGTGGCGGCCGGGACCTCGAGCGGCTGGGTATAATCCGCGACGACCGGCGCGACGTCGAGCCCGGGGAATGCGGCCGCGAGGTCGTGCGCGGTGGCGGCGAGCTGCTCGCTGCTGACGTCGATCGGCAGATAGCTCGCCGGCCGGTCGAGCGCCGCGAGCAGCATCCGGGTCTTCACGCCGGCGCCGGCACCGGGTTCGATCACGCGCGCGGCGGGGCCGATCGCCGCCGCGATCGCGGGGAGGTGGCGCTCGAGCAGCGCGAGCTCGGAGCGGTATGGATAGTACTCGTCGAGCGTGCAGATCTGCTCGAACAGCGCGGCGCCGCGCGCGTCGTAGAGCAGCTTGCACGGCAGGTGCTTGTGCGGTGCGCGCAGCCCCGCGATCACGTCGTCTCCCGCGAATGGATCGGAGCGTCCGGAAGACCCGGGATGGCGGACTGCGCGGATCGTCGGTTTCATCCTGGTCTCCTTACGTCGGTGGCGTCGTTTGGTATCGCGGTGCGTCTCGGGCGTCACAGATCTTGCGCAAGCCGTACGCCGGTCATCTGCCAGCGCGCGCTCGCGGGGAAGAAGTTGCGGTAGGACGGCCGGATATGGCCGGCGGGAGTCAGGCAGGAGCCGCCGCGCAGCACGTACTGACCGCTCATGAACTTGCCATTGTACTCGCCGAGCGCACCGCCGAGCGGCTGGAATCCCGGGTAGGCCGCGTAGCTGCTCTGGGTCCACTCCCAGACGTCGCCGAACAGCTGGGCGAGCCGGCCGGGAGTGGTCATCCCACCGGGATTTCCTCGGGCCAAGGCGGTGCGGGGCCCCTCCCCTGCGCTCGCTCGCTCGCCCTCGGTCACCGGCGCGCGCTCGGGGTGCAGGCGATCGGTGTCGGCGAAGTGGCCGGTCAGCGGGGCCGATGCGGCGCCGTGCTCCCACTCGGCCTCGGTCGGCAGCCTCGCGCCGAGCCAGCGCGCGATCGCGTCGGCCTCGTACAGGCTGAGGTGGCACGCCGTCTCGCCGGGATCGACGGTGCGCACGCCGGCGAGATCGTAGAGCGCGTGGTCGCCGTCGCGCGCGATCCAGTACAGCGGCGCCTCCCAGCGCTCGGCCTGGGCGAGCTGCCAGCCGTCGCTGAGCCACAGCCGCGGATCGCGGTAGCCGCCCTCGGCGATGAATGCGAGGACCTCGGCGTTGGCGATCGGCCGGCTCGCGATCCGGTAGGGCGGCAGCAGCACGCCGTGGCGCGGCCGCTCGTTGTCGAACGCAAAGCCGGCCCGAGGCGCACCGATCTCGACGATGCCGCCGGGCTCGCTGCGCCAGCCGAGCGGTGCGGGAGCCGCGGGCGCACCGCGCGGCAGGTCGCGGTACGCCGGCGCGAGCGGCTGGGTGCCGAGCAGGTACTTGGCGTCGGTGAGGATCAGCTCCTGGTGCTGCTGCTCGTGGTGCAGGCCGAGCTCGAGCCGCGCCAGCGCCGCATCGTCGAGCGCGCCGTCGCCGAGTGCGCGCGCGATCCGGTGATCGATCGCCGCGCGGTAGGCGTGGATCCGATCGAGGCCGGGCCGCGTGAGCATGCCGCGCCGGGTCCGGGGCACGCGCGGGCCGACCGCCTCGTAGTAGCTGTTGAACAGGAACTCGAACGCCGGATCGAAGCGCGCGCCGTCGAGGACGAACGCCTCGAAGAACCACGTGGTGTGCGCGAGGTGCCACTTGGCGGGGCTGGCGTCCGGCATCGGCTGGACGACGTGATCCTCGCGCGACAGCGGCGCACACAGCGCGACGGTGCGATCGCGCATGCCGGTGAATCGCTCGAGCAGCGGCACGCGCGGTTCGCCAGGCTCGCGAGCTGGCTCGGCCGGCGCACTGCGTTGAACGGACAACATGGGCGCGGGCCAACCATGGCCCAACCTGCCCCACGAAGCGACCGCGAATCGTCCAGATCGTGACCAGGGATTGTCAGGTTTGTGGGCCGCGCTGCCATCGCGCCGCGATCGTGTGGCGAACTGTGATCAGCAGTGATCGGCGGCACCAGGGATGAGGAATACCCACTGTGCGGACATGCAGATTCATGCGCGGCATCACTGCGCGATGCGCTCGACCGCGCCGGCGGGGACCCAGCCCGCGATCCCGCCGGCGAGCCGGATCTTGGTCCACATGTCGCGGCGCTCGAGCACGGTGACCTCGACCCCGCGCGGCAACGGCTGCGGCAGCGCGGTGGGCGCACCGGCGCTGTCGGCGGCGCGCAGCACGACGTCGTCCATCACGACCGCGTCGTCGGGGCGGCGGTCCTCGATCACCACCGAGGCGAGCATCGCGATCCACACGGCGAGCGGCAGGATGGCGAGGCCGACGAAGCCGCGGCGGCGCCGCCCCGACCACGGCACGAGCAAGAGGATCGCGAGCGCGAACGCGGCGGCGCTCGTCAAGAGCTTGCGGGAGCGCGGCCAGGCGTGAAAGAACAGCAGCGCGTCGGTGGCGCCGCCCTCGGCGGGCCGGAACGCGTCGGACTGCCGGCTACGCAGCCACGCCAGGTTGTGGCGCGCGCGGGGGTTGCCGCCGTCGATCGCGAGCGCGCGGCGGTAGGCCAGCGCGGCGGTCGCGACGTCGCCGGCGCCGAGCGCGGCGTTGCCCCAGTCGGTCAAGAGCTCGGGGCGGCCGGGCATCGCGCGGGCCGCGTCGCCAAATGCGGCGGCGGCGCGCGCGAACGCGGCCTTGCGCGCGCTCGCATTGCCGGTCAGCTGCATCGGGCCGGTGGGCGCCGGCTCCGCGGCCGTCGCGGCGGCCTGCGATGCGCCGCCGAGGCCGAGGCCGAGCCCGACGACGATCACCGCCGCGCCGCGCGCCGCGCGCGACTTGCGGGTGCGCCGTGCCTCGACGACCCAGCGCCGGAGCAACCCGGCGGCGTCGGAGCGCAGATCGGGCGACAGCGGCGCCGCCGCGGCGTGCGGCGAGAAGCTCTCGGTCTCGAGCCGGGCGAGCAGGCCGGCGATCCCAGGGGGGGCTCTGCCCTCCGCCCCACCCCCCGTCGACTCGCTGCGCTCGTCGATCCCACCCCTCGTCGACTCGCTGCGCCCGTCGATCGTCACGGCATGCCCGAGGATCCGCGCGACATCGCGCAGCGCCGCGACCAGCGGGCCGGCGACCTCGCGCGCGGGCGCGGTGGCGGCGCGATCGAGGAGCTCCTCGACGCGGCGGCGCGCGGCGCGGACCTCCGCGGCGTCCTCGCGCTGGCTCTGGGTGCGCAGCTGGTAACTGCGCGCGATCAGCACGGCGATCGGGATCGCGTAGAGCAACGCGAGGACCAGCCACAGCGCGGCGCCACCGAGCGGTCGATCGTCGTCGTGGCCGGCGGCCGACAGCGCGAGCTCGGCATCGACCAGCGCGCCGTCGAGCACGGCGTCGCCGCCGGCGGGGCGGGCCTGCGAGCCGGCGCCGGCGGACGGCCCACCTGCGCTCGGGCGCGCCGCGACCACGTCGCCGGCGCCGACCACGCTGCCACCGGCGACCGACAGCGCGATCGGCTCGGAGTGGATCGTCTGGTACGCGGCCCTGGTCGGGTCGAAGTACGAGAACGCGAGCGCGGGGACCTCGGTCGCCGGGCCGGTGACCTGGGCGACGACCTTGAACGTCTTGGTCTTGCCGTCGTCGGCGAGCTCGCCGGTCGGCGGCTCGGCGGGCACGGTGAACTTGTCCCTGGGCAGGCCGCCCTCGCCGTCGAGCCGGCCGAGCGCGAGGGTGTCGAGCCGCTGGTTGCTCTTGATCTTGACCGCGAGCTCGACGGGCTCGCCGAGCTTGACCACCGAGCGCGAGGTCGTGACGGCGATCGAGAACTGATCGCCGACCGCGCCGGCGAAGTTGTTCGGCTTGTCGGTCTCGGGCACCGGCTTGACCTCGAGCGTGCGCGCGACGTCGCTGGCGCGGAACAACCGGCCCGGCGCGTTGCCGAACCAGTCGGTGCGCCCGGTCGGCAGCGCGGCGACCACCGTCGACGCCGGCACGTCGATCTTGCCGGACCGGCGCGGCGCGAGGAAGAACGTCGCGGTCAGCCGGTTGTAGCTGACGCCGCCCTCGCTGGTCTCGTCGACCGTGTACGGCAGCTGCAGCTCCTTGCCGCCTGCCGGAAACACCAGCGCCTTGCGCGACGTCCCCGCGGGTGGGCCGCTCACGGTGAACGCGTCCATCGCCATCAGCGGGACCGCCCAGTGCAGCTCGCCCTGCGGCTCGGCGCGGAACAGCCAGGTCAAGGTCACCGGCACGGTCTCGCCGACGAAGATCGGGCGCTGCGGCAGCGCGAGCGACAGCTTCATCGCGTCGGTCGTCGCGATCGTGTCGACCGGGATCTCACCGCCGGTCGCGGTGGCGCGCTTGTCGCCCTGCGACACGGTCGACGAGGGGATCCGCAGCCGGCCCTCCTTGCGGGGCTCGACCTGCCAGCGCAGCACCCAGGTCACCTGCACGAAGTCGGTGCGCCGGCCGTTCGTCATCTGCACGCCGCGCGTGATGTCGGGCTGCGCGGTCACGAACGTCACCTGCGCGTCGGGGATCTCGAGCCTGGGGATGGTGGGCTGCGGCGTCTCGTCGAAGCCCTCGACGAGCAGGTCGAGGTTGAACGGCACACCGACATGCGGCGTGTCGCGCAGCCGGCGGTACTCGGCGTGGGGCGCGTCGGCGCGGGCGGTGCCGGCCGCGATCAGGACGAGGACGAGCGCGATCCTGCGCATCACCAGTCCTTCTCGACGGGGTCGTTCTGCGCGTCGCGGTTGTGGCGATCGCGCTGGCGCTGCGCGTCCTGGTCGCGGGCGCGCTGGCCGGCGCCGCCCTGCTGCGGCTGGTCCTGCTTCTTCTGCTGCTGTTGCTGCTGCTGTTGCTGCTGCTGATCCTTGTCGTTCTGCTTCTGCTGCTGCGGCGGCTGCAGGAGCTTGAGCGCGTTCTCGAGGTGCTCGATCGCCTTGCCCTGGCTCTTGACGCCGGGCATCAGGCTCTCGGTCGTGGTCTTGGCATCGCGCGCCTTGACCAGCGTGCCGCGCGCGCCGGCCATGTCGCCCTGGGCCTGGCGGACCTCGTCCGCGGCCGCGGCGAGCGACTTGGGGTTCGGACCCTGGGCGCCCGGCTGCGCGGGCTGCTTGGCGGCGGCGTCGGCCTGGTGCGCGAGCGCCTCGGTGATCGCCCTGGCGGTCTCGGCGTGGCCGTCCTGGCGACCGATCAGGCCGGGCAGCTTGGGCGCGCGGTTGACATCGTCCTCGCCGCTGGCCGCGGCGGTCTGATCGCGGGTCTCGCCCTGCTCGCGGATCAGCTCCTGGAGGTGCTCGATCACCGAGAAGAACAGCTTGCGCAGCTCGGTCAGCCTGGCATCCGCTTCCTTCGCGGGCGGCATCGGATCGGTGTTGCCGGTGAGCGCCTTGTCGAGCGCCGACAGTGCGGTCTCGGCCTGGCCGCGCAGCTCCTCGGCGTGCGTCATCTGCTGCCGGGCCTGCTCGAGCTGCTGCTGGGCCTGCGCGAGCTGCTGCGCCTCGGCCTGCCTGGGATCCGCGGCCGCCGACCCCGCGGCCGATCCTGCCGTCGAGCCCGAGCCCGCCGCTGAGCCCGACCCCGCCGCTGCGGCGGGACCCGCCTCGGCAGCCTTGGCGGCCAGCTGCTTGGCCTGCTCGTCGAGCTGGGTGATCTCGTCGGCGAGGAACTCGGCGATCCGCGGCATCCGGCCGAGGTTATGCGATAACGCATCGCGTGTGCGCCGGGCGCGCTGGGTCGAGTCGAGCTGCTTGGCCGCCTCGGGCGCCAGCAGGTGCAGGAGCTCCTGATGCTCGGCGTACGCCAGCTCGACCAGCTGCTTCAGGTCGGAGAACTGCTCGATCGCCCGCGCCAGCGCATCGAGCGCGGCGCCCTCCTGCTCGAGGGCGTCCTTGATCTGCTTGTCGGCGAGCGCCCGGCGCGCCCGGTCCATCGCCACGCTCGCCTGTCCGACCGCCGGCAGCGCCGCCTGGACGCGCTCGATCAGCTTCTGCTGCTTGGGATCGGGCGGCGGTGGGGCGGGTGTACTGACGGCGCCGGGCGCGCTCGGCGGCGCCGCGGGCGGCTGGCTGGCGGCTTCGGTCGCCGCGGCGAGGCGCGCGCGGACCTCCTCGAGCCGTTCGCGGGTGTTGCCCTGGCGCGCGGCGATCACCGCCGGCTCGAGCCAGCCCGGCAGTGCGGCCGGCGCCGATCCCGGGCCGGCCTCGGCCTTGGCCCTGGCGCCGAGCGCGAGCGCGCCGGGGTCGGACTGCGCGGTGTCCTGGAGCACGGCGAGCTCGTCCTGCGCGACCAGCCGCATCACCGTGATCGGATCGAGCAGCTGCTCGCGCGCCCGCTTGAGCGCGACCAGCGCCGCCTCCGAGCGCGCCACGCCATCCTCGGCGGACAGCTCCTGGAGCTTGCGCCGCGCCTCGGTGATCCGGGTCCGGCCCTCCATGAGGTAGAGGTCGAGGTTCTTGAGCTGGACGATCCGGCCCTTCTCCTCCTGGCTGCGCTTGTCCTCGGGCTTCTTGGCGATCGCGTCGATCTCGTCGGCCGCGAGATCGCCGACCACGCCGGCTTCGGCGACGATGCCGCGCTCGGTGTCCGCGAGGTGGACCAGCGTGCTCTGCCCGGCGAGCGGATCGCGGCCGCCCGCGCGCTTGATCTCGAGCCACGCGCCGCGCGCCTCCTCGAGCACGCCGCGCTGCTCGCCGATCAGCCGGTCGAGCCGGGCCTCGAGCTTGCCGGCGCCGCCGGCCAGCTCGTCGCGGATCCGCTTGACCCGCGCCTTCATGACCGCGAGGTTCGCCGCGGTGTCGGCGTCGCCGGGCCGCTTGCGGCTGGCGTCGAGGAACCACGACTCGGACTGGGTGGCGAGCTCGTAGGCCCGGGTCAGATCGGCGTCCTTGCCGGTGCGCAGCTTGTCGGCGTGGCCGGCGCACGCGACGCCGAGATCGTAGGCCGCGCGGAACTGCAGCTCGGGGTCGACGCCGGCCTGGCTGCGCGCGTCGAGCAGCGCCTTCTCGGCGGCGTCGTAGTCCGCCTTGGCGAGCGCGGCGACGCCTTCATTATACTTGTCGCGCGCGTTGCGGTGCTCGCCGGTCCAGCCGCCGCAGCCGGCGGCCGCGACCAGGCCCGCGACCGCGAGGTGCATTGGCCGCGTCATGGCGTCCTCCCGACCCACAGCGCCGCGAACAGAAAGCCGAGCGCGGCGAGCAGGAACCACGTGTAGCGCTCGGCGGGGATCACCCGCTGGGCCGCAGTGACGGCCTCGCTCACCATCGGTGCGACGTGGGTCTTCATGATCGACTCCAGATCGACGGCCGAGGTCCCGGCGGGGATGTAGGCGCCCTCGGTGACGAGCGCCATCTCCCGCAGCCGAGCGCCATCGAGCTTGCTGATCACCGGTTTGCCGTCGTACATCAGCTTGGTCTTGGCGCCGGTCTGCGGATCGGTCAGCGTGATCTCGCTGCCGGTCTCGCTGCCCAGGCCGATCGCGACGATCTTGATGCCGGCGTCGCCCGCGAGCTTGGCCGCGTCCTTGCTGTACAGATCCTGATCATCGCCGTCGGTGATCAGCACGATCAGCTTGGCACCCTGGCCGGGCGGGAAGCCGCGCACCGCGGCCTTGATCGCCTCGCCGACGCGGGTGCCGCCGCGGCCGGCGCTGCGGGTGTCGACCGTCGACAGCACGGTGGTGAAGAACGAGCGGTCCGGGGTCAGCGGGCACATCGTGGCGGCGCGGCCGGCGAATGCCACCAGGCCGACGCGGTGGCCCTCGAGCGAGCCGACCAGCTGCGCGATCTCGGCCTTGGCGCGGGCCAGGCGGTTGGGCGCGGCGTCGTCGGCGAGCATCGAGCGCGACGTGTCGAGCACGAACATCACGTCGGCGGTCGCCTGCACCGCGGTCACGGTCTCGGTCTCGCCGCGGACCTGCGGGCGCATCAGCGCGCAGATCGCGGCGAGCAGCGCGCACAGCAAGAGGCCCAGGCGCGCGGCGAGCCGGCCCAGGCCGGCCTGCGCGGTCAGCCGGCGCTGCATCACCGGCGACAGGAACGCGCCGAGCGCGCTGCGGCTGCGAAGCTCGAGCACGGCGAGCCCGATCACGACGGCGAGCGCGAGCCACACCAGGTGGACGCGCTGGACCTCGGCGAACCGCAAGGCCATCATGGCAGCCTCCGCAGCACGCTGCCGCGCAGCGCGAACGCCGCGAGCACCAGCGCCATCGCGGCCGCGGCGAACCGGCCGTAGAGCTGGCGGTACTCGGTGAAGCGATCCTCCTCGAGCGAGGTCCGCTCGAGCTTGTCGATCTCCTCGTAGATCTTGACCAGGCCGGCGTGATCGGTGGCGCGGAAGTACTGGCCGTGGCTGCGGTCGGCGATCCGGCGCAGCAGCGCCTCGTCGATCGAGACCTCGGCCTGCATGAGCTCGCTCGAGCCGTCGGGGCGCGGTACCCGGATCGGTTGTTGGATTGGCCGTCGGTCAGGAGGATCGCGACCTTGCTGCGCGCCTTGACCTCGGCGAGCCGCTGCACGCACAGCTCGAGGCCGGCGCCGATCGCGGTCTGGGCCTCGTCGTCGCGTGCGAACGTCAGCTGGCGCGCCGCGGTCACCAGGTTGCCGTGGTCGAGCGTCAACGGGCTGCGGGTCTCGGCGTAGCTCGCGAACGCGACCAGGCCGATCGCGTCGTCGGGCCGGCCGGCGAGGCTGCCGCCGCCGAGCACGAAGCGCTCGAACGACTGCTTGACCGCGTCGAGCCGGGTCAGCTCGTGGTTCCGCTCCGACAGATCGAGCGCGCGCATCGAGCCCGACACGTCGACCGCCATCATCACCGCGATGCCCTCGCGGTGGATCCGCGAGCTGCGATCGCCGGCGCGCGGCCCGGTCAGCGCGATCGCCAGCGCGACCACGCCGAGCGCGATCAGCGCGTCGGGCAGCCAGGCCAGCCGCGTCCGCCAGGTGTGCCCGCCGAGCGGCAGGGCGCGCAGCGACGAGAACACCACGCGGCCGGCCGACATCCGGGCCAGGAGGTACGCCACGGGCGCGAGCAGCACCACCAGGATCAGCCACGGGTGCGTTGGTTCGACGTGAAACTGACCGTAGATCCAGCGGATCGCGCTCTCCATGTCAGGCCGCCTTTCCGCTCTGGCCGCTCTGGCCGCTCTGGCCACTGGGCCGCATCGCGACCGCCACCGCGATCGGCTCGCGCAGCCGGGTGTCCTCGACGAAGCCGCGCGCCGCCTTGAGCGTGGCGAGCGACTCGTCGGAGTCGGGCCGGTAGCCCGCGAACTTGACGCGGTCGCAGCGCTCGAGGAACGAGCTGAGCAGCGCGCGGTGCTCGCCGGTGAGCTCGGGCCGCATCGTCGCGACCTGGAGAAACTCCTCGGTGGTGAGCTCGGGCGCGCGGATGTCGTAGCGCTGCTCGAGGTAGCGCCGGACGATCGCGGACAGCGCGACGAACCAGGCGTCGGCAGCGGCCGCGTCGGGCGCGCCCTGGTCCTCGAGCGCGCGGAGCTGGGTGACCGCCTCGTCGTAGGCCGAGCGCTGCAGCGCGACCCGGTGGCGCGCCAGCAGCGCGCGCACCGCCAGCACCGTGCCCGAACCGAGCACGGCGAGGCCGCTCACGATGCCGAGCAGCGTGAGCCAGCTGATGCCGCCGACGTCGGGATCGATCTCGCCGAGCGCGGGGTGGAG
>VBLP01000224.1:6677-9228 GCA_005887925.1 Deltaproteobacteria bacterium | reverse complement strand
GACCGGCGAGATACTCATCGTAGATCCGGCGGACGATCGGTGCTTCAGCTTCGTTGACCACCGCCAGCGTGTACTTGCGTCCTGAACCGTCGCTCTTGCGCTCGAGGCGATAGCCGAAGCAGCTCCCGCCGGCGATCCGACCGTCACGCACGCGCGATCGCAGCGCTTCGCGAGTGCGCGACCTGATCGCCTCGAGCTCCATCTGATGGCCCGTTCCCTGGATGAACGTTGTGGCCTGATCGATGGCATTGGCAAACTGCACTTCCTGACCAGTGATATAATAGAACAGCCGACATCCGCGATCGCGCACCAGGTCGCGAACCACCAACGTCACTTCGATTGCGTCACGGCCGAGACGCGACTGATCACGACAGATAATCACATCGCCGCGCTGTGCTTCGGTGATCATCTGGCGCAGTCCGGCACGCGTAAGAAAGTCGTCGCTGGCCCCGCCATCGTCGGCGTAGTCCGCGCACGCTTCGCCTGCGAAGCCCATCCGCGAGATGAACTCCTGGCAGCCCGCCTGCTGCACCTCCATGCTGAACTGCTGCTTGCCCTCGTCGTTCTTGGATCGCCTGCGATAGGTTCGGATCTTCATGTTGATTCCCCGATCGATGCCGGATGCGAACGAGCGACATCATCCCTCCGATGCAGCGTTCTCACAATCCCCGAGGATGTGTAATGCACTCTCGTGTGCGAGTGCTCGACGGACCAGCACTCGCGCCAGCGCACGTGCAAGTGCTGTCCCGTCTCCGGTTGGGCGCAAGGCAAGGATTGGCAAGGTGTTTCCGCGTGTCTCCGCTCGGGATTGCTTCGCGTGCAGCGCTGCAGCATCAGTGCAGATTGAGACTCGATGCTCTGACAGCTGCGTTCGAGTGCAGCTTTCCTCGCCAACGCAGACGGGGGCCTGGCGAGATTCGTGCGAGGATTGCATGACGGGCCGCATGGCGATCTCCAGCGCCTGGTCGCACGCGTCGTTGCTACTTGGCCGCCGCATCGAACCAGGGCAACAGGGTCCAGGTGTGCATGACCCCGGCGGGATCGACGGGAGCCGATTCGCCGTCGGTAATCCGACCCAGGCCGAAGCGAACGCGCGTCGCGCCGCGCATGGCCGAGTACGTCGCCAGCCCGGACGCGCTGTTTGCGGCGCCGACCGAACCGGTCCGTGGGCGCCGCGAGCATGTGCGCAAGACCGGCGTACTGGGTCGACCAGCCGCCGGCGTGATCGAGGCAGATCGTGGGACCGCCATTGGCAATACCGGCATACGCGATCACACCGTCTCGCGCGGCAAACACGGGTACGAAGCCCGGCGACGATGAGCGCCCCGGATAGCCGAGCTCGACGCTGTCCGGTGTCGCGTTCCCGATCGGAGACAGGATGCATGGCGCAAGTCCATCGAGCCGCGGAAGCGGCCAGACCCAGGGTCGATGCAAGCTCGGCGCGAGTGCGTGCTCCGGTTCGTGCAGGATGCGAGAAGTGGCGAGGTTGGGCATGTGGTTCCTGGGGGCGTGCAGTGGGCGGTCGACCAGCTCAGGCACCGCTACGCCGAGGCAGCGGCGGGATCGAGATCAGGTGGAACCTCGGGCCGCCGGGCGGCGGGACCGGCGCACCGCCTGGGGCGAGCGCGCGGAGCTTCTTGTTGATGAGCTCGACGAGCTGCTCGCGCGGCATCTCGGAGAGCTGCGCGAGGATGCCGGTCAAAGGCGAGCTCGGCGATGTCGCAAGCTGCTTGAGAAGCTCGAACATCTGATCGCGCGGCATCGATGCGAGCTGAGCGAGCAACGCGGCGATCGGCGACGTCGGCGAGCCGGCGACGGGTGAGGTTGGCGGTGCTGCCGTCGGCCGCGGTGCGGCCAGCGGTTCGCCGGCGTTGGCTTCGAGCGCGGTCAAGATCGAGCGGCAGGCGATCACTCCGATCGCCCGCGCCTCGGGCGATGCATCGGCGGCGACCGCGGCGCGGATCGACGCGATGACGCTGTCGAGTGGATGGGATCCCTCGGTCGCGTCCGCGGGGGGCGAGGTGGCTTGCGTCGCTTGCGGATCACTCATGGGCTTGGGTCCTTTCGAGGAACGATTGAGGTCGGGCTAGCGGCCGTGTCGAGGCCACGAGCGGGTGTGCGCGCGAACCGGCACGCGCGAGCTCGGCGACCGCACGTTGCGTGCAACGAGCACCGGCTGATCACCGGGATCCGGCAGGTGTTCCCAGGTCGCCCGCATGAAAGGTTGCGGATCGAACCGGTCGCTTGCACCACCCCGCCAGGTTTCAAAGTGCAGGTGCACGACCCGCTGGCCGTCGAGCGGATCGGCGCCGATGATGCCGATCGGCGTGCCGGCGCTGACCTTGTCTTTTGCGGCGACCAGCAACGCGGACAGGTGCGTGTAGTACGTCGCGAGCTTGCGCGGCGCGTGATCGATGATCACCGTCCAGCCGTGCGGCGTGTTGGCGGCAAACGAGACCACGCCGTCAGACGCAGCGAGCGCTGCGCGGTGATCCGGCATGACGAAGCCGGGCGTTCCGTTCGGCGTGCCGGCGCGCCAAGGATCCTCCGG